>NZ_JBQEMS010000037.1:0-45269 GCF_052044265.1 Sinorhizobium sp. 22678 | reverse complement strand
CGATCGCCGTCATTTTCTCCGACTTCGGCCCAAAGAGCTGACCCTCCAGGAAGGCAACGCGCGCCTTGAGGTCGGCATTCTCCGCATCGAGCGAGAGAATGATCCGGCTCAATTGGGCGCCATCCTGAGGTAAAGGGTCGGGTCGAAGCGGCATGACTGACCCTAGCACATGATCCTGAATCTTCAAGCAAATCCAATAGGATCAGCCCACTTTCGTCGACCGCTTTACGACGTTCCGTTTAACCCGAGTCCAGTCGATACCGGCCAGCAAAAGCGAGAACTCTTGGCTACTCATCTGCATCGCGCCATCGCGGATCGGTGGCCAAACGAACTTGCCCGCCTCAAGCCACTTCGTCGCTAGGATCATGCCCGACCCGTCCCAATAAATGCAGCGCAGGCGATCGCACCGCTTGGCGCGGAACACAAACACGTCACCACAGTAGGGATCAGCCGAAAGCGCTGACGCCACCAGCGCAACAAGGCCATTCATGCCGCGCCGGAAGTCGACAGGCTGCGTCGCCACCATGATCTTCACGCCATTCGGCGGAAGTCCGATCACCGGCGTGCTCGCAACGCTGCCACGATCGCCTGCGCCAACTCAGGCGCCACCGAGCCGATCACGGTCATGCGTGCTCCGGCAATCTCGATCTCAATTCGGCCGGAAGCAACGGAAGCGATATCCGACGACGCGCTCTGGGGAGGCGCTCGTTCTCCAACGACGGTCACCGGCACGAACATGGCCTGCTGCGCGCAGGCTTGCGCGGATCGTCGAGCGGTCAGCCCGGCTTGGCGGCGCCAGACATTCAGCAAACCACGGTTGACGCCCCAGCGCCGGGCGACGGCCGAGATGTTCACGTCGGGTTCTGCGCTTTCAGCAAGGATCCGCGCCTTCTCCTCGTCGGTCCAATTCCGCCGCTGGCGTCGCCCGGTGATCACCTCGATCCGCCGGTAGACTCCATCATGCCTGGCTTCATCCATGGCTTCATCCATGACTCCAAGCATGGCGCCAGCGCGATCTCCAACCATCCCGTTCCACTCCTGCAGATGAAGGACCTTATCTCGCGGTCTCAATCAGCAAAGAAAAGGTGGGCTGTTCGTCGCGCTCACTCTCGAACGCACGAAACAAGGTGGATGCAGGCGCCTACCATTGAGTTCCCTACCTTCCAATTTCCGGAAAAGCGCTTTTCCATTGAGCGAGAGAAGCAGGCGGCGCCAGCTCCATCAATATCATGCGCGGGCCTGCCACTTCACGGAGTCTATATCGGCGTAGAGCAGCCCGTAGCTCGCCAGTTCGTATGACTTGGGCAGGTATTGCCCAAGAGTGCAGTCCTCTACTGACAGAGGTGTAAGTATTTTCTGTGAAAGTTAACTGGAAGTCGCGCCAACCCAACATGAATACGTAGAGCGTCAGATGCTACACTGCGTACTCGAAATCATCCGCAATTTAAATGAAATTGTATCCGATATCCGCGTTAGTGTTCAGCAGTCCGTCCACGCGATATTTCAAGCGTAGACCAAATAGAATATCACCCACGCGATCCTCGCCATCTTCGAAGTAGGCGAATCGAACTTTAAGCTGCGTCTCCTGATAGAGTACTGAGAAGTCACCGTAGCTAGCAGGATCAAACGGCAAGTGGAGATACTCTGTGCGGGGGGGCGGAGGCAGTCATTTTTCCCGTTCTGATCATTTCAGCAGTTCCCGGGCCATAAGCTGGAGAAAGCTGGAGGTCGCAAGCCGGAAAACCCATTGTTTGCAACCAACGTACTTGTTCACAATCCACTTCTCTGTAGACCGAGGAGGTCTCACCCTACTGACGGAGCGTTCGTCTGACGCTCCGAAAGCCCATGGTTGGCCCGAGCAGCAGACAGTGACAAACGCCCATTAGGCCCACCTCAAGCGCGATGCCGGCACGCGCTCGCGCCATCCGTGCCGTATCTGCTTCGAAGTCGTAGTACTTCAGCAGCTCTTCGAGGTCTGAGCGATGTCGGCAATCGAAATCGAGCGCCCTGCGGCGCCAGGGAGAGCGGAGGCGTGCGGCTGGCCTTCGGCCTGGCCGAAGGAAACCGTCCTGGGAGCGGAGAAAATAGGGGCGAAGTCGTCTGTTGGGCGTCGCGTCACCGCCATCGGTGCATTGGTTCCAGGAAAGCAAGACTGCCATCTACATGCGCTGCAATCGGTCCGCCAGTCTCATGCGATTGCTGTCACAAATTATTGCTCGCGGACGGTCGCCCGTTCAAGCTCTCCGAGTCGTTCGGTGCAAATCATCTCGACGAGGCGGAGGAGGTGTTCCGTTCGGTCGAGAAGCCAGCTAAGCGCCTCCTCGGTTATCTCGAAGTGCTTCGAATAGCGTGCTTTTACATAGGCTTCGTTGAGGATGTTGTACCAGGTCGTGAAGTGGTGCTGTTCACGAGGCCATACCTCGATGAGCCGGCGATCGTGATCCTCGGCCAGGCCGCGCAGGAATTTGAGGTTGTGCGATGGCGGACTGTAGTTCGTCAGCGTTAGGAGTAAGCAGGAGTAGGCCGTTTCGACAGCTTGATGGAGCTCAAATGCTGCACGGCGATGATTTCCTTTCGCTAGGTAGAATCTACAGCCAGCGATTAGGTCGCCAATTTCCGGTATATGGAGATTTGTGTGCTCCCGTGCGACCCTAAGGGCATGGGTGGAAGACAGTGGTTTCGGTTCCGCCAGCGGCTCGTCGTCCAGTTCGTAGAGCACAATGCCATCGCGCCGGATATCAACGAAGAAATATTGTCCTTCGTATAAGGCCGTGTTCACCTCCCGGCGCGAATGAACAATGAGGCTCACCGGCGTTTGAACCTCCGACAGATGCAACAGACGATCCTGCGCCTTTGACCAGTAGGTGGCAAAATCCGTCAGCCGCCGGTCATTTACCACGACCAAGAGGTCGTAATCGGATTTGTAGCCTTTCTTCGTGTGTGGCTCGTCGACCCAAGTCCCGCGGGCGTAAGAGCCAAAAAGAATGATTTTGAGAATACGACCGCGCTTCTTGAATTCGCTCGTCCCGCCCTTCAGTGCGTCTTCAAACTCCTCGTGAATGACCTCGACAATACGGGCGAGCTCGCGCTGCTTTTTCTCCGGCAGGTGTTCGAGACTCGATCTCATCGACGATTGTGCGCGTTTCTCTTCGGCCATTCCCTTGAAACCACTAAATGAATCGCGACTACTGTAGATCGCGGTCACTCTTGTGCATACCCGTAAAATCGTGTTGGCCATGCGAGAGGTTGAACCCACCTGGCGATCGCGGCGATGCAGCGATGCTGTTCTTGGACGTCTTCTGATTCTTGGATGGCAGACAAGAAGTGTCAGCTTAGCCTCGGGCGTTGCGCCCGAGTGGGACGCGTCATTTCGCGCACCCGAACTGAAGCCGAGCCAAGGGCGACGATCGCCGCTTGGGTCATAGCGTCTTGAACAAGCGGGAACGAATGTCGACCGCTACGATCATTATACACGTTGCAAGTGCCGCTTAGACGGGGTGGACCTGGGCCGCCAAGCGGAGCAACTTGCCGGGCGCAGTCGGTCCCGGCTTCCGGCCCTTCGGGCGGCGCTTCTCTAATCGGCGGGTCGAGGCCGGCGTAATGTTGCATGGCTGCGCTTCCTCTTTCTGATGCTTGTGGCTGTTACGAACAGACCACGTTTTATCATCAGCTCGGAGCGCAGCACCTTCCTTCCGGTCGGCGAAGATGGGGCACGAAGCCGATTACCCCATCTATGCTATGCCTCCTGCGGCTGCGCTGTTAACCGGCGTCTGCGCCTGGTACGCTCATTTCACTTGCCATGACCCTGGCGGGCTAGCTGCTGCATCCCAGGTCATCACGGTGCTGCGGGGAGGGGCAGGTTCACTGCTTTCGCAACGGTTGGAGCTCGGTTTCGTCGTACCGCGCCAGGCTGTATAAGGCATAATGGCTTGAAGCATGCGATCGGTGCTGAAGGGAGGACGGAGCAGTCGATCCCTTCCGGGGAGGCGAGAACATCAATCGTGCCACTTTTCGCCGGAAGATTGGTGCGGCCCTATGCTATACTGCTATTTTCAATTTGGCCTGCTCTAGCGACCAGTACTCCATGTCGAAGAGATCTGCCTCGCTGATCGGGGTGAAACAGCCATAGGCTTGCGCGGCGTTGATTACCCGCGCAGCCTGTTCGCAGAGATCTCCGCCGATTTTGGCCGCCTTGGCATTCGCGCCGATTGCGAACATGCCTTTGCCAAGCACCAGAACCACCCGTGGATAGTCGTCCAGTATCCGTTTCTGCTCGTTGGCGCGGGTCGGTGGCATGCTCGCGACCGTTCTCGACGTCACCAGCAGGTACGACCCTTGTGGAAACGCTTTCAGGGCTTGTCTCGCGTCGAAGTTCCGCTTGAACAGTCGATAGCGTCGCTTAGTCCAGGCTCTTTGCAATCATCGGTGATTTGCAGGGTGTTGTGATAGCGGACCTCGATTAGAGGAACACTCGCCGGGCCCTGAGGAGGAGTTCACCACCTCCCGCCGTAGCCGCATATTGCCGAATTTTGAACGCAGGCAGGGCAACTGGTAAGCCGCGTGGCTCATAACCACGAAAGACCGGGTTCGATTGCGCGCCTACAAACGCTCACGCGCAACCACCCAATGACCGCCGACTATGCCGTAGGGTGGTCGCCTATTAAACGTTATTGCCCGGACGGTACCGGGCAGGAAAGATCGCCTTCCTGGCAATTGAGGTAAGCCTTCAGCGCCTTCGTTCTATCTGTCGTCAGTTCGGTTCTGCAGGCAGCAACGAGCATAGGGTAGGCGCTACCGTCCGCACTGGCTGATGTCTGAAATGCACACTCGTTGTCGCGGAAGGAAATCCACGCCTTTTGGGCGGAGACAAGCAGCTTTTTCGTGCCTGCATCGTCGCCAATGCGTGCCTCGATGTCCTTGAACGTCGAATTCAGTTCCTTGTCAGCCGTAGCGAACGCCTCGTCGCCTTCGGCTGCGACAGCAACAGTTCCAAACGAGCCGATAAGCATCACGGCGGGGATCAATAGGATACGCATTGCAAGCTCCTCCCGTTCGACAGTTGTAGCAGCCACCGATGGTGACTAGAATAAGACGTTCGCGCAGGAGTTTAGTCAAATCAAGTGGCCGAATTTATCCGTCTCCCGCCGGAGTAACCGCCAAAGTGGAGTGATCCATGCATCCCTGAAAGCTAGTTCATCTCGGGGGCGTCGGAGGGGTCACCTCCGGTACATCGGTTGGCACCTCTTCTGGGACGAATCCCAGGATGCTCACCACGAGAGCGACGAGGATGCAGATGAGTACGAGGAAGGCGACGCCGGCTTTGTCCATGCATTATTAGCAGTTTCGAATGTGAGCAATTCGAGGCAATGCCTCCCGAAGATCGGGAAGGCGGACAGTTGTTCGTGAAGATCGGGGCTCGTGCCTGGTCATTCCTTCCCGAGAAAGATCAGGACGGCTCCGCATCACGACTGTGTTAACCGGGATCCAAGGTTCACGTCTGACACAGAACTTCTTTGCGTCGGTAAAGGCGGGCCTTGCTGCCGATCTGCCAATCAACGGCGTTGGTGCGCTCGGCAAGCCACGATTGGCCTCTCGGTCATGGCCATCCATGGGTGGGTTTAGCCATGCTCACGTCCTGTTCACGGCTATTTCACAGCGCCCAATTGAACGCAAAGCCTAGCCAATGAGCTCGGAGGAGACGGAGCAACTTGCCGGGCGCAGTCGGTCCCGGCTTCCGCCCTTCGGGGGGCGCTATGCTAAGCCTCCTGCGGCTGCGCTGTTAACCGGTCAAGTTGCGCGCGAACGGGCTTCGACGCTGAAGCGTCTGCGCCTGGTACGCTCATTCCACCTTCCATGGCCCTGGCGGGCCAGCTGCTGCATCCCAGGTCATCACGGTGCTGCGGGGAGGGGGGAGGTTCACCGCTCTCAAAAACAGGCTGTAGCTCGGTTTCGTCGTTCCGCGCCTCTATGAGAGGCAAGATAGCCGCGCAGTGAAGCGCACCTCCCGCGTAACTGCGTCGTAGTACTCAACCAGCGGCTTGCATTATCCAGCCGTACCTCACTGGGAACACCGGAAAACCGCAGGAAGGCTCCTTCCAACCTCTAACTTGTTCCCAGTGGCCCCGCATGTGCTGTCAGTTCAGAACCGCCATTTGCAACTCGGCCTGTCGCCCCAGTGTTGTCATCCACTCGGTGAACTGCGGTCGGCTTTTGATTTGCCGGCCATAATGGCGGCCGAGCGCTGCTGTTAGGTCGCCTTTGCGTCCAAGTTGCTCGTCGGCGAAACGGATCATCTGCGAATTCGGCCATGCTTGCGGCCGGATCACGATCAAACGGGCAAACAGGTCCTCGGCAGACTCATCTGGGTTCGCCTGCGCCATCAGTGACAGCATGGCGGCCGTCGAGCGCGACACGCCCATATGGCAATGGACGAGCAGATGGCTTGAGCCATTTGCATCCTGCCTTGACTGAAAATCCGTTCCGAAGCGGAGGATCTCGGCCACATGGTCCGGATGGGGCATCACCCGCCCAGGCGCCTCCGCAATGATGTCGTGGAAGCGTAGCGTGGTGCGGTGGTGTTTGCCGTAGGTCTGGAAGGCGTCCAACTCGGGATATTCGGGATCGATCAGCGAGAGGACATGGGTGACGTTGCGTGTGCTCTGGCCCGGCAGTTCCTCAATCCCGCAAACGGTCAACTCCGGTGTGAAAATGACATCCATATCCGTTCAATCCCGTTTTCCGCGGCCTATCAGCGCTATCGCGCTCCTGAGCGACAAGCTAACGAATGTCACATACATCGGTTTGGGCGGCCGCGGTAGGCGGGATCCAAATCCTCACTTCTGATCTGTTTTGCGCATCCAGTCCGGCCGGACCTGTCGCTCGTTAATGTCGCGGCGACGTTTAGAAATAAGGACCGGACTTGCCGAAATGGTCGGCCAGAAACGCGCGCCATTTTTAGGCGGTGCAGGCTGTGGCCAGCCTCCCTCGGCATGTCGCCGCGCCACAGCGATCAGAACTGCCAGCCAAAACTCGTCGCGGCCACGCTCAAGAAACTGGCCGCGCGGAGATATGGCAGGGAGGTTGAACGCACCGCACGCGAAATGTGGCATGAGCGAAAGCCAACAAAGGTTCGAATCACTTGTCCGCACGACAAGCTGCGCCTGCCTTCCGCTTCACGCCTGCCTCGGCGGCCTCGGCCTTCTTCAACGCGTCGATGAAGTGATCGTTTTCCGCAGGTGAGCCGATGCTGACGCGAATATACGTCTCGAAGCCGGGTTGTTTCCACGGTTTGACGATGACGCCTCGCCGGAGCAGTGCTTCGGCCATACGGGTTGCCTCTGTGCGTGCGTCGAAGAACAGAAAATTGCATTTCGATGGTGCAATCCGGTAGCCCATCGTCGTGAGCTCTTTCTTCATCCGCTCACGTTCGACCAGAGCAAGCTCGACGGAACGGGTAAGGTGATTGGCGTCATCAAAGGCGGCGAGGGCGGATACCTGGGCGATCGCATTGGTGTTGAACGGAGTGCGCGCACGATTGAAAAAATCGCAAAGGCTGCCGTCGCTGACAATACCATAGCCGATGCGCAGGCCTGCCAGTCCGTAGGCTTTCGAGAAGGTACGTAGCACGACCCAGTTCAAGCCCGTCGCCTTCAGCACTTCGGCCGCACTTGGATAGTCGTCGCCGGCTGCATATTCCGCATAGGCCTCGTCCACCACGATGAGCGTTTCCGGATCGAGCGCGGCGATAACCTTTTCCAGTTGGCGCGGTGTCAGCCATGAGCCGACCGGGTTCATCGGGTTCGAGAACATCAGCATACGCGGCTTGCGGGCAATTGCGGCGAGAAGCGCGTCCATGTCGACGGTGAGGTCCGGTGCCACGGTGACGCGATCGACTTTTCCGCCCATCAGGGTCGTATAGTCTTCATGCAGGGGGAAGGATGGATAGAGCGTCACCACAGTGTCGCCCGCACGCACCACCGAGCGGCAAATCACGGCGATCAGATCTTCCGAGCCGTTGCCGAGGATAACCTGATTGTTCTCGACATCGAAGCTGGCAGCCAGGCGGGCGCAGAGCGCGCGGCCCTGCGGATCGGGATAAAGCCGGGCTAGTTCGCCGATGTCGGGAAAAAGGCCGCGCAAGGCGGGCGAGGGGCCGAGAGGGTTCTCGTTGGAGCCGAGCTTGGCGACTTCGTCGACATGGTACTTCGCCCGCACCTCTTCGAGCGTCAGGCCGGCATTATAGGGGGCGATCGAGCGAATTTCTTTCCGTATGGGGGTTGATGGGTTTGCCATTTTACCGTCTCCATGGGGTACCCTTGCTATGTGCTATTCATAAGCCGGGATTCATGATCTGTATATATGTATAGACATGTTGTCGAGATAATGATGTCATCCAGGTTGGAACCAGGACAGGAGCCGTCATGACCCGCCCGATCTTCGACCTTTCCGGCCGCCGCGCGCTCGTTACGGGAGCAAGCCGCGGCATAGGGCAGTCTATCGCTTTCGCTCTGGCCGAGGCCGGTGCGCACGTGGCGGTGACCGCGCGAACGGTAGAGGGCTTGGCTGAGACCCAGGCCCTGATCGAAAAGGCCGGCAGCCGCGCGGTGGCGCTTGCCCAGGACGTGCGCGACGTTGAGGCTTGCGCAAGCGTCACGAGAGCAGCGGCTGAGGGTTTGGGCGGTCTCGACATCCTGGTCAACAATGCCGGGTTCGAGAATGTCCGGCCTTCCTTCGAAGTAGACGAGGCGCTCTGGGAAGCGATCGTCTCGACCAATCTGAAGGGCGCCTTTTTCTGTGCCCAGGCGGCGGGCCGGATCATGGCGGACGCAAACGGCGGAGCAATCGTCAATCTCTGCTCCCTGACGTCCTATGTCGGCATTCCGACGGCGGTACCCTACGGCGCCTCGAAGTCGGGCTTACTCGGCGTAACGCGTGCCCTGGCAACCGAGTGGGCAACGCACAACATCCGGGTCAACGCCATAGCGCCCGGCTATTTCCGCACCGCCATGACTGAGGGCTTCTACGAGGACGAGGATTGGCAATCCCGCATGCTGGAAAAAATCCCTCAGCGGCGCTTCGGCAAGGAAAGCGACATCGGCGGTGTCGCGGTTTTCCTCTGCAGCGATGCGGCTGCCTATATCACGGGGCATTGTATTCCTGTCGACGGCGGCTATCTCGCCTCCATCTGATCCGTGCGCGAGCCTGCATGAATGCTCCGTGTGGGGTGCAAACTGTGTGACGGACCCGTCTTGACTGCTTGTCATTCTGTCCATCGCTAGCCAAACTGTCAGCGGCTTTGCGCCTTCCTTTCGCATGTGCACAAATAATCGGCATATGGAATTGCAGTGCAAAAAATGCGCAATGTCAGTTGACGATACTTGTACTAATATGTATAGACAACTAGACGTAAGGGCCGGTGGAGCGCCTTTCCCGCCGGGTCGAATAGAATAAAGCTTCGCCGCGGCCTCATCGGTTGGAGCAAGACAGGGGAATTCAATGGGCGTTGTTGCTGCTGGTCTCCGTCCGACCGGATCCGTTAATCCGGTCGCTGTTTCCGTCAAGGACGTCGGCATGGCTTTCGGCGATGTTCACGCTGTCAGGAATGCCTCATTCGACCTCCCGAAGGGGCGGTTCCTGACCATTCTCGGCCCGTCCGGATCCGGTAAGACGACACTGCTGCGCATGATCGCCGGTTTCGACCGGCCGACCCACGGTGAGATCTTCATCAATGGGCGGCCGGTCAGTGCCGTGCCGGCGCACAAGCGCGCCATCGGTATGGTGTTCCAAAAGCTCGCACTTTTTCCTCATATGACGGCGGCCGAAAACGTCGCCTTTCCGCTCAAGATGCGACGCCATGACGCCCGCACGATCCCGGAAAAGGTCGCGCGCTATCTCGATCTCGTGCGCCTCGGCGGCTATGGCGGCCGTCGGATCAATGAGTTGTCCGGCGGTCAGCAGCAGCGTGTCGCTATCGCCCGTGCGTTGGTGTTCGAGCCGGACCTGCTTCTGCTTGACGAACCGCTTGCTGCGCTCGATCGCAAGCTGCGCGAGGAGATGCAGCTCGAGTTTCGCCGCATCCAAAAAGAGCTCGGCGTCACCACGATCAATGTCACTCACGACCAGCGAGAGGCGCTGGTGGTTTCCGACGAGGTCATCGTCATGGATGGCGGCTCCATTCAGCAAAAGGCCCGGCCGGTCGATGCGTATCGCACGCCGTCGAATGCTTTCGTCGCAAACTTCATCGGCGTGACCAATTTCATTGAAGGCAACGTTGTCGAACTTACTTCGGCGCGAGCCGTGTTCGAAGCCAACGGTGTGCGTCTCGTCGGGATCCCTGCCGATGCTGCCCTTGCGACCGGCATATCCTGCAGCGGCGCTGTTCGTGCGGAACAGATCCGCATCGCGCCGAAGGACAGGCTGCTCGAGGGACTCGAAACGGTGGTCGACGGCCAGGTCGTCGATTGCATTTTCGAAGGCGAACGCGTCGTTTACGAAATTCAGGTTCCGAGGCTGGCCGGCGTGCTGATGCGGGTCTTCGACCACGATCCAGAATCTCACTTGCAGTTCGGTCCGGGCGACGAGGTTCGTCTCGGCTGGAATGCCAGGGATATGCATGTCTTTCAAAAATGACCCCGAGAAGGTCCAGCCAGAGGAGAATGTCTAATGCCGCATGAAAAATTTCTGTCCGCGCAGATCCGCCGCCGGACGCTGCTTGCGTCGATCGCCGCGGCCGGCGCCTCGGCGGGCCTCTCGACGCTCGGCGCCAGTCGCGCCTTTGCCCAAGAGCCGGAAAAGCCGGCCGAGATCATCGTTCGCGCCTGGGGCGGCAGCTGGGTCGATGCGCTCAAGGCTGGCGTGTCCGACAGCTTTACCAAGATGACCGGGATTGCCGTCCGTCACGATCTGACTGAGGACAACGAGATCCAGCCGAAGGTCTGGGCCGCTGTTGCCCAGAAGCGTGTCCCGCCGATCCACATCAACTGGGATACGACCACGAACGCGACAAAGTCGGCGCTGCGCGGGGTCACCGAGGACCTGTCGGACCTGCCGAATCTCAAGAACGCCACGGATCTTGCGAAGCCGGTCGGTCTCGACGGCTATCCGATCGTCAATACCTACGGCTATGTTTACGTGCTCGCCTATCGCCCGTCGGCCTTCCCGAACGGCGCACCAAAGTCCTGGAAGGATCTTCTCGACCCCAAGCTCAAGGGTCGTATCGCGCTGTATAACGACGGCATCGGCTTCCACTTCCCGGCCCAGGTCGCCGGCGGCGGTAAGCTCGAGGACATTCCGGCCAACATGCAGCCGGCCTGGGATTTCATCTCGAAGATCAAGGAGCAGCAGCCCCTGCTCGGCGAGGACCCGGATTTTACCACCTGGTTCCAGAAGGGCGAGATCGACGCCGCCTGCACCATCTCGACCAATGCGCGCGAAGCCAAGAAGAACGGCATCGAGATCGCCTGGGTCGTGCCGGAGGAAGGCGCAAAGTTCGACACCGACGGCCTTTGGATCCCGAAGGGTCTGCCCGAAAATGAGCTTTACTGGGCCAAGAAGTACATCGATCACGCCCTGACCAAGGAAGCACAGCAGATCTGGCTCGACGGTCTCGGCCTTCCCGGCGTCATCCCCGGCATCACTCCGCCGGCCGATCTCGTGGGCGATCCGTCCTACCCGACCACGGAAGAGGACTTCAAACACTTGATCCGTATCTCGTCCAAGGTACAGGTCGAGAACGAAAGCCAGTGGTTCGCCAAGTTCAAGGAAATCATGCAGGGCTGATGCCTCGTGTGCCCGCCGCGTCCCTTCTCACGGCGGGCAACGTTCTCTCGTGAAACAGGATCGATGCCATGCGCGCTTCCCGTGCCGCATATCCCCTGACGTGGCGCGTCATGGATATGCTCGAACGCCTTGCGGCTTTCGTCTGGCCCTCGAGCTTCCAGCGAGGCTTACCTTATCTCATGCTGATGCCCGCGATTGTGCTCGTGGGGCTGCTTGTGCTCGGCCTCGTCCAGATTGGCGACACGAGCCTGAGAACGCTCGATACCAATACCTTCCTGATGTCGGAAAGCTATACGCTCACCAATTATCAGCGTGTTCTGACCGAGAGCTTCTTTGCGACCGTGGCAGGCCGTAGCCTGATTGGTTCGATGATCGTGACCGTGATCACGCTGGTCTTCGCGTTTCCATATGCTTATCTCATGGTGCGCACGCCCTCGTCCACGCTTCGCAAGTTTCTGCTGGTTGCGTTGTTTTTGCCCTTCTTCATCGGACAGGTTGTGCGCGCCTATGGCTGGCTCATCATTCTCGGCAATCAGGGCATGGTCAACGAGGCGCTCGGTCTCGTAGGCGTCCAGCCGATACGGCTGCTCTACAACTACCCTGCGGTACTGTTCGGCCTCATTCAGTACATGCTGCCTTTCGCGGTGCTGATGCTCGCACCGGCTCTGACCGCGATCCCCAGCGACCTCGAGGCGGCAGCGGCCTCGCTCGGCGCGGGCTGGACCCGCACCTTTCGCCACATCGTTCTGCCGCTTTCCCGACCGGGGCTCGTGGGGGCCGGCCTGGTCGTGATGACACTGTCGCTCACCGACTTCGCTATCCCCGCCATCCTCGGCGGCGGCACGCAGGACTTTATCGCCAACGCGATCTACGACCAGTTCTTCCGCACCTCCGATCAGGGCATGGGTGCTACGCTG
The DNA here is from genome assembly GCF_052044265.1 of Sinorhizobium sp. 22678. Taxonomy (NCBI): domain Bacteria; kingdom Pseudomonadati; phylum Pseudomonadota; class Alphaproteobacteria; order Hyphomicrobiales; family Rhizobiaceae; genus Sinorhizobium; species Sinorhizobium sp. 22678. The sequence goes on along the minus strand of NZ_JBQEMS010000037.1, from coordinate 32,574 downwards.
TCAATGATGCTCGTTGCGGTCGGGTCCATGCTCGTCGGCGTCGTTTTCATGGTATTCGGCGCAGGCACGCTCGCCATGACAGGAGAACGTAAATGACGGGCAGCAAAAGTAAATCCTTCGTGCTATGGGCTTTCGTTGCTACTGCGCTTGTGATGTTGTCTGCGCCCACCGTCGTGGTGCTCGGAGCCTCGTTTACGGCCGGAAACATCATCACCTTTCCGCCGGACGGCCTATCGCTGAAATGGTACGGGGCGATCGCTCAGGCAAGTGACCTCAGGCAGGCGTTCCTGCGTTCGCTGATCGTCGCCACGATATGCACCGTGGTCTCGATCCCGGTCGGCACGCTCGCCGGCATCGCGTTGGCCAAATATCGGGTGCGGTTTGCGCGATCGATCCAGATCTATCTGCTGTTGCCGTTCACCATCCCGCTGATCGGTTCCGGCATCGGCATGATGCTGGTTCTCGGCAACATAGGCGTTCTCGGGCGATTGTGGCCGGTGGGTATCGCCTGCTCCGTCATTAACCTGCCCTTCATGGTCTGGGCTGTGACGGCCAGTGCCAGCAATCTATCGCCCGACCTGGAACTGGCTGCAGCCAATTGCGGAGCGCCGCCGCTGCAACGCTTCCTCTACATCACGCTGCCTGCGGTCTTACCGGGCGTGATCACGGGATCGCTGCTGATGTTCATCCTCGCGCTCAACGAGTTTCTGGTCAGCCTCCTGCTGGTCGACGCTCGAAGCGTGACGCTGCCGGTGCAGATCTACAATTCCATCCGCTCGATCATCACGCCCGACCTGGCCGCCATCTCCGTGGTGTTCATCGCCTGCGCGGGTGTTGCGATCGCGCTGCTCGACCGGCTCGTCGGTCTCGACATCTTCCTGAAATCGAAATGACCCTTCGGCCCTGCGAGGGCTAGATACAAGGACAAGACGATGACCAACGTGTCTTTCTACGAATATTCCAAGCTGAACCTCGAAGAAAAGGCCGCCCTGCTGCGCCGTTCGGAAGCCGACATATCGGCCTTCATCGAGAAGGTCGCGCCGATCCTGGAAGCCGTCCGCACCGAGGGTGACAGGGCGCTTGCACGATTTGGACGCGAACTCGACAAGGCCGACGTCACGGAAGCCAATCTGAAGGTTACCGCGGCCGAGTTCGATGCGGCCTTCAAGCTGGTCGATGCAAGCGTGATCGAATCCGTTCAATTCGGCATAGACAACATCCGCAAATTCCATGAGGAGCAGAAGCCTGAAGCCATGTGGCTGAAGGAGATCCGTCCCGGCGCATTTGCCGGAGACCGCTTTACACCCATTCAGTCGGTCGCGCTCTACGTACCGCGCGGCAAAGGTTCCTTCCCGTCGGTGACTATGATGACATCGGTCCCGGCCGTTGTTGCGGGCGTCTCCAATCTGGCCATCGTCACGCCGCCGGCACCGGACGGTTCCGTCGATGCTGCGACGCTGGTTGCCGCACGCCTCGCCGGTGTCGAAACCGTCTACAAGGTGGGCGGCGCGCAGGCCGTTGCTGCCGTCGCCTATGGCACCGAAACCATCAAGCCGGCGCTGAAGATCGTCGGTCCCGGCAGCCCTTGGGTGGTCGCCGCCAAGCGCTTGCTCTCCGGCGTCATCGATACCGGTCTTCCCGCCGGTCCGTCCGAAGTGATGATCCTCGCCGATGATACGGTCCATGGCGGTCTTGCCGCGCTCGACCTGCTGATCGAGGCGGAACATGGCCCGGATTCCTCTGCCTATCTCGTTACCCACAGCCGCCGCGTCGCCGAGGAGGCGCTCGCAGCCCTTCCAGAACACTGGGCGAAGATGACCGAACAGCGCGTCGCCTTCTCAACGGCCGTGCTGAGCGGAAAGACCGGCGGCATCGTTCTCACCACTTCCATCGAGGAAAGCTACGAGTTCGTAAACGCCTATGCGCCGGAGCATCTGGAGCTTCTCTCAGAAGAGCCCTTCATTCATCTCGGCCACATCACTGAAGCGTCCGAAATCCTGATGGGTCCCCATACTCCGGTCAGCATCGCCAACTTTTCGCTTGGGCCGAACGCCGTATTGCCGACCAGCCGCTGGGCCCGAACGTTCGGCCCGCTGTCGGTCAGTGATTTCGTCAAGCGCAGCTCAATCGGCTATGTCACGGCACCGGCCTATCCGGAATTCGCAAAGCATTCCCACAATCTGGCGATCTACGAGGGTTTCTCCTCGCATGCGCTTGCCGTGTCGCCGGTGCGGGATCGCTATCTGAAGCAGGGCGCCTGAACTATGAAGGCTGTGCGGCTCTACGACGCCAAAGACTTGCGGGTGGAGGAGGTCGCCGAACTGTCGGCTCCGCCGCCAGGCTTCGTTAACCTTGAAGTAAGGGCTGCTGGCATCTGCGGTTCCGACCTTCACAACTACCGTACCGGCCAATGGATCTCGCGCCGGCCCGCCACGGCAGGCCATGAATTCTGCGGTCGCGTGACTGCGATCGGAGAGGGCGTCAGTCACGTGGTGCGGGGAGACGTCGTCTCTGCCGACTCGCGCATGTGGTGCGGCAACTGCCCGGCTTGCACGAGCGGCCGCAAAAATGTCTGCGAGGCCTTAGGTTTCGTCGGCGAGATCTGTGACGGTGGTTTTGCCGAGGCGGTGCAATTGCCAGCCCGACTGGTCGTGCGCCACGATCCTGAGCTTTCGCCCCATGTTGCCGCTATGGCCGAACCGATGGCGGTCGCCTTGCATGCCGTGCGTCGCCTCGCCATTCCGGCCGGCGAACCAGTTCTCGTCATCGGCTGCGGCACGATCGGCGGGTTGAGCGCCCTTCTTCTCTCCCGGTTGCACGCCGGTCCGCTGCTGCTGGCCGATGTGAACGCCGACAAAGCCGCTCTTGTCGCCGAGGTGACTGGCGGCGCGGTCGTTGCTCTCGACAGGGCGGCGATCGAAGAAGCACTTTCCGGCGGAAGGGTGCGCTATGCGCTGGATGCCACCGGCAGCATTCAGGCGATCGCCCGGGCTCTCGACATCCTGTCGGGCGGCGGTGCGCTGGCGCTCGTCGGCATTGGCCACGGCAAGCTCGATTTCGACCCGAACATCCTGGTGGAGAGGGAGATGTCACTCGTCGGCTGCCATGCCTTTGCAGACGAGTTGCCCGAGAGCGTCGGGCTACTCGTCGATCTCGCACCCGCGCTGCAATGCTTCATCGAGGTGCTGCCGGCGCTCGACGATGTGCCCGAGGCTTACGAAAGGCTGCTGCGGGGCGACAGCAAGGCACTCAAGACGATCATCGAGGTGGCGGACTAAGTCCGGTCCGTCATGTCATTCCGGATGCCGGCTCATCCGAGGCGGCGGTGGAGGCAGTGAACCATGAATACGCTTTCAGATTCTGCATCGCCGCTCTACGCGAAGGTGAAGGACTTCGTCCTTGGCAACATCGGCAGCGGCAAGTGGGCCCGCAACAGCCGGCTTCCGTCCGAAAACGAGCTCGTCTTGGCACTCGGCGTGTCCCGTATGACCGTTCACCGGGCGCTGCGGGAACTCACTTCGGAGGGGCATCTGCGCCGCATTCAGGGCGTCGGCACCTTTGTCGCTCCGCCGCGGCCGCAGTCGACGTTGATCGAGATCAGCAACATCATTTCCGAGATCAGAGCGCGCGGTAGCCGGCACCGGGCCGAGGTGTTCGTGCTCGAGCGCATCGCACGACCGGAACCAGAGCTTCTGCTCGCCTTCGAGTTTGAGGCGGTGAAGCCCGTGGACCATTCCGTCGTCATTCATTTCGAGAACGACCTGCCGGTCCAGCTCGAGGAGCGCTACGTCAATCCCAACCTCGTTTCCGGCTATGTCGACCAGGACTTTGCCGCAGTCGCCACTTATGACTACCTACAGAACGCAACGCCGCTGACCGAGGTGGAGCACCTCATCAGCGCTCTGCCGGCCAGTGCTGACCAGGCTCGCCTGCTGAACATTCGCCCGGGTGACTGCTGCCTGGTCCTGCACCGCAAGACCTGGACAGGACCGGTCGTCGCAACTGTCAATACCTTCACCTATGTCGGCAGCCGTTATTCGCTCGGCAGCCGCTATCTGCACGGCGGCAAGTGACCGCCGTTCCTATCAAAAAGACCCATTCGGAAAGAACGCTATGAGCCAGGCCACGAGCCGCACCGCGCAAATCAGGAAAATCGCCAAAGCCGGAGACGGCATGGCGGAACAGTTGCTTGCCGAGCTGCTGCGCGACCTTTTCAGGATCGAGGCAAAGAACGTCGCGATCAATCACGACCAGTATAGTCTCAATTCACTCAATGGATTCTTCGATACCGAAGATGGCGCGTTCTTTTTCAAGTTCCATCAGGAAGAAGGCGAGGAGGCCATGAGCGGCGAATATTACCGCGCCGACATCCTGGCCCGCGCGGGACTTCCCGTAGATCAGCCATTGCTGATGTCGACTCTTCCGGGCGAACAGATCCTCGTCTATCGCCGACGCACTGATCCGCGCTTTTCCGATGTGCTGCGAGCGCTGGATCTGAATGACGATGCTGCCGCGAGGGAAAGGGCTGTTGAGGCCGAACGGAGGCTGAGCGAAGCCGTGCTTCAGGTCTATCTCGATACGCTGCATCCGGTGAATGCTGGAGAGGTTGCGGCCGAGCCGATCCACCGGCTATTTTACGAACGGCTCATCGACCCGTCGGCAGGAACCTTTCCGGGCGGGCGAATGGCGAGCTTCTATGTCGGCAAGGACTTTACCTTTCCGAACCTAACGATCGATTGGGAGACGCTTTCGCGCTGCCGGTTTGTGGTGAACGGCATCGAATACCGCGACAGCCTCGGTGCTCTCTTCGATGCCGCGCATGAGCGGCTGAACCCCTCGCGGCTGACCGATGCCGGGGGAGTGGTCGCGCATGGAGATGCCCACAACGCGAATGTCTGGTACGAGGAGCGCGATGACAGGGCACGCTTGTCTTTTTTCGATCCCGCCTTTGCCGGCGAGAACATCCCGACATTGCTCGCCGAAGTGAAGACGACCTTCCATAACACCCTCGCCCATCCGCTGTGGCTCTACGATCCTGCGATGGCAGCTGAGCACTACAAGGCAAGCGTAATGCTCGATGGTAGTCTGCTCCGCGTAACGACCGACTTCATGCCAAGTCCCGCCAGGCGGGCGCTACTCGACGTGAAGGCAGAGGCACTATGGCGTCCACTGCTCCACGAACTGAAGGCGCGGGGCATGCTTCCGGCCGACTGGCGCCGGGTCATCCGGCTTGGCCTTTTCCTCTGCCCGACGTTGGTGATGAACCTGCGGGCCGGCGCTACGACCCATAACACGACTTCCTCCCTGATAGGCTTCTCCGTCGCGGTGATGGCCGGAAGCGAGCCGGCTGCGGGACACGATTTAATTTCAAAATTCATCGACACAATCGATCCGGACAACGGCTGACATGGCGCCGGTCAACATACACGACTTTCGCGATCTCGCCCGACGGCGGCTGCCGAAGATCTTCTTCGACTATATAGACGGCGGCTCCTTCGAGGAGGAGACGATGCGGGCGAATCGCTCGGACTTCTCACGCATAACCCTGCGCCAGAAGGTACTAGTCGAGCCGCAGCCGCAGGACCTTTCCACGGCTTATCTTGGGCAACGTTATCCCCTGCCGTTCATGCTTGGGCCGGTCGGCTTCCTCGGCCTTTATGCCGGCAAGGGCGAGGTCAAGGCCGCGCAGGCGGCGCATGCCGCGGGCATCCCCTTCTGCCTATCAACCTTTTCCATCGCTTCACTAGCCGACCTTCGCACCGTCACGGACGGGCCGCTGCATTTCCAGCTCTATGTGCTGGAGGATCGCTCGCTCTGCGAGGAATTGCTACAAGCGGCAGAACACGCCGGCGTCGATACCCTGTTCGTAACGGTGGACACAGCCATCACGGGCATTCGCGAACGGGACGTGCGAAACGGCTTCCGGTCGCTGACGCGGGTGACGCCGGACCTCTTCGCCCGCCTCGCGCTGAAGCCGCGCTGGCTCGCACAGGTGGCCCTTGCCGGCATGCCGTCGGTCAGGGCAATCGAGCACCGGCCGGAATTCGGTCGCGGCGCGCTGGAGCAGGCGGCCAATCTCTCGCGCCGAATTGACAAGACGCTGTCGTGGAAGGACATCGCCTCGCTACGCGAACGCTGGACGGGCAAGCTCGTAATTAAAGGCGTTCTCACGCCCGCTGATGCCGTACGCGCTCGCGATCTCGGTTGCGATGGGGTGGTGATTTCCAACCACGGCGGACGTCAACTCGACGGTGCCCCGAGCACGATCCGCGCCCTGCCCAGCATTCGCGCCGCCGTCGGAATCGACTTCTGCCTTATGCTTGACGGCGGTATCCTCCGGGGCGCGGACGTCATCAAGGCGATCGCACTCGGCGCAGACGGCGTGATGCTTGGCCGAGCTTATACTTATGGCCTCTCGGCCGCGGGGCAGGCGGGTGTGGCCGAGGTGATTGCCATCCTCGAGCGGGAGATTTCGATCAGCCTTGCATTGATGGGGATTGCCTCGATCGAGCAGCTCAAGGCTCTCGGCGCGGAAGCCGTCTCGAAATTATGACGGGAGAGCTGCGCAGCTTGCCGGCGACGAACGGCAGAAAGCGCCGGATGCCGTCGTCGGGCCGCCGAGACGAACCCCCACCATAGGCAAGATGCGTTCAGCCAGTAAAGACGCCCCGGATATGGTCGAAAGCGCGGGCGACGGCCAGCCGCGACGGGGCTAGTGCAGGGTCTTGCTCGGCTTCGACCACCAGCCACCCGCGGTAGCCATTTTCCCGGACAAACCGGGCAATCGGGTCGAAATGGACAACGCCGTCGCCGGGCACAGTGAACATGCCGCTTCGCACGCCGACATTGAAGCTCAGGTCACACGCCCGAACGTTTTGGAGCACCGGGCCACGGACGTCCTTCAGATGGATGTGGACGATGCGATCCCCGAAGCGCTCGATCAAGCGGGTATAATCAAAGCCGCCGGCGACAGCATGTCCAGTGTCGAGAAGCAGGCCGGCTTGCTCCCCCGTTCTGCCAAAAATGTCCGAAATCTCATCGAATGTCTCTGCCACCATCATCAGGTGATGGTGATAGGCAAGTTTGAGATCGTACTCGCCCGCCAGACGCTTGGCGAACTCGGTGAGCCGGGCGGCATAGGCGACTACCTCCGTCTTCGGCATAGTCAAGCGCTCAGACATCGGTGCATCGAGCGGCGATCCCGGTGTCATCATCGCGACCTCGCCATAGACCATGACCTTGCACTCCATCTCGCGCAGAAGTTCGGCATGGCGGGCAACGGCTTTCATTTCTTCGCCGACGCCGCGTTCAGCCAGTTCTCCCGAATGCCAGCCGGACGCCAAGGCGAGGCCATGGCTCGCAAGAAGCGGTCGCAATGTTGCGGCATCTCGTGGGAATTTCCGTCCGAGTTCGACGCCTTGGTAACCGGTCTCGGCTGCGTCGCTCAGGCATCTCTCGAGCGAGATGTCGGCGCCAAGGTCCTCAAGCACGTCATTGGTCCAGGACAGCGGACTGACGGCAAGACGCACGCCGGCGGGCAAGGCAATGGCTTTTCGAGGGATCATATTGTTCTCCGCATGGGCTGGATTCTTTGAGCGGTGGGGCGCTCCCCGTATTCGAGAAATAACGGTCTCGCGGATGACTCCCGCTTATGTGGAATTGCGCACGACAAGGGTGCCCGGCAGTGTCACGGTCTCGGGCTCCAGCCGTCCCGTGATAATCCCGACGATCACCTCAACCATTTCGTCGCGGGGCTGCTCGTAGGTAGTGAGGCTGTAGGCGGACGACCCACAGAGCTCGTAGTTGTCAAAGCCGACGACGGCCATGTCTTCCGGGACGCGCAAGCCAAAACGGTCGCGGATCTCATCCATCGCTCCGAGCGCCAAGATGTCGTTTTCGCACATCAGGACGTCGACTCGGTCCGCGGGGTCGGTCTCCTTGAGATAGCCGCGGACGGCTTCGGCTCCGGCTTCGGCGCTGTATTTCTCAGCCGAGAACACCGCGACGTCGTCCACGCCCTTCTCCCCCCAGAAATCGACGAAATGCTGCCGGCGTCTCAGCGCCGTCGACAGGACGGTCGCTCCCGTCATAAAGCCGGGACGCCGGTATCCTCTTTCGAAGAGATGATCGACGATCTCCCGCAGCGCCAGTTCGGCATCGCATGTGACCGCCGGCACGCCTTCGATCTGACTGTCTCTCGCCAGCACGAACATGGGTGGCGTCCCCCGGCCGAATTGCAGATCGTTCAGTGTCTCGCTGCGAAATGCCGTTCCGAACAGGATGACGGCATCGACCTGGCGCTGGTCTGCGTGGAGCAGTGCGTGCACATGGTCGAAGTGCGTGTTGATATTGATGAGCACGGCGACCAGCCCCTCGGCCTGCAGTCGTTCGGTCAATGTCTCCAGGAACGGCAATTTCTGAGGATTGGCGAAATCATCGACGAACACAGCCACCTGATGGGTGGAGTTGGTCGCGAGGCTGCGGGCAAGCAGGTTCGGAGTGTAGTTGAGCGCCGCAGCCGCTTCGAGGACTTTGCGTTTGCTTTCCTCCGCGATAGATGCGCCCGGAGTGAAAGCCCGTATGACCGTCCACTTCGAGACACCGGCGGCATCCGCCACTTCCCTCGCCGTCGCCCGCTTGCGCATAGAGCCTCCCTGTGAAATGGAACGGATATTCCATTTTTTGATTCGGATGAAATGAATGCTTGCTTTTACGGCATCCGAGGATAACATGCACCTGTTTGCACCCGGTAGCAAACAGAAATGCACCCGGTAGCATTCGTTTTTCTCGCCATCCTGTGGAGTGGACGGCGAATGAGGAGGAGCAAATGAAATCCCTTTTGAAGAAGCTCGCATTCGGCGCGGTCGTACTCGGCGTCGCCACCTCGGCGGCCGTGAGCGCGAAAGCTCAGGAGCCCACCATAATCGCCGTGACGCACGGGCAGGCATCCGACCCTTTCTGGTCGATCGTGAAGAACGGCATCATGCAAGCCGGTAAGGACAGCAACGTCCAGGTCGATTACCGCGCGCCGGAGACCTTCGACATGGTGGCGATGGCTCAGCTCATCGAAGCTGCCGTAAACCAGAGCCCTGCCGGCATCGTCATTTCGAACCCGGACCCGGATGCGCTTGGCCCGGCGATCGAGAAGGCCGTCGCCGCCGGCATTCCGGTCATATCGATGAACTCCGGCATCTCCGCAGCCGAAAAACTCGGCATCAAGCTGCATGTCGGCCAGGATGAGACGCCGGCTGGTGTCAAGGTCGGCGAGAAGTTGAAGTCGCTCGGCCTCAAGCACGTCCTCTGCGTCAACCAGGAAGTCGGCAACGCCGCTCTCGACCAGCGTTGTGCCGGTACGGAGCAGGGCTTCGAGGGTGGCAAGGTCACGGTGCTGCCGACGACCTCCGATCCCGCCGAGATCGAATCGAAGATCCAGGCGGCGCTGACGTCCGACCCGTCGATCGATGTCGTGCTCGGCCTTTCGGCTCCGCTCGTCGGCGAGCGGGCCGTGGCGGTGGTGGAGAAGATGGGTGCCGGCGACAAGGTGAAGGTCGCCTCCTATGACCTCTCAGCGAGCTTCCTTCAGTCCGTGGTCGACGGTAAGGCGCTGTTTGCGGTCGATCAGCAGCCTTTTCTGCAGGGCTATCTGCCGGTGACTTTCCTGGCGCTCAATGCGCGTTACGGAACGATCCCGGCCGGCAACGTGGCGTCTGGTCCGAGCTTCGTGACCGCCGAGACGGCTGCGCAAGTAATCGAGAAATCCTCCCAGGGTATCCGCTAAGGCGGAGCCTGGCAGCCCCCGTCCTGAACGGGGGCTGCCCCTGTCGCCGCGCATTTGGCCAACGCGACACTTCGATTCGCGGGCGGTCGTCGCGCGAACGGACAACGACCCAGATTTTAGGAACGAACCATGACGCTAGCCAACGAACAGAACGGGTCTGTAGCCAGATCCGATGAGCGGCTGAAAAAGGTTTCGACATTGACCGCAATTCTACGGCGTCCCGAACTCGGCGCTGTAGCCGGTCTGGTGCTCGTGACGATCTTCTTCCTTCTCACCGCCAATCCCGCCATGTTCACGTTGGCGGGTGTGATGAACTTCATGGCCCCGGCCGCCCAGCTCGGCATTCTCGCCATCGGCGCAGCCCTCTTGATGATCGGCGGCGAATTCGACCTTTCGATCGGCTCGATGGTCGCCTTTGCCGGGCTGGTCTTCGGCACGGCGCTGGTCGTCTGGCAGGTGCCGCTCAGCGTCGCCATTCTCGTCGCCATCGCCTTTGCCGCATTCATCGGCATCACCAACGCTCAGCTCACCATGCGCACCGGCCTTCCGTCCTTCATCGTGACGCTGGCCTTCCTCTTCATCCTGCGCGGCCTGACGCTGGTCGGCCTGAAGTGGGCGAGCGGCGGCGCGACCCAGCTTCGCGGCATGAAGGAAGCAGTGGCCGGCAGCCCGCTTGCCCGCCTGTTCTCAGGAGATGCCTTCCCCGGATTGTTCACCTGGCTTGCTGAGGTCGGCATTATCGACACCTTCCCGAACGGCGCACCGAGGGTGCCCGGCATCCCGGTCGAGATCCTGTGGTTCATTGCCATCGCGCTCCTTGCCACCTGGGTTCTGTTGAGAACGCGCTTCGGCAACTGGATCTTCGCATCCGGTGGCGATCCGCGCGCTGCGCGCAAGTCGGGTGTGCCGGTGGCGAGAGTCAAAACAACGCTCTTCGTCGTCACCGCCCTTTGCGCCACGCTGGTCGCCATCCTCACCGTGCTCGATGCCGGCTCGACGGACGCCCGCCGCGGCTTTCAGAAAGAATTTGAGGCGATTATCGCGGCTGTCATCGGCGGCTGCTTGCTGACCGGCGGCTACGGCTCCGCCATCGGCGCGTTCTTTGGATCCATCGTCTTCGGCATGGTGCTAATCGGCCTGACCTACACGTCGATCGACCAGGATTGGTACCTCGTTTTCCTCGGCGGCATGCTGCTGACCGCCGTCGTCTTCAACAACGTCATCCGCAAACGCGTCACGGGGGAACGCTGATGAGCACATCTCAGACGCCCCTCGTCGAGGTCAGGAACCTCGTCAAGCATTTCGGTTCCGTCATCGCCCTCAACGGCGTGTCCATGAACGTGTACCGCAACGAGGTTCTATGCCTGCTCGGCGACAATGGTGCGGGCAAATCGACCCTGATCAACGCACTTGCCGGCGTGCACAAGCCGACCTCGGGCGATTTCCTGGTCGAGGGTCAGCCTCGAGTGTTTTCCGGCCCTCGCGACGCACTCGATGCCGGCATTGCCACGGTCTACCAGGATCTTGCGATGATCCCGCTGATGTCGGTGACCCGCAACTTCTTCATGGGGCGGGAACCGTTGACCGGCTTTGGCCCCTTCAAGCGCATGGACATGGATGAGGCCGACAACGTGACTCGCGACGAGATGCACAAGATCGGCATCGATGTCCGCGACCCGCAGCAGGCGGTTGGCACGTTGTCAGGCGGCGAGCGGCAATGTGTGGCGATCGCCCGCGCGGTCTATTTCGGCGCCAAGGTGCTGATCCTCGACGAGCCGACGTCGGCACTCGGCGTCGCCCAGACGTCGATGGTGCTGAAGTATATCAACCAGGTCCGAGCCAAGGGCCTCGGGGTGATCTTCATCACGCACAACGTTCGCCACGCCTATGCCGTCGGCAACCGCTTCACCGTGCTCAATCGCGGCAAGACGCTTGGAACCTATGCAAAGAACGAGATTGGCATCGACGAACTGCAAAACCTGATGGCCGGCGGGAAGGAGCTGCAGTCTCTGTCGGAAGAGCTCGGCGGAACGATCTGATCGAAACCGGCTCGCATGCCTTTCGGTGCGGCGCTTTTGCGCCGCTCCACCCATCGTCATACCCAAAATTCGGAAAACGCCAATGAGTGCTCCCAAGACTTCCCCCTTCCCCCTCGCAGCCTGCGCGGAAATGCTCTGGCGCGACAAGCCGATCGAGTGGCGCGCCGCGCGCCTGAAAGAAATGGGTTTCGGGGTCGGTCTCTGGAACTGGCCGGAGCACGATCTCAAGAAGTTGGAAGCGACCGGCGCGACCTTCACGATCATGAACGGCTATTTGACCGGCCGTCTGACGGACGACGACGGTGCAGCAGAACTCCTCAGGACAGCGCGCGAGACCGCGCAGGTGGGAAAACGGCTCGGCATACAGCGACTCAACCTGCACGGCACGGGCCTCGGAGACCGCGGACTGCCGGTCCAGCCCATCGAAGTGGTCACCGGCGCGATGTGGCTGAAGGCGCGCGATACTCTGTGCCGTATCGTGGATATGGCCGAAGACGAAGGCGTCACCTTCACGCTCGAAAACCTCAACCTGCCGGTCGACCACCCCGGTGTGCCCTTCGGCCGCGCCGAGGACACGCTGGCGCTTGTCTCGAGCGTCAATCATCCGCGGCTCCGCCTCAATCTCGATCTCTACCATGCCCAGATTGGCGAGGGCAACCTGATCGAACTCTGCCGCAAGTGCCTGTCTTGGATCGGCGAGGTCCAGGTGGCCGACGTACCCGGCCGCTGTGAGCCCGGTACCGGCGAGGTCAACTGGAACGGCATCGCCAAGGCGCTGAATGCGATGGGCTATTCCGGCCCGATCGGGATGGAAGCCTGGGCCGCCGGCGACCCGGAAGCGGCGCTCGAAGCGTTCCGCGCCGCATTCACCATCTGACATTTTCAACGTGACAGGATCAATTCCATGCCCAAGAACAAACCCGTCAATGTCGGTCTCATCGGTGCCGGCCGCATCGGTTCTTTCCACGGTGAGACCGTCGCACGTCGCCTCGTCGACGCCGAGCTCGTCGCCATCGCCGATCCCGCCCCAGGGGCTGCGGACGCTCTTTCCGGGAAGCTCGAAGTCGAAAGCTCTTATACCGATGTCGCCGATCTGCTCGCCCATCCGGAACTCGATGCCGTGATCATCGCCACGCCGGCGCGGTTTCATACGAACATCCTCGTGCAGGCCGCCGAAGCCGGCAAGGCGATCTTTTGCGAGAAGCCGATGGCGTTGACCCTGGAGGACGCCGACCGGGCAATCGCGGCGGCACGCTCAGCCGGCGTTCCCCTCCAGGTCGGTTTCAACCGCCGCTGGGATCAGGCCTTCTCGGAAGGACGTGCCGCGATCGATGGCGGAAAGATCGGTACCCCTCAGTTGCTCCGATCGCTGACCCGCGACCCCGGTCCGTTCGGTGCCGACCCCGCCAGGATTCCGCAGTGGACGATCTTCTACGAAACGCTGATCCACGATTTCGACACGCTGCTTTGGCTGAACCCGAATGCCAAGCCGGTCGAGGTTACGGCAGTTGCCGACGCGCTGGTTCGTCCGGATTTCGCCGACAAGGGCTTCCACGACACGGCGGTCGTCACGATCCGATTTGACAATGGCTCGATCGCTGTCGCGGAGGCGAACTTCTGCGCGATGTACGGCTACGACATCCGCGGCGAGGTCTTCGGCTCCGGCGGCATGGTGACCATGGGCGACGTCCGTCGTTCCAGCATGACGCTGTTCGATAAGAACGGCGTGTCGAGCGACACCTGGCGTCGCGACACCGACCATTTCGTCCACGGTTACACAGCGCAGCTCGCGTCCTTCGTAGCAGCCGTTCGTCGCCGCGAGATCACCGTAGGACCGACCGGGATCGATGCGCGCAATGCGCTGAGCATCGCGCTGGCCTGCATTGAGTCTTTCTCACGAAAGGCAGCCATCGCGCTGTAATAAAGGGCAGATGGAGGCGGTCATGAAAACGAGCGAGGTGACAAAACCTCCGACCGACGTCATGGAGCTCAAGGGCATGTTCGCTTCCAGGTCCCTTAGGCTTCCCAAACAACTCGAGCAGGTCGCTCGTCTGGCGCTTGCAAGGCCGGATGTCATCGCCTTCGGCAGCGCTCGTTCGATCGCTGCCGTTTGCTCCGTCTCCCCCACCTCGGTCACGCGCCTTGCTACCGCCCTTGGCTTCGACAGTTTTCGGGATTTCAAGTTGTTCTTTCAACAGCATCTAAGGAGAACTGCGAACTCCTATACCAGGGGGTGTGTTTGATGGGCTTTGGGTATCCGCGGCCCCTGTGGCGGCCACGTTGTCTCGTCGACGCGAGTAACGGTCAGCGGCCGCTGTGGGGTCAGCACCGGAAATTGCGGGCGCTATAGGCGAATGACAGCGTTGGGTCGAACTTTGGCCTTCAGCGTGGCCAGATGGCGGCGCCTCTGTTCGAAGCGCCGCCACTGAGCAATACAATTCAACTTGCTCAGAGATAGCCAGGGCGTGGTCCACCCCGATTCCGAGGTATTGTACGGTGCTCTCCAGCTTCTTATGGCCTAGCAAGAGCTGGACGGCGCGTAGGTTGCCTGTCTTCTTGTAGATTTGTGCCGCCTTCGTCCGCCTCATCGAATGCGTGCCGTAGCGTTTCGGATCAAGCCCGATGCTCGACACCCACTGCTCGACAACCCTGCTATATTGCCGCGTCGACAGATGCGGCTTTGTGTGCACGCGGCTCGGAAACAGATAATCCCGTTCCCCGAGTCTGCGACTTTCAATCCATGCGCCGACAGCCTCCCGCGTTTGATCGGTCAATTTGAATTGCACGGGTCGGCCGGTCTTCTTCTGAATGCTGATCGCCCGGTCACGAACCCTTCCGAAAATCGAAACATCACCAACTGAGATCGCAACGAGATCACTCGCCCGCAATTTGCTGTCGATCGCGAGGTTGAACAGCGCCAGGTCGCGTACTTCGCTCAACATCTGAGGGCGGGTACGGATGGCCCAGACCTCCTTCGGCTTCAATGGTGGCTTCTGACCGATGATGCGGCCCGAGTTCCAGCTAGATATAGCCTTCCGCCCAGAAGCCACCCCCCACACCTCAGCGCTCAACTTTCAAGCAGACGGATGGTACTTCGGGAAGCGATTTATCGGGTGGACAGCCGAAGTCCGATGCGAAGCTGCGGGACGGCGGCTTCGCATCCAGCAGCAGACGATTTCTGGAATGTCGCGGACATACATGCCACTGAACTTTGATCCAGCGGCGATTAGAGGCTCGGCGGTGGCAGGTCAGACGCTATATATCTCTGCTTGTCATCCTTACGAGGGTTCCATGGCTGAAAACCACCCGCACTGGCTCCGGAAAGAAAATACGGATCAGACGAAGGCGAGCTTTCCTGAACTCTTTTTCGATCTCGTTTTTGTTTTTGCCCTGATTCAGCTCTCCGAGAGCCTTTCGGATGATTTCAGTCTTGGCATCGCCGCCGAAGCAGTGCTCTTCATCTTCGCGCTTTGGTGGGTATGGATCCATACGACGTGGGTCATGGATCTTCTGGATACCGAGATCGAACCGGTCCGCCTGCTGCTCTTCACTCTCATGTTCTGCGGCATCGTGATGGCGATTGCGCTGCCCGAGGCCTTCAAAGGCATGGGCCTTCTCTTTGCCGTCGCCTATTCAGCCATGCAGGTCAGTCGGTCGCTTTTCGCACTCTATGCATTCCGAAGAGGCGACCCGGCCTCGTTCATGACCTTTTTCCGGATCACCGCATGGCTTACGATTTCGAGCACCTTCTGGATTACGGGAGGCCTGTTGGACCCGCATCTGCGCGTCGTCCTGTGGATCGTGGCGCTCGTTGTGGAATATACAGGTCCGACGGTCCGCTACTGGGTGCCACTTATCGGAGCTTCGCCGCGGGAAACCCTTGATATCGACGGGGAACACCTAGCTGAACGCAGCGCTCTTTTTGTCATCATCGCACTTGGCGAGACCATCCTGACAATTGGCAAACACACGTTCAGCAACCTCGAGACTGAGGGCACGCCCTGGGTCCTTTGTTTTTCCTTTCTCACCACGGTTCTCATGTGGTGGATCTATTTTCACGACGGCCAGCAACGGGCCGCTGACAAGGCAGAAGTCACGTCCAAACCGCAAACCACCGCGCAGTATCTCTTCACCTATGGCCACCTTCCGATCGTGGGCGGCATCGTCTTCACGGCGGTCGGAGAAGATTTCAGCCTGGCGCACCCTTACCAACTGGGAACATACGATTTCGCGCTGGCTCAGCTCGGCGGGCCGATCTTATTCTTGGCCGGGACGATGTGGATGAAAGGCGTGTCTTCGCGTGTCCTGCCCTATTCGCATGCCATTGGCGTTGGCCTGCTCGCCGCCAGTTTCCCGCTTGTGCCTGTCGTCGCCAACGTCGTCATCCAGGCGGTATCAGGTGCTATTTTGCTCGTGGTCGCCGTCTGGGAGTATGTCGCGCTGAAGCACCTGGGGCGCGGCGCCGCTTGATTGCCATGGCTTTCATTTCTGCTGCGCCCTAAAATTTGCCACACTTTCCTCTTCGTGTAGAAGGTGTAGACGGACGCTTGGGCATCCTCCACAGCTCCTTCGTTTTACCGCTACTGCTTGGTAAATTGGTGCCGGCCCCAGGCACCGTCTTCAAGGCGCCGGTCTTCAATGAGCTTCCCGACCGACAGGAGTCGAGCGCAGCGCTCAGTGCCTGCGCCATCGCGATGCGCGTCGGCGCAACGCGGGTAAGCCCCCGCGAGTTCTGGGATCGCGGAAATCCCAGACGGCCTCGCCCCGAGGTTCAGGGCGCCGCTGCACCAAGGGCAGCATTTTTTTGACTCCGTCTTCCGCTCGGCCGAAAGCAGACGTCCGCTTCCAGAAGGAGATCATCTGATGGCTGAAGTCGAGCGATTTGAACTTTCGTGAACTCGGCGGCACTCCTATAAGCGCGCCTGCGTCATCTTCGTTTGGCGGGAAGCCCTCGCCGCCATTCAATTGAATGGGTGCGAAGCCTGTTGAGCAGGCACCCAAATAGGACCAGTGCGTATTCGCCGACGCGTGCTGCGCCTCAAGACAGCCCAGCGCTTTGCGGTGAGCGCTTCAGCTTCTTCTGACTTGCGTGGCAAAGCTCGCCTTTGGAGTTCGTCCAGGAAGGCCCTTCCGATTATCTCCAACTCGCCCGGCTAAAATTACGTCGAAAAATCAAGGGTGTGAGCTGAATTCATCATTCCCCTCCTTCCGCCGCTGCGACGGAAGATCCTTCGTGCCTCTGCCTTTCAGCCTGAACTGAACGGGTGCAGCTTCGCTTGAGATCTATCGAAATTGAGCCGTCGTTACGGCCTGACGGTCCGTATCAATCCACTGGAGTGCCCCAATGGCGGAGCCAAATAGCAGAGCAGGTACAGGCAGAGCTCCCATGAACCGGAGCATTTGGAGCCGACGTGTTCGCTTTCCATCCCAGTCGTAAGCCATTTGCACGCCCTGTCGTCTAAAGTGCGCGGAGATAGAACCAGAGAACGACTTTGCGTCGAGTCTATTTTCAAGTATTACTTTTAGAGGAATTTCGTCTGTGGGATTTATATTGCGCATCCAACGGGCGTTGATAGAAAATGAGAAGTAGAGGTGGCCAAGCAAGCATGTTGGTCGCCTTGGCCGTAACCAAAGCTTTCTATAGGTTTAGTCCCGGCATCTGGTGGAGCGGATTGAGGGTGAAGCGTCGGGCTGCGACGCCCATGCCAGGATTGAACATCTAGGTGTGGAGCCTCAAAAGGTTGTCGTCGGTCAGGCCGAGTCTGCTGATTGGTGTATTGGACTTTAGGCTGCCATACGAGCGATGCCAATTGTAGCGGCCAATGAGCTCGCTGGTAAGGCCAAACAGGCCGCAGGCGATGCAACCAACAACAACTCGCTCCGCACCAAGGGCGCGGCGCAAGAGGCAAAGGGCGGTGCCCAGCAAGCCAAGGGAAAGCTAAAGGACGCTGTTAAACGCGCTGTCGACAAGACTTAGCATTAAAGCGCGGTTGATGAGGACCTGTTCCTGCTCTTGCCGGAACAGGTTTCGGGCCGATCGCCTGATGAGCGCGACCTTCGTAGACATCCATCGATTTCGACGATCGCTCATGTAATTGGCCGACCGACAAGGTAGAAACGCTCGTCCACCGCGTTTTGAAGACCCGGCGCTTGAACGATCTCGAAGTCGTCGGAGCACCATCCGATGTTCGAACGTTCGACAGCGACCTGACCGTTGTGGAGGCGATCATCGGCCGCTCCGGTGTGGCGCACCAGCAGCAGATTGTGCAGCTTCATGACCCGGTAAACGCGCTTGGCATTGGGCCACGAACGCCCGTCTTTCCGGGCATTGCGGCGCAGGATGGCATGGACACGCCGATAGCCGTAGGTGGGCATGTCGGCGATGATGGCCTTGATATCCTCCACCAGTTCCCGATCCGGGAGTGGTGGACGTCCTCTGGCTCTGGAAGGGGAATTTGCGGCACGCGCGGCGATATTCGACCGGGCGACACCTAGAGTTTCGCAGACGGCCTTCATTCCAAAATTCTCCTCGGAAGAGAGATCGAGCGCAACATTCGTTTTTTTGGGCCTCCGGCGATTTCGAGGGCTTCCTTCAGGATTTCGCTCTCCATCGTCTTCTTGCCCAGCAGGCGCTGCAACTCCTTCACCTGGGCCTGAAGCGCCCGGTATTCGGAAGCCGGAACGACCTCCTCCTCGGCGGCCGTCGCCGTCAACGCGCCTTGGGACGCCAGCCTGCGCCACGCGAACAACTGGTTCGGCTGAATCCCATGACGGCGGGCCACGATGCTCACCGTCGCGTCCGCCTCGTAGGTCTCGTGGATGATCGCCAGCTTCTCTGCCGTGCTCCAGCGCCGCCGACGTTCCGGCCCGGAGAGAACTTCCATCTTAAAATTGCTGCTAGTCATAATACCGACATTACTCCT
The DNA here is from genome assembly GCF_052044265.1 of Sinorhizobium sp. 22678. Classification (NCBI taxonomy): domain Bacteria; kingdom Pseudomonadati; phylum Pseudomonadota; class Alphaproteobacteria; order Hyphomicrobiales; family Rhizobiaceae; genus Sinorhizobium; species Sinorhizobium sp. 22678. The sequence continues at coordinate 13,834 of NZ_JBQEMS010000037.1, read as the reverse complement.
ACCCACTTAGTTACGTGGGGGAGCATGTCCGGGCCTTTCGGGGGCTAATTCAGGTCTGCGCGGCGATCAGCGCTTTCTTGATGGTCGATTGTGACCATGGTGCCGGGGCCTGCATCGCTCAACGTAATCTCGCCTTCCAGGTTCTTGACGAGTGCCTCCACAATGCCGGTTCCCAAGCCCGCCTTGGGTGCATCGCGTCCTGCAGCCATGCCGATGCCGTTGTCGGCGACTACGAGGGTCCAGTCTCTGCCGGAGGATCGATAGTCAATCTGGATTTTGCCGGACCGCTCGTCGGGAAAGGCGTGTTTCAAGGCATTGATGACCAACTCGGTGACGATAAGACCCAAGCTGACGGAAACATCTGCATCCACTGCGCTGTCGTCGGCCGAAACGTGAATGGACAGCCGGCCAGGGTCAGCTATCATTGATGCACCGAGGCTTTGGCAAAGCTGCTTCAAATATGTGCGGAGTTCGACGCTGCCGCCGGGAGACGTGGAAAGCTGTCGCTGCAGGGCAGCTATCGACATGACCCGGTGATGGGCGTTGTGGAGATGGCCGCGCGCTTCCTCCGATTGAACACGCCGTGCGCTCTGCATCAGAACGCTTGCAATGATCTGAAGACTGTTTGCGACCCTGTGCTGGACTTCCTGCAGCAGGATCGCCTTGTCGCGGGCCAGGTCGTCTTTCAGTCGCGCTTCTGCGCGCGCATCGGTCACGTCCGTCACGGCCACAAGAAGGCGAATATGTTCGACGTCACCATCATCAAGCGTCTGTGCATTGACGACCAACTGCCGTATGCCGTGGTTCGGCCGCTTGAGGTCTATTTCATAGGCTTGAATGTCCGCACTTCGCGAGGCGGTAGCTTTTAGGAGCGACTCAAGCTTGGGCATCGCCCATTCCCCGTGTCCGAGTTCGCCGAGCTTTTTGCCAGGAACTGCCGTGGGGTCGACGTCGAAGGCCCGGCAGAACGAGGCGCTCGCAGCGATAATTTTCAGGTCGTCGGACAGGAAAAGCAGAGGTTCGTGGGACGAGACCACCACGGCAAGAGTACTTGCCGCTTCGAAATGCACAGTCGGGGTTGTTGACATGAAATGGCCCTCAGGGGCCGAAGACTCACGGAGCGAGTCATTGCTCGGCAGCACTGCCGAGAAGCCCAGCAGGGCAGGCTCGACTAGAGGACTATAGCACGCCTGATGATAACCGGCCGCGTTATTTCTCGGTTGACGAATTTTCAGTGCGCGACGAACCCTGGGATGACTGCTCCTCACAGCCGACTTGCACTAATGGGGTCGGGCGTCTTTGCCATTCATACTCGAGCGGCTGATGAAGCGACCGCTGACCCTCGCGATCAACGGCTGCAACGTCGGACAGACTGCACTTCTTCAGAATGCCCTGCAGAAAGGCCCTCACAACCACCTGCAAAGCGTCCCCAAACAAGAGACGAGACGGGGTCACGCACTGCTCCGCACACCAGCATACCGGCAGGGGTTCATCGTCCGGCGGTCGGGTGCCTTCATTCCTGTACATCGAGGAAGAAGCGCACCATTTGACAAGACGCATCCGGACCGTGCGGGTCCGTATAGGTTCCCGAGGGATGGCCGCCGGACCAGGCATGGCCGGCACCCTCCACCAGCCAGTATTCGACCGCCGGGTTCCCCCCGGGGTCTGCTACGATGGTTCTTGTATAGATCCGCCCGCCGGCGGAGCGGCCGGATTCCCTACGGACCGCGCATCCCGCGCCAGTTGGCGCGGCCGCGGCGACGATCCGATCGGCGTTCGAGGGATGGACCGTCCGATCCGCACTTCCCTGGAAGACGATCGTCCGGAGCCGGTGACCATTGGCAAGCCGCTTCGGGCCGGATGCAAGACCGCCATCGCCGCGCATCGAGGAAAAAGCCGACATGACGTCGTTGGCCGATCCATAGGCCAGGCCGGAATGAATCCCCGCGGCTGAATAGAGATCGGGATAGGTCTGGCCCATGACGGCCGCCATTGCTCCCCCTGCCGATAGGCCTGCCACGAAGACTCGGCTGCGATCGAGGCCGAAGTCCCACATGATGTCCTTGGTAATCCCCGCGATTATCGAGGGCTCTCCTCGGTCGCGCATCTGGTCGGCGGGCCTGAACCAATTCCAGCAGGACGACGCATTGTCAGCGCCGCTTTGACGGGGATAGGCAATCACCAGACCGTACGCCTCGGCGACCGCGTTCATACCGGTTCCTGCAGCAAAATCTTCGGGATCCTGCTTACAGCCATGGAGCATGACGACAAGGCCGCGCGGCCGGTCGGGTGCGGACGCGGGAACGTAGAGCCGGTAGCTTCGCGAGCCCGCGGTGCAGGTGAAGGATCGTGCCAGGAACTGTGCCCCATCGGGAATGACGGGCTGGCGGACCTGTCTTGCCGTGCCCGGCAGGCCGACGTCGTGTAGCGATCCGAAGAGGCCGTGCGCCAACCGACCCTCGCGCAAGGTCCGTACCGTTTCTCGCAAGGGCTTCCGCAACCTTAGCGACGACGTACCACCGGCGACCTTTTGGGCGGGCTCGTCGGGCTCAGGCCTTGTAGGTGGCTCAATGATCTCCGCATCCGGATCGACCGGGAAGGGGGTGGAACGCTGAATTGGACGCGGTGGCGCGATGTCCGGTGACGAGGTGCGAGTATCGGAGACCGATCGACCGGCCAGCGCATCCCGGATCACGCGTGTCGCCTCGGCGACGTTCAAGGCGCGCGTGAACCGTACGGCGCGGCGCATGGCCGTTTCAAAATCGTTATTCATGGAGTTGTCCTTTTTCGTCCGGTCGCAGTTTCTATCGGATGCGTTTGGCCAGCGCTGACTTCAGCTCTGTGCTGGCCTGGAGGGCGCCGAGCACGGTAATGGACTCAATTGTTGCCAGAGCAAGTTCCGGTGTGACGTCGGAAGCGATGCGGGCAAGCCCGACCACCTTGATGTGAAGTCTTTCGCCGGCCGCCTTCAGCGCTTCCAGTTCGGCTCTGCTGTAGTCGCGCAAACCCAGTTCCAGCGAGTGCCGGTCGATCGACTGCTTGACGGCCTCGGCCTCGGCCGTGAGCTGGTTGCGGATCGCCGTGCGGATGAAGTCGGTGCGATTGGAATAGAATCCTTCCTGCACGAGAACGTCGATGCGACCGAGATCGACATAACCGAGATTGATGGTGATCTTCTCCGATTCACCGCCCTTGTCGCGTAGGAGATTGTCCTTCATGCCATCCAACTGCCATCTGCGTGGATGGTATATGGATGTTCTTGCGCCCTGTTGCAAGAGCTGGTGCTAGCGGGCAGCGCCGTTACGGCTAAGAAAGCTTCGAAGACTCTTAACCAGCTTGGTTTCGCGGGCACAATGCATAAAGGTCTGGGGTGTTTCGGGATTGGTCGTGCTAAACGTGTAGAGCGTACCGAAAGCGAAGCTGCGTCAACAATCGCGGGTTTTATGGTTTTCCTTTCGGACGAATGTCGCCCCACTGAACGGGCGCGATCTCGTTGTTTTGTGTTGCTCGACAGTTCCTGGTAAACGCATTAGCTTTCAAGGGCCTCCCAAAAGTGTGCCGCTTCTAGGTGGAAACTCGGCCGTCATTTCCGCATTGTGCGGGTAGGATGCGAAACACGAGCAATGTCGATGATTACTCAGGGCAAACTGATTGGGCAGCTTCTTGCGCTCGGCACGCTTGGTCTGCTGGCGATCGGCTGTACCTTGGTGCTTTGGCCCTTCCTATCCGCCATTCTGTGGGCGGCTGTGATATGTTTCTCGACATGGCCCGCCTACAAATTGTTTGAGCGAGCTCTCGGCGGCTATCGGGCACTCGCCGCGGCCGCCATGACAGTGCTGGTCGTCGTTGTCATCGTCGCACCGCTTGCATTGCTGGCAACGACGCTCGCGGACGATATCAGCAGTTTGGTGGCAGGGGTCACCCATGTCCTCGAAAAGGGCCCGCCGGCACCGCCGGATTGGGTGAGGGGGCTACCCATTGCCGGTGAGGGCTTGGCTAATTATTGGGAGGGCTTGGCACATAACGCGCCGGCCTTCGCCATCGAGCTGAAGAAATTGATCGGCCCTTTCGCCGATGTCGCTCTGATTGGGGGAACGCTGTTTGGCGCCGGTCTTCTCGAACTCGCGCTAAGTATCTTCATCGGCTTTTTCTTATTTTTGCACGGGCGGCGTCTGACCGCCCTTACCCGTCAGATCGCGGAACGGGTGGCGGGAGCCCGCGCTCGAAGATTGCTCAGCGTGGTTGGAGTGACAGTGACGGGCGTTGTCTATGGCCTGATCGGCACGGCCCTGGCCCAAGGCCTCCTCGCCGGCGTAGGTTTCTGGATTGCCGGTGTGCCCCAGGCGTTGTTGCTCGGATGCCTGACATTTGTTCTGTCGTTCGTGCCGGCGGGGCCTCCCTTTGTATGGGGACCTGTCGCGCTGTGGCTTTTCATGCAGGAATCAGTCTGGTGGGGCATCTTCATCGCGATTTGGGGCCTACTTCTTGTTAGTAGTATCGACAATTTCCTGAGACCCTATCTCCTCGGGAAAAATATCAACTTACCCGTTTTGCTTGGGCTCTTCGGTCTAATTGGTGGCGTCCTGGCCTTCGGCCTCATCGGCCTTTTCCTCGGGCCCACGCTGCTGGCGGTTGCCCACAGCCTATTTCGCGAGTGGATCGCGGCGGAGCTTGAAGAGCGAAGGCAACCTCCGTCCTCTTCAACGGGGCGAGACCAGCGTTCGGGACCGCGCCAGGGGGGCTAACTTCGTTGGTGCCGCGGCGCGTCGTGAGCGCGCCTCGCCCGGAGCAGATTGCCCGCCGTCACAAGCCGCCGGTCGGCTCCAATGCTGTTGATTTGCCGGGCACTGCCAGTTCTAAGCTCGGGCGTCCAGAAGTGTCCCGAAGGGCATTATGCTAGAAATGCCGTTCCCCCCCAGCAAAACTGGTAGAGACTGCGTCCAATTTTCTAGCAACATAGCCACATCGTCATCGCTGTAGCGAGAACGCCCTGCAAGGATGCAACAGGTGCCCATCCGGGAAAACCCCGATCTTGCGGAGCAGGTCGCGGGCCCAGATTAAAACAAGAAAAACCAGCCTCTTGGTAAGGAGCTCAGACCCTTCGCAACTACGGCGGAGCCCTTCCTCGATGATCATTTCAGTGGGGGCGAGTATCGGGCGTGGGACCGATGAGCGGAAGTTGAGGCATCCCTCGTTTGAGGAGATCAGGGAGAGGGCCGACGATGGACGGTGTCTGGCATAGCAGCCTGCTCCCCGGATCGATCTAGGTGAGCTTGCTCTCCACCGCGGCCGAGGAACTCTTTCGCAGGTACTTAGTTTAGACAAGTTGCATAAAAGGGAGGAACACCATCATGAGCGATCCTGTCGCCGTTCATCAAACCCGCGAGACCGTTTACGCTCCTGATCTCTCGGCACATTCCGTCATCAACGAAATCTCTTGGGGAGCGGTGCTTGCGGGCGTCGCGCTCGCGCTTGCGGTCCAATTTCTGCTGAACCTCTTGGGCGTCGGCATCGGAGCCGCCGTGATCGATCCGACAACGAACGATAACCCAAACCCAAGCACTTTTTCGATCGCCGGCGGTCTCTGGTTCGTCGTCTCTGGCATAGTTGCGGCCTTCGTCGGCGGATATATCGCCAGCAGGGTTTCCGGCCGCCCTGGCAAAACGACGGGAAGTTACCATGGGCTGACGAGTTGGGCCGTCACGACATTGATCGTTCTTTATCTCCTTACGACCTCCGTCGGCGCGTTGGTGGGTGGCGCCTTCAGCGGTCTGAGTAGCATCATCGGGGGCGTCGGCAAGACTGCCGCCACAGTCACCTCTGCCGCCGCACCGACAATCGCCGCGTCCGCGGATCCAATGGCCGACATCGAGCGGCAGGTCAGGAGTGCGACGGGAGGCAACGATCCGGCAGCGCTCCGCGACGCAGCAGTCGCCGCTGTGCAGGCAGCAGTCACCGGCGACGAGGCGACCGCGGAAGAAGCACGAAATCGCGCTGCTGATGCCATTGCAAAGGCACAGAACATTCCGGTGGACCAGGCACGCGCGCAGGTTCAAAAATACGAAGAGAGTTACAAGGCCTCGATCGAACGCGCCAAACAACAGGCGACCGAAGCCGCGGATGCGGCCGCCACCGCAGTTTCTAGCGGGGCCATCTTGGGCTTCTTCTCTCTCGTTGTTGGCGCGGTCGCGGCTTGGTTCGGTGGTGCGTTTGGAACGCCGCGTACTCTGGTCACGACTGATGCCACGCGTCGTGCCGGCTAGTAAGTAGCCCCGATCTCCCGCAGCTGCGGGAGATCGGCGGTCGGAAACGCGTTTGGCTCCCCGCGCTGGAACGGGGAGGGCCGGGCGAGTGCTCACCATCAGGTGTCGGCGGCTATCAATGTTCCGCAAGAATTGGCGCAGTCGACTGGAAGAACTTCCGACCGAAGAACGTCGCGGGTTCGTGATCGCCCAGCCGACTCGAAAACGAGCGATGGAGCGATGTTCATCTCTCGTCTGGAAGGCATCCTGATCTCTGCCGTGCCTAACTGGCAGCGGTTAAAGGATAGCCGGCTGGTAGCTCCACTTCTCCTGATTGGTCGGCCGAATTTAGCCGCAAGTGCCGTTTCAGAGGTTGGGATTCCCCCCGCTTCCAGGAGATGATGAACTCCTCTGTAACAGATCTCTTGATGAACCTTTGGGGCGCTCTTGCAGCATGGGCGCTCACATACGCGGATGTCAGCTTAATTTTCGAAGATAGCTGGACGGTGCTACTGTGCCAGACGGGACAATGGCAAGATGATGTTCACTGATAAACCGGTCGGACGCCAGTCATAGTTGAGGGTACCGCCGAATTGGCGGATCACAGTCTGCTCCACCAACGTGCTGCCGAAGCCCTTGGAAGCAGGAGGGGAGGATATCTCTCTCTCCCCCTCTTCATTCCAAGTGATGCTCAGGTCGTCGCCGTTGATCTGCCAGACAATGTCCACCCTGCCATTGTCGCCGCACAGCGCCCCGTATTTGGCCGCATTGGTCGCCAGCTCATGGAAGACTAGCGCAAGTCCGTTGACCGATTGCTCGCCGCATAAAATGGTAGGGCCTTCAAGAGAGAACCCGCTCTTGCCGGGGATTGCGGCAGGCTCGTGAGGCGCGATGACGATGCCCATTAGGTCCGCAAGATTGGAGGCCGCCCCTTGGACGTCGCTAAAAGATGGTTTCACCAAGGAATGGGCAGCGGCGAGCGCATGCAACCTGCCAGACAACAGCGCGACTAAATCATCCTTGCTGTCCGTGCTTCGGGCGCTGATGCGGATTATGCCGTCTACGATGGCGAAAAGGTTCTTGAGCCGGTGGCTCATCTCTCTGGTGAGCAGTTCCTGCTGTACAAGCGCCTGCTGGAGTTCCCGTTCGGATCGCGCCATCTTCAGTGCTATACCGATGAAATCGGCAAGCTCCTGCAGCGTGGCTCCGTGACCGCAGTGGAAATACCCGATCCTGTTGGCGACGACCCAAAGGGTCCCGAGTGGCTCCGTCCGTCCTATATATAGGGGAACGAGCAAAACCTCTGGCAGCGACAAGCCCGCTGGTATCCAGTCATAGACGCGTTCCGGATGGATCGCCAGTGTTGGTGCGCTGCGGTCGAGCGTAATGCCACACGGCGAGTAATCGCGGGGAGTAGTCGCCCCGTTGAACGGCGATAGAATTCCCTTCAGATTATGCCAGCGGAACACCGGGAACGACTCTGTCTGCTCGAGCAGGCTGACACCGGCGGAAATCGCGCCTGTCAGTTCCATGGCGAGTTCGACGAACTTTGGGAGCATTTCTCCAGGCGCATCGTGCATGCGTCCGGCGAGCTGAAGAAGTGCGGCCTTCTCCTGCGCGGCATCGCCGCGTGGCACTGGCCGCTCACTCAGGTCGACCGTGTAAACCGCCGAAACGTCGGGCGTGGGCACCTTCACCGCTTCCATCTTCTCGCTTCCCTCTCGGTGCGCGCAGACCCTCAAGGGTCATCGGTATCCTATTTACACGATGGAGGCAAAACAGCAGACATGGGGCCCAGTCTTCAAGACGCACCTGTTTATGACGGTCATCTGCGCTCGCTTTACTGCCCCAGTAACGCCACTTGGGCACGTGTGGCATTGTGCAGGAGCTCGCAAGACGGTGCAAGCGCTTGCGCGCCAGCATGCGTACTCGCTATGAGGCGCGGTCGTTGGCAAATTCCGAGCGATAGCGAAGCCAGGCTCAGCTCTTGTTCAGAATCCATAGCGTTCCGCCCCGGTGCGGAAACAGGAAGTTCTGCTCGAAGCGCAGTCCAACCGGCGCTTCCAATTTCGGATCAGTCTGGCAGTCGGACCAGAGCGGCACGCTGCAGTCTTTGCGCCCCCATGCCATGCGGGTGCGCGACCGCCGATCGACGACGACCTTGCCGACGCGCAGATGGCGCATTGCCTCGTCGAAAACGCTCCTGAATATTCACCAAAGGATCACATAACATACCAAAGGGAATTGCTCGTCGAATCTGGCAATGGAGAGGCCGTCCGGTCGGACGGGAGAACAAGCGTCCACATTTGGCTGGGTCACTCCTCCGGCCTCTGAAACCGCGGCGACCACCCGCGCGAGATCCCCACACTCATGAACTGCTCGGCGATCGCAAGCTGTTCGCGCAGATGCTTGCAGTCGAGCAACGGTGTGACGATCGTTGGCCGCGGATCTCCATCGTGCCATGCGAGCGCTGCCTCGACCTCCAATCCAGATCGGCGCGGTCTGCCTCTTCGAGGTGGGATAGTCCGGTTTCTCCGACCAAGCGACCATAGCGACCCTTCCAGGATTCTGCGTCCGGGACGTTATAGAACACCAGTCTCCTGCGAATTTCGGCGGCACGGCGTTCAGAAGACAGCTTGCCACGTGCTTTCCGCCGCTCCCTTCAACTGCGCCAGAAGTTGAATGGCGGGGTCTCAAGTTCTGCTCACATTAAGGCGAGGGACCTGTCCGAAGTTCAGCGCAAGCTTATTCTGATATGCGGCCTGTTTGGCCTTCGTTAGGATTGGGAGCTGCGGATACATCGATGCGGCTCAAAATATGTTCCGAGATGCTCCGCGCGATCTCCCGCTCGCCCATGATGATGAGGTTCGCTCCCAACCTTGTCAGGTAATCGACCTCAGCGTCGGAATGCGCGCGGGCGATGATCTCGAGTGTCGGATTCACTGTGCGGGCGCGCTCGATGAGGTTGCCACTTTCGAACGGACTTGGAATGGCGCTGATCAACCATTTGGCTGCGCCAACGTTGGCCGCCTCAAGTAATCCGGGCTGAGCGGCATTTCCAATAATGACTTCGGCGCCAAGCGCCCGGAGTTGATCGGCAACCGCTTGCCGCTCCTCAATTATCAGGTAAGGCAACCGTGCTTTTTGCAACGTCTCTGCAACCAGGCTCCCAACCCGCCCATAGCCGACAAGGACAGCATGGTGGGTGAGACGGGTACCCGTGAGCTCGGGTGTGTCTGTCTTGCGGTCTTCTTGTATGGCGCCGACCGGCTCGCGTTGCTTGAGCCATGGCATTAGGCGACCGAATCCGGCGAATAGAAGAGGGTTGATGAGAATGGACAGGATCGCTCCGGCAAGCACCAGGTCCCGTCCTGCCTCCGGAAGAAGCTTGAGTTCAACTCCCAGCGCCGCAAGTATGAAGGAGAACTCGCCGATCTGTGCGAGGCTGAGGCCGAGTGTCAGAGCTACAGGCAGGGAATAGCCGAACATGATGGCGATCGCGGACGCGGCTGTAGCATTGCCAATCACGATGATCAGGAATGTTGCTCCGACGAGCAGCGGCTGCTCGACCAGAATCATGGGGTTGAACAACATGCCTACCGAGACAAAGAAGAGCACGGCAAATGCGTCGCGGAGCGGCAGCGTTTCCTGAGCGGCCCTTTGGCTCAACTGTGATTCGGCGAGGATCATCCCCGCGAAAAATGCGCCAAGAGCGAAGGAGACACCGAACAGTTCAGCTGCTCCGAAAGCGACTCCCAGGGCAATCGCCAGTACCGCCAGACGGAAAAGCTCTCGCGAACCGGTGTGAGCAACATAGTGCAGTACCCACGGAATGACGCGCCGGCCAAAGATAGCCATCGCAGCAAAAAAGGCAGTCAACTTGGTCAACGCAAGTGCAAGCGCGCCGGACACAGTTTGCGGCTCAAGAAACGTGAAGAGGCCGCCATCGCCTGAACTCGGCCGAGTTGTGCTGCCGCCAAAACTGCTAGCGAAGGCCGGCAATAATACGAGGGCGAGGATCATGGCGACGTCTTCGACGACCAGCCATCCGACGGCAATACGCCCTCCATCGGTTTCGAGTTGTCGCTTTTCCTGGAGGGCCCTTAGTACCACGACCGTGCTTGCAACCGAGAGTGCCAACCCGAACACCACGCCGGCTGCAATTGGCCATCCGATCGCTTGCGCCACGATGAACCCGAGCGTTGTCACCAGAGCCATTTGGCCGAGAGCCCCAGGAAGCGCGATAGTCCGCACGGAAAGTAAGTCGTGGATGGAGAAATGTAGCCCTATGCCAAACATCAGCAGGATAACACCAAGCTCGGCGAGTTGGCGCGCCAGCGATTGGTCTGCAACAAAGCCAGGCGTAAACGGGCCGATCAAAACACCTGCCAAGAGGTAGCCGACCAGCGGCGATAGGTGAAGTCGATTTGCCACAGTGCCGAAAATGAAGGCCAGCCCAAGGCCGGCAACGAGGGTGGCAATAAGTGGTGTGTGAGGCATTTCTCCCAGTCCGGCCGCGTTCCATTAAGAGGCCAAGTGCGGCACGAGCATAGACATAATGGACTATGGCGCGAGTGTCTCGTTATCTTTGTGAGGGTGCTTTCGCCGGCGTCGCGTACGGTTATATGACAAGTTGGCGTGTGGGTTCGGCATAGGAGCCATGTTGAATAACCGACAGGAGATCGCCATGTGCTGCCCGATAGTCAATTCCGCCATCATCCGCGCCCATCAGCACGCCGCCGGCGCAAAAAACGGGTGAAGATCAGGCCCTTGGCCGCTCGCGCGGCGGCTTGAACACCAAAATCCACATGGCCTGCGAGGTCTCGGTCACACTCACCGCAGGCCAGAAGGGCGATGCGCCGCAAGCCGACGCCCTGATCGAGGGCCTGCCCGCCGAGGTCGTCATGGCCGACACCGCGTTATCGTCTGCGCGACGCCATCGTCGACAAGGGCACTGTGCGGTGATTCCCAACAACCCGTCCCGTGCGCGAATGTACCCGCTGCACGAGCATTTCTACGCCCAAAGGCACCTGATCGAAGCTGCCGACGTCCGGATGCTCCTTCGCTGGCGCCAAAAGACGGAAGTGGTTGAGATTAATTCGACGTTCAACCTTTAAGGATATCGTGCCGAGCACATTGGTTTAGATCTGCGTTTGTATTGATGAGCGAATTTCAGAACAAAACTATCAAACTTATGACGGTCTGCGACGGCGAGGCTTCAGTGACTGATCCTGCCCAGCGCCGGCGAAACCTTCTTTCGTCGACCCTGGAGCTCTACCGGGCTCTGGGAGGGTCTTTTGAGGAACTCGAGTCAGCCATTATGAAAGAGGAAACAGGCACCCTCCGGCGCCGCGACCTCATAGTAGGCGATCTGATGAAGGAATTGGCGGCTATCTGTCACATCTGCGATATGGACATCATGCAGGCCGGTCACAACACACTCGACAAGCTGATATATGAGGAACGGTCTTTTCCAACGATGGAAATGGACCGGAGCTTCTAAAGTAGCCGTTGCGGGCGCTCGTCAGCCGCTGCAACAGGTTTCGCCCATCTACGTCTCCGAATCGCGCGCGCTGACATCAACAAGCTTAAGGCGCATAGATGAAGCCCTGACCGTTTCCGGTCAGGGAATTTCGTTGGAACTGTCGTTCTGCAGTATGAAGCAAGGACACGGAAATACGGTCCGCCGCAAAGCCCACTACAAGCACTGGCAATGCTAGAGGGTGTGTCAAAGCGTGGTCGATCTTATACGAAGGTATTAGGTGTGCCAGTAACAATTTAGGGGTTTTTGTATTCTTGTTTTACTCTTGTCGAATTGACCGGAGTGTGCTTGTCCCCCGGAAAACAGTCCAAGCAAAGGCTTCATCGAATGGTAAACGCTCAGTGCCAAGCGTGCCCAACACCATGGCCGATAGGAGGATCCAAGGACGCAACCCAGAACGGTCAGGACCCGGCCTTCCTCGATGCGCTGGCCACCACGCACTAGCATTGCGCGAGCGGCCGAGGCTGACCGTTATTGTGGCTCGCATGCGACCCGCATCTTCCACCGCGTTAACCGAACTTCAAACTTATCTTCTGCGAACAGGCGCAGGGGCATCAGCGGGCGTTGATGCGTGTCTCTTTCCAAGCCCCATCGCCCGTGCGAGTTCCGAGCGCTGCAGAGCATAGGGTCGTGTCCCCACAGGTGGTGTAGCTCGGCGGTAGCGAAGCCGCTCGCGAGCGCGCCCTTCACAGCGCCGTAGTGAGCGGGCGGCGGAGCGGTGGTCATCGATGTTCTCCGGTAGGGTCGGGTTGCTGACACCAACCTGATTCGAAGGAACCACCGATGACCGACGACATGATGAACCTGCGTGCGCTCGTGGAGAAGTCCCCCGACGCCGATCTTTTGCGCGAGATGATCGGTTTTGCCGCCGAGCGGCTGATGGAGCTGGAGGTGGGGGCCGCCACCGGTGCCGGCTATGGTGAGAAGAACCCGCTGCGGACGGCCCAACGCAACGGCTACCGCGAGCGGGATTGGGAGACGCGCGCCGGAACCGTCGAGCTGCGCATTCCGAAGCTCAGGAAGGGCTCTTACTTTCCGGGCTTCCTGGAGCCGCGGCGCATGGCCGAGAAGGCGCTGACGGCGGTCATCCAGGAAGCCTATGTGCAGGGAATCTCGACCCGCTCGGTCGACGATCTGGTCAAGGCCATGGGCATGAGTGGCATCTCCAAGAGCCAGGTCAGCCGGCTGTGCGAGGAGATCGACGGCAAGGTCAAGGCCTTCCTCGATCGGCCGATCGAGGGTGACTGGCCATATCTATGGATCGATGCCACCTACCTGAAGGTCCGCCGCGGCGGCCGGATCGTCTCCGTCGCCGTGATCATCGCCGTCGGTGTCAACAGCGACGGTCGCCGGGAGGTGCTGGGCATGGAGGTCGGCACCTCGGAGGCCGAACCGATCTGGACCGAGTTCCTGCGCAAGCTGACCCGGCGCGGACTGCGCGGCGTCAAGCTGGTCGTCTCCGATGCGCACGAGGGCCTCAAGGCGGCCGTCACCAAGGTTCTCAGCGCCACATGGCAGCGCTGCCGGGTCCACTTCATGCGCAACGTTCTCGCCCACGCCGGCAAGAGCGGCCGCCGTGTCGTCTCCGCCTTCATCGCCACCGCCTTCGCCCAGGAGACACCGGAAGCCGCAAGCGCCCAATGGCGCGCCGTCGCCGACCAGATCCGGCCGAAGGTGCCCAAGCTCGCCGTCATCATGGATGATGCCGAAGAAGACGTTCTCGCCTACATGAGCTTCCCGAAGGAGCACCGCGCCAAGCTGCACTCGACCAACCCGATCGAGCGCCTCAACGGCGAAATCAAGCGCAGGACCGAGGTCGTCGGCATCTTCCCCAATGATGACGCCATCGTCCGCCTCGTCGGCGCGATCCTGCTCGAGCAGAACGACGAATGGGCTGTGCAGCGCGCCAGATACATGACGCTGGAAACCATCAGCCAGATGAGCGATGATCCGCTCATCAGCCTGCCAGCCGTGGCGCGCTGATCATACCGGCCATGCCGGAGAACGCGGCGACCCAGCCGCCACCTACACCACTCCCTGGGACATGATC
>NZ_JBQEMS010000036.1:0-47436 GCF_052044265.1 Sinorhizobium sp. 22678 | reverse complement strand
TCTTCGGGCCGATCTCGTGCCCGAGGCATGGGCTCCTGGAGACAAGGCGCGAGAGCTTCGCGTCGCCCTTCGCGAACGGATGTTCTACGTGCGGCTACGCACGATGACAAAGAACCGGATCGTTACGGTGTTTGATCGTTATCCGGAGCAGACGGCACAGTTGAAGAAGCTGGGCGACCTGTTCGGCAAGGCCGGGCGTCAGCAACTCGCCGCGCTCAATGTGTCGGAGATCGACCGCATCCAGATCAACCGGGGGCTGGAGTTCATCGGCGACATCGACGGGCGGATCAAACAGTCGGAAGAGACGATCCGCGCGATGACGAAGACCAACAGCAATGTGAAGCTGCTGAAGACCATCCCCGGCATTGGTGAGTTCTTCGCCCGGCTTATCGACGCCGAGATCGACGACATCTCCCGCTTCCGCAACCCGAAGAAGCTGGCCGCCTATGCCGGGCTTGTGCCCTCGACCTATTCCTCCGGCGGCAAGACCTACCACGGCAAGATCATCAAGCAAGGCAACAAGTGGCTGCGCTGGGCCTTTGTCGAGGCAGTCACACCGGCCGTGGTCACGGACCCGCAGCTTCAAGCCCAGTTCGAGCATTTGAAGTTCAGAGGAGCAAACAAAGCGCGCGTTGCCATCGCGCGCAAGCTTTTGACGATCGCCTTCCAGATTCTGCGCGACCAGCGCCCCTACGAGCGGCGCGGCGCAAATGGAGAGGAAGGCGCATCGTCGACAATATCCCGGCTGTCCTGATGACGGTCTAGCGAGCCCGGCAGGTCCGGGCTGCGCTCTTACAGGAGAATGGGAAGCCGGGAGCCGAACGCCACTCTGTGACCGAAGCCGAAAAGCAGATCGGCGTTAGGGTCACGAATTGGAGAATGGTTCAGCACCACAGGATGGAAAAGCCCGTCCTGCGAACGGAGAAGATTTACCCGGTCGGCAGAAGTGCCGGTCAAAACGCAATCGAACCCAGGGAAAGCCGCGCAGAACAAGCGTTTTGCCCCTTGAGTTCTTTCATTGGAGAATGAACATGTCTGACACTCGCTAGCTTCCTCTCGCCGGCCGTCTTCTCATCGGTCTCCCCTTCCTGTTCTTCGGCCTTGTTGCCAAGGCCGCCACCTTCGCCAAGACCGTTGCGCTCGTTAAGATGGTTGATATCCCTCTTCCTTTGTTCGGTGCAATCGGCGCGATCACGCTCGAAATCGGCGGCGGATTGCTGCTGGTCGCCGGCTTCAAGGTTCGCCCGATCGCCGCACTGCTCGCCATCTTCACCCTGGTCACCGCCTACTACTTCCACAGCAATCTCGCCGATGAAAACACGATGGTCCACTTCTTCAAGAACGTCATGATGACCGGTGGCCTTCTGCAGGTAGTCGCTTTCGGAGCCGGCGCGCTCAGCCTCGATGCCTATTTCGCCAAGCGCAATGGACCTTCTGCGGCCGCTGTCTACGCAAACTGAACGTCATCCACCGCCCGTACTACCCAAAGAGCCGGACATGCGTGATCGCTGTCCGGCTCTTTCTTTTGGCCATCTTGCGAAGACCTCAGGTGTTCCTCTCCAAGCGACAGCGAGTGCCTCTTTCGCTAGCTAGTGTCGGTCAACCCGATACGGCATGTTTCCACTGCAGAACATATCCGATGCCACAGTGGCTCTGATCGCAACTCAGGAAAAATACGATGTCACTTACTTCCAGCACCAAGCCGAAGATTGCCCTGATCATCGGCTCGACCCGCGCAGCCCGCTTTGCTGACGTGCCTGCACAGTGGATGCTCAAGCAGGCCCAGGCGCGCACCGATCTCGATGTTGAGCTCGTTGACCTGTGGGAGTTCAACCTGCCATTCTTTGATGAAGTAGCGTCCAATGCATGGGTACCGAGCCAGACCCCCGAGGCTGTTCGCTGGCAGCAGACGCTTGCCCGTTTTGATGGGTTCATCTTCGTTGTCGCTGAATACAACCACTCGCTGACTGGCGCCCTGAAGAATGCGCTTGACCAGGCCTACAAGGAATGGAACCACAAGCCGTTCACCGCGATCGGCTACGGTGGTGTCGGTGCTGCGCGTGCAATCGAGCACCTGCGTCTGATCGGCATCGAAATGCACATGGTGTCCACGCACGCCGCAGTCCATATCGGCGGCAGTGACTTCTTCACAATCTTCCCGGCCGTTGGCAACCAGCCCATCGAGACGATTGAGCAAAACCTCATCCCGTCCGCCACCGCAGCGCTCGACGAGCTCGTCTGGTGGGCAAAGGCCACGATGGCAGCCCGGGCTGCAACGACGGCCTGAGGCCGATCCCTATCCACACAACATGTGAAGGGGCAGCCGACAATGGCTCCCCGCAACCGCCGAATCAATGATCGACCGCCGTGTCGATTTCCGCACTCATGGTCGCGGTTACGGCGAAGTGTTTCGCCTGATCAGCAACAATTGTTCTTGCGACCCGCCAGGGACTGAACCCCTGGCATCCACCTCTATGGAATTAAATCAGGAGACTTGAAATGCCTTCAATTGGTATCATTGGCACTGGCATGATCGGTGGGGCCATCGCTCAGCGCCTCGGCGCGAAGGGCATCGCAGCAACAATCGCAAACAGCCGTGGCCCAGAAACGCTCACAGAGCTCGTCGCCAAGGCCGGTCCGTCGATTACGGCGGGGACTGTTGAAGAAGCAGCGGTAAAGGATATCGTCTTCGTCTCGGTCAATTGGCCGAAGCTGCAGGCTATCCTCGCCAAGCTGCCTGCTTGGAACGGCCGAATTCTTGTCGATACCAACAACCCGATGCAGCGCCCTCCTTTG
The DNA here is from genome assembly GCF_052044265.1 of Sinorhizobium sp. 22678. Taxonomy (NCBI): domain Bacteria; kingdom Pseudomonadati; phylum Pseudomonadota; class Alphaproteobacteria; order Hyphomicrobiales; family Rhizobiaceae; genus Sinorhizobium; species Sinorhizobium sp. 22678. The sequence goes on along the minus strand of NZ_JBQEMS010000036.1, from coordinate 44,640 downwards.
CCGCCGATCGATGTAGCCGGCCGTGCGTCGAGCGCAATCATTCAGGAGTGGGCGCCGGGTGCCCGTGTCGTCAAGGCGTTTAACCACCACTACTTCATGAACCTGGAGAAAGTCCCGGATGCCGATGGTGGACGGCGTGTGCTGTTTTATGCGGGCGACGACGAAGCTGCAAAGACAGAGGTCGCGAAACTGATCGACCAGCTCGGTTTCTTCGGTGTGGATCTTGGCGACATCGAGCATGGCAGCCGACTATTTCAGTCGCCCGGCGGTCCACTCATTGCTCACGACTTCGTAAAGATTGACAGCCCGCTTCCTTGATCAGGACGTGAGCGAAGGCGCTGCCCGCCTCCGCTCACGGGATTCGATCCAGCCTCAACCGGAACTTCACAGGTAGTTTGATGACAGACATCCATTCTCCTTTCACACTAGGCAAGATCCGGCTGCAGAACCGATTTGTCATGGCTCCGATGACCCGAGCGCGCGCCAACGCTGATGGAACGCCGGGCGTACTCGCTGCAGAATAATATGGCCAGCGAGCTGGCGTCGGGCTCACTATTACGGAAGGCACACAACCTTCGGACGATGGTCAGGACTATCCGATGACACCAGGCATATACACCGACGACCATGTTGCTGGGTGGCGAACGGTAAACGACGCCATCCATGCTCGCGGCGGTCACGTGTTCTATCAGCTCATGCACGCCGGTCGTATGTCGCACCCCGACAATACGCCTCATCATCGTCAGGGTGTGGCCCCTTCAGCGATCGCACCAGGCGAGCAGATCTATACGCTCGGTGGCATGAAAGATATTCCGACTCCCCGAGCGCTGACGACGGAAGAAGTTCAGTCGAAAGTCAAGGATTACGCCTACGCTGCGAAGCGCGATCGAAGCGGGGGCTGACGGGGTTGAAATTCACGGGATCGCGTACCTGATCCACCAGTTCCTCGCGATCAGCGCCAACCAATATGGCGGTTCACTGGAAAACCGAGCCCGTTTCGCAATTGAAGTCGCGCAGGCGACAGTCGCTTAGATCGGTGCCGATCGAACGGGAATGCGTCTGTCTCCCGGCTTTGCCGGTTTTGGCCTCAATCACAGCGACGAAGGTCGGGACCTGTTCTGTTACCTGGTCACTGAACTTAACAAACTAGGCCTAGCCTATATTCACATCGTCCATTATGGCGACGATGACATCCTTCATGATTTCCGGAAGCTTTGGGGCCAGGTACTGATCCTCAACCGCCCTGGCCGGCCCCGCGAGGACATCGGAAAGGATATAGCATCCGGGCTTGCCAATCTCGAATCCTTCGGTGCGATGGTACTGGCCAATCCCGACTTCATCGAGCGTGTTTCCACTAGTGCACCGCTCAATACAGCCGACCACAGCGTCTATTTCGGTCAGGGTCCGGACGGGCCAGCGTCAGGATACACGGACTTCCCTGCCCTGCCTGATGGTGGGACGGAGAAGTCGGGCCGGTTCCAGGCGATGGTGCGATTGAAGATTCACCCCGGCAAACTGGAGGAATTCAAGCGTATCGCCGCAGACAGCATCAGCTTGGCGCGGGAAAAAGACACGGGCACGATTCGCTACGACATTTTTTAAATGACAACGAGACAGAGGCGGTCGTCTATGAAGAGTTCGCCAATCCTGCCGCGCGACTGGAGCACCTGGCAAACCTCGGCGGAAATGTCGCCGGCATGCTCGCATCGTCGACATGCAAGCAGAGGTCTGGTCTCATTCTGATCCTGAGTTGCGGGCATCGACGGAAGGATATGATGTCAAATTCTTCAAGCCGTTTTTACGCCTGGAGCCGTGAAGCCCACCTGGCACGAACGGCATGGCCGCCTTGTAGGGGCCGATTTCAAAGCTCACGCTGGCGCTGTGCGTCTACGCACGGCGCATTTCGTCCATCCGGTGCATCACCGACATCAATTTAGTAGCCGGTTCTCGCGCAGTCTCGCCGCTGCCATATCGACGAAGGCGCGAACCTTTGCTGGAGCGTGCCGACCCTCCGGATGGAGGATGTGTATGGGCAAAGGCGGTTCCTCGAATTCACTGAGGATGATCTGTAGCTCTCCAGCCACGAGCGCTGGGCCAATCTGGTAGTTGAGAACCCTGGTCAGGCCCCATCCGTCACGTGCGGATTGTATCGCCGCTTCGTTGGTGTTGCATTGTAAAGCCGCATCCACGGATACCCGCACGTCATCGCGAAACTTCCATTCAGGTGAAGCCCAGGCTGCGGTGGATGCTGCGATGCGATGTTCTTTGAGATCGGCCGGGGTTTTCGGAACGCCGTGGCGTTCGAAATACTTCGGCGAACCGCACATGACGCGACGGACCGTCCCGACTTTCACAGCAGAGAGATTAGAGTCGGGGAGATGGCCGATGCGCACGGCCACGTCGATCCCTTCCTCGACGATGTTGACCGGTCGATCGATGAACAGCGTCTTCGCTCTCATGGTCGAATAGGTGTCGAGATAGGTTGTCACGACCGGAAGGACGTACATTTGCCCGAACAACGCTGACGCGGTTATGGACAGGGTTCCCGTCGGCGTAGCGTAGGAACCGCCGGCGGCCGCTTCTGCTTCAGCGATATCGGCAAGAATCCGACGGCAATCGTCAAAATAACGAATCCCCGCTTCGGTCATCTTTACCGAGCGGGTTGTTCGCACCAAGAGGCGCGCTCCAATCAGGTCTTCGAGTGACGCGACGGCACGTGTGACAGCCGGAGCGCTCATGAACATCTGTCGCGCGGTGTCTGCGAAACTTTCAGTTTCGGCGACCTTTACAAATATCCTCATTGCTTGCCAGCGATCCATCCACTCCCCCAAAGCGCTCGCGTTTCCAAGACCTTAAGGGCTTGGAACCAAAGCCTCAAGAGCCTCTAACAGGGGATCATGCGATTGGCGAACGGCAAGCCTGGGAGATGCGCTCTATCTCCGCACAGGCTTCTTCGGACAGTCCGGCGCGCAGTGCGCGCTGTAGCGTTTCGCGGCAGGGATTCAATGCAAGCGATAGAGCGACCGACGTATTGAAGTCGAAGCTTGACCCCCGCCTTGCGATGTCCATCTCAGCGCCGGTCATGCCAAGGGCACGACCGGCTTCTTCTTGTTTCTCAAGCAGTGTCTTGCTCTCGTTGGTTCCCGTGAGAGCCAGTTCTATTGAAAGCCTTATCCGCGGATCAATTGACGAGCTGGCCATTCTCATCTCCTTGATCAGCCGCCTAAAAGCCAAAGTCGCTGAGGCCAGGATGGCCGTCCGGCCGGCGACCCAACGGCCAACGAAACTTGCGATCCGCTTCAGCAATCGGATGTTCGTTGATGCTTGCATGACGCTCCCGCATCAGGCCATCCTCGGCAAATTCCCAGTTCTCGTTGCCATAGGCGCGGAACCACTGACCGCTGTCGTCGCGATACTCATAGGCATATCGAACGGCGATACGGTTGCCAGTGAAAGCCCAGAGTTCCTTGATAAGGCGATAATCGAGTTCCTTGTTCCACTTGCGGGCCAGGAAGGCCTCGGCGTCGGCGCGGTTCGTCGCGAACTCGACCCGGTTACGCCAGCGCGTATCGAGCGTATAGGCAAGCGCCACCTTGCCGGCATCGCGACTGTTCCAGCCATCCTCTGCAAGACGGACCTTCTCGATGGCAGTGTCTCTGGTGAATGGGGGAAGCGGGGGACGGGACATGTTCAAGTTCCTCTCAGGATGATGTTGACAGTAGGGCGGAGGCGGTAAGTCTTGCACCGCCTCCAGGCTCGACATCAGGCAGCCGCGCGATCGATACGGGGGAAGTCGATCTCGGTATCGAGGGCCTCGTTCACGTAGTTTGTGAAGGTGTTGAGGGCCACGTGAGCGATGATCTCGACGATCTCGGCATCGCTGTAGCCGGCGTCACGGACCTTGGTGATCTCAGCGGGAGCGACGGAACCGCGAGCCACGGCCAGCGCCCGGGCGAATTCGACTGCAGCGGCCGCCTTCGGATCGTTCGACGTGCCGCTCCGGTTGGCAGCAATCTCGCTCTCATCGAGCTTGGCGAACCTCGTGCCGGTGAAGGTGTGGGCCGAGAGGCAGTAGTCACAGCCGTTGGCTTCAGCCATGGCGAGTGCGATGCGTTCGCGAGTAGCCGACGGCAGCTTACCTTTGCCGAGTGCGCCCTGGAGCGACGTCAAGCCTGTCAATGCGGCGGGGCTGTTGGAAACCAGCCGGAAGATGTTTGGGACGGATCCGATCTGCTTCTGGATGGTTTCGAGGATCGGACGGGAGGCTTCGGGAGCTTGTTCGATGGTTACGGGGGTAGGAATGCGTGACATTGTATTCTCCTTTTCGGTTGAGAGAGACGTCGCTCTCTTGAGATCGAATATGATCCCGTGGGGCAGCTTGCTGAAGATCGAAAGGGAACAAGGGACTGTTACGCTGGACGCAGCAATTGAGCTCTTAGACAGCGAGCTGCAGGCCACCGTCCTGCTCTGCAGGAACGGCGCAGCAGAGGAGCACTTCATCGGCGTCGATCTTCGCCGTGGGCTGCTTGACGTAGGCCACAGCTCCCTTGACGAGCTTGGTCCGGCACGTGCCGCAGTTTCCTTCCCGACAGCTGAACTCGGGCTCGAGACCACGCGCTTCGGCAAGTTCCAAAAGAGTGCCTGAACCAGGCGCCCACCGAGCTTCTTTCAAGGAACTCGTGAACACGACTGGTACAGGTTTTTCCGATGGCTGCGCGCCGGGAGATACAGCAGCGACCTTGGCATCTCCGGTGCGGATCAGTGACGACGGACCGAAGGGTTCAGCCTGGATGCGATCGTCAGCAATGTTGAGGGCTCGCAGTCCGTCATAAAGACCTTGCGTAAACTGCGCAGGCCCGCAGAGATAGAAATCATAGTCGTTGAAGGGGAGAAACCGCGTCAGCATCGCCATATCGATCCGCCCCGCGGCGTCAAAGTCCCTGCCCTCTTCAGCATCGGTGGTGTCGCTGAGGACCCTGACCAGGCGTGCGACGCCCTTGGTCGCTCCAATTAATTCGGCGATCTCCTTGTCGAACGGTCGATCAGCCTTGGAACGGGACGCATGGAATAGCGTCACCGGACGGACACGCTGCTTGCGCAGCCCTTCGTAGACGATATGACGGAGCATCGCGAGCATCGGCGTGATACCGACGCCACCTGCCAGAAGAACCGCCGGGCGTGTAGAGCGGGCGTCGATGCTGAAATCGCCAGCCGGCGCGCGCGCCTCGATGACATCGCCAACGGCGATGCAATCATGGAGGAACTGAGATACTTGACCATCGCGCTTGACGCTGATGCGGTAGATCCCATCGGACGGCGCTACAGAAAGCGTGTAGGTGCGAATGACCGCCTTTTCTTCGCCGGGCAACTTGATGCGGATGGGCAGATGCTGACCCGCCGCATGCGGGAGCAGCCCTGCGCCATCGCCTGGCCGGAGGTGGAAAGACTTGATCGTCGCGCTTTCATCGACGATCGCGGTGACGGTCATTGGCCGCCAGCTTTTAGCAAGCTCTGTGGCACGCAAACGGTCGGCCATCTGCTGCCAGCTGCCCGTCATCAAGGAACTCGGCGACCAGCCGTCCTTCCGAAAAGCCCATCTTAACGCCAGTGCATTGCGGCGACGTACGATCCGTGTCGGCTTGAATGTCCAAAATCGCTCCGCACCCTGGAAGGCCGTGATCTCGGGCGAATCGAAGATGACTTCGGCTTTCCCCGTCATCTGCAGCAGATCGCCGGTGGTGAAATCCACGAACAGAAGTCCTGCCTTTCCGTTCAGCAGGATGTTGCCGAGCGTTGCGAAGAAGAGATTGCCGTCGAAGTCGGGGATCGTCAGAACGCCATCGTCGCCGACGCGGACAAATCCCGCATTCCCGCCGCGGTGGGAAACATCCACCTGGCGCCGGTCTTCGCGATCGACGTAGGAGGCGACGAAAAACGCGTCAGCCCCCTCGATCACCCTGCGCGCCTGATCATCAAGCGCAGACGGATGCTCAACCTCACCGGTAAACGATTCCCCTGGCTGACGCGCGAATCTGAAGTCACGCAACTGAATGTAGCGCGGGCAATTTCCGAAGCTCTGGTCGACATCGACGCGGAAACCGCCATCGATCGTCGAGATAAAACCGTTCATTCGGTTGCGACGACGTGTGTGCATCTCGATCCCAAGAAGACCAATTGGCAGGCCATTCGCCAATCCTTCACTTGCCGGGTCGCTCGGATCGCGGTGCACGGCAATGTCCAGTACGACAGCCGAAGGTGACGACATGAAACCCGGCTCACCTTCGACGAACGTCGCCCAGGCGTCTCCCGCTTGATCGACGCTCCCGAGAACGATGAAGGGGAGTTGGGCGTAGAAGTCCCGGTGCTGGTCCGGCATGAAATCGCGAACGACACGCTGGCCGACGGAGGCCATGCGTTCCTTTACGCCGAGCTTTTCCTGAATAAAGGTCTCGCCTTCATGCCACGTCGGCAATCTTGTAAGCTTCACGGACATCTGCGTTCTCCAGAAAAAGAGGCGAAGAGCGTGCGAGGTGCCGCACGCCCTATCCAGGCTCAGGCGGCAAGACCAACGGGCGTTTTGACGAAATCGACGAAGCCCGGAAGTTGCTCGACGCGAGCCAGCAGGGCATTCACGGACGGATAGGCGCTGAGGTCTACATTGCCCTCTGGGGCCCGTGCGACATAGCTGTAGACCGCGACGTCCGCGATCGTCGGGCGATTGCCTACCAGCCATTCGCGCCCTTGCAGATGGCGCTCGATCCGGCCAAGGATGGTATGTGCACGCCCGATAACTTCTTCCGGATTGAACTTGGCGCCGAAGACCGTCACCAGACGCGCAGCTGCCGGACCGTAGGCAATCTCCCCGGCTGCAATCGAGAGCCAGCGCTGGACTTCAGCCGACCCTTTTGGATCTTCCGGGAGCCATTCCGTCTTGCCGGCCTTCTTGGCGAGGTAGACAAGGATCGCGTTGGAATCCGAGATGAAGACATCGCCATCCGCCAGCACCGGCACTTGGCCGAAAGGGTTCATCTTCAGGAAATCAGGCTGCTTATGGGCGCCAGCCTTCAGATCAACCTCGACCAGCTCGTGGGGGAGACCGATTAGGGAAAGGAAGAGCCGAGCCCGGTGCGAGTGGCCCGACAGCGGATGGTGATAAAGTTTCATGTGATCGCTCCTGTTTGAAGGCCGGGTCCATTCCCGATCCGTGCACACAGGATGCGATGAGCGATCGGACGGCTTAATACTCATGTTTGGCACTGGACCATTACGCCAGCTGCAACAGTGCGCGGCGCGGCGTACAGACACCATGCTTCCGGAATTCGCGGTTGAAGGCGCTCCGACATGACAGGGAGCTGGCGAAACTCTTACGCCAAGCGAAATAATCCCTTGTGCGCTTTGCGGATTATCGATTGCGGCAGCAAGCGTATTGTCTGGCCATCTTCTCAGGCAACAAGGAACTTCGCCGTGAACATCGCCAACACACCTTACGTCAGTCGCCGCACTCTTCTAACCGGGGCCCTAGCAACATTCGCTACTGCTCGTTTCCTGGCGTCGAACGCGCTCGCCAAATCCGGAACCATCGTGGACTCCTGAGGGATGCAGCGTCCCGGGCTGACATCACGACCTCTCCCGTGCGCGGCAACATTGCCGTACTGGAGGGGTCGGGCGGCAACATTGCCGTTCTAACCGGTAAGCAGGGGAAGGTCCTCGTCGATGCCGGTATCACGGCAACTCGCACTCGGATCGAACAGGCTCTTTCGAAGCTGGGGGATCAACCTGTCAGGCATCTTATCAACACCCATTGGCACTTCGACCATACCGACGGAAACGAATGGCTGCACTCTGTGGGCGCCGCAATCATTGCTCATGAGAACACGCGCCGCCACCTGCTTGAGGCCCAGCGCGTTGATGACTGGAATTTCGATTTCCCACCTTCACCCTCTGGCGCGATCCCTGCGACCCTGATCACAAGCGACAAGGTGCTGGAGCTCGAAGGTACGAAGATCGGTATCACCGCCTATCGCCCGGCGCATACGGATAGCGACATCTCCGTTAAGTTCGAGGAAGCAAACGTCATCCACGTCGGGGACATCTTCTGGAACGGCCTTTATCCCTTTATCGACTATTCGACTGGCGGGAGCATAGACGGAACAATCGCAGCGTCGGCGAGGGTCATCGCTGCGGTGGATGCGGATACAATCATTATTCCAGGCCACGGCAAGCCGGTCAGCTCGCTCGACGATCTCAAGCACTATCACGAGATGCTGGCGACCATCAGGGACAATGTCGCGAGGCTGAAATCCGCGGGTCGCTCCGTCGATGAAACGGTCGCGGCCAACCCGACCGAGGCTTTCGATGATGAGTGGGGCAAAGCAATCATCAGCCCCGCCTTATTCACGCGCCTTGTCTACAAAGGTGTCTGAAGAAAATCAGCGCTCGGACCAACTTCTGATTTCAGAAGCAGTCGAACGCCATGCCGTCAAAACATGAGGACAAAATGACCGAAGATCAACCATTTAACGTCTCACGTCGAGACGTTCTGCTCGGAGGCTCAGCGCTGCTGCTGGCCTCTGGTATCCCAGCGTTTGCAACAGGCAACGCACAAACCATCCAAGAAGGAGAAACGGCAATGACAGAAGCATTCATCACCACCAAAGACGGCGTCAACCTCTTTTTCAAGGATTGGGGTCCGAAGGACGCCCAGCCGATTGTGTTCCATCATGGCTGGCCCCTGTCGTCCGATGACTGGGACAACCAAATGCTATTCTTCCTGTCGAAGGGCTATCGCGTAATCGCTCACGACAGGCGCGGACACGGTCGTTCACAGCAGGTGAGCGACGGGCATGACATGGACCATTATGCGGCAGACGCCTCCGCGGTCTACGAGCATCTCGATATTAAAAATGCTGTCCATATCGGCCACTCGACAGGCGGTGGCGAGACCGCCCGTTACGTCGCTAATTTTGGTGAACCGCAGGGTCGTGTGGCCAAGGCTATTCTCGTCAGCGCAATCCCCCCGCTCATGCTGAAGACGCCATCGAACCCGGATGGTACGCCGATTGAAGTTTTTGACGGCCTTCGCAAGGCACTGGCCGACAATCGGGCGCAGTTCTATCTCGACCTGCCTACAGGCCCCTTCTTCGGTTTTAGCCGCGAAGGCGCGAAGGTCTCGCAGGGCCTTATCCAGAACTGGTGGCGCCAGGGCATGATTGGGAGCGCCAAGGCACATTATGAGGGTATCAAGGTCTTCTCGGAAACCGACCAGACCGAGGACCTGAAGAAGATTTCGGTGCCGACGCTCGTCCTGCACGGCGACGACGACCAGATCGTCCCCGTCAAGGCGTCCGCAGAACTTGCCGTGAAGCTTCTGAAGAACGGAACCTTGAAGGTCTATCCAGGCTACCCGCACGGTATGCTTGCGACCAATCCTGACGTTCTGAACGCTGACATGCTCGCATTCATCCAGCGTTAAATCGTGCTCCGAGGAGAGAGGTTCGCCACCTGAGCCCCTCTCTCCTCACAACTTCTTCGAAACCTGCTTCAATTTGGTGCGAGCTTCGTTCCAAGCGTCTGGGTCATAGCGAGCTTTCGACATCGCTGCTTTGCCTGATCTCGTGGATCAAGTCGACGAGCCGGCGCAGCTTCGCCGGCAGATTGCGCCTTCCGGGATAGTAGAGACATAAGCCCGGATAAGGCGGGGTCCAGTCAGCAAGCACCTGCTCCAGCTTGCCGGCAGCAAGATCATCTTCGACCTGCCACTCACTCAGATAGGCTAGCCCGGCCCCCTCACGCGCGGCCCGACGCATCAGGTCGCTATCGTCGAGCACGAGCTTGCCGGGAACGTCGAGCGAGAAGCTCTCCCCTCGCCGCTCGAACTCCCAGCGATAGATGGTTCCGCTCGCCATTCGTGCACGAATGCATAGGTGGTTTTGGAGCTCTGCCGGATCCCGCGGCTTTCCATGACGGCGGAAGTAATCGTACGACCCAACGATGGCCGGTCGGATATTATCGCCGATCGGGACGACTACCATGTCGGGAGGAACGGCCTCCCGGATCCTGATCCCGGCATCGAAGCCTTTGCCATTGACGTCGACCAGAGCGCCCTCCGTCACGATCTCCACCGTCATCTGCGGGTTCCGGCGCATGTACTCTAGGATCAGCGGCGTCAGGATGATCCGCGTTGCGCCCACCGACGTGTTGATCCGCAGAGTGCCGGTTGCTTCCGCCCGATGTTCATCGACGTGCTCGACGGCGCTTCGGATCGCCTCCAGCGCCGGACCCACGCTCGCCACGAACTGCTCTCCCGCAGCTGAAAGGACCACGCTGCGGGTCGAGCGGTTGAACAGCCTGACGCCCATGCGCGTCTCCAGCGTAGCGATCTGCTGGCTGAGCGAGGACGACGAGATCCCAAGCTCGCGAGCCGCCGCGCGAAACCCGCCTTGTGAGGCGACGGCGAGGACAGCCTCAAGTTCAGCAAGTGAGCCGCGCATCATTGTCCGTAATCTCCTATCAGGCTGAGCATCTTTGACCAACTTATCAGGACAGTGTCGAAGTGCCAGATATGACGGGACAGCCAAAAGGAGTTTGAGATGTTCAACATCGACAAGGTTTATATTGACGGGGAATTCGTCACACCGAAGGGATCTGAGACCGCCGATCTCTACAATCCGTCGACTGAAGAGAAGATCGGCACGGTCAGGCTTGGCGGCATCGAAGATGCGCGTGAGGCCGTCGCCGCCGCAAAACGCGCCTTCCCGGCGTTGTCACGGACGACGAAGGCCGAGCGTGTTGAGATGCTTAAGCGTTTGAACGCAACCGTCGCCGCGCGCGTCCCCGACCTGACGCAAGCGATGGCGCTCGAATATGGGGCTCCTCAGACCTTTACCCGGTTCGCTATTCCCCACGCTGCTTCAAGCTTTCTGACCATGGCGAAGGTTCTGGAGGACTACGACTTCGAGCGACAGATGGGCCGCGCCCGCGTCGTCATGCAGCCCTCCGGCGTTGCCGCCGCCATCACGCCGTGGAACAGCAATATCGGCTTCATCACCTCGAAACTCGCAACCGCCATCGCCGCCGGCACGACAATCGTCATCAAGCCCAGCGAGATGAGCGCGATGCAGACACAGATCCTCACCGAGTGCCTTCATGAAGCGGGTTTGCCGAAGGGCGTGTTCAACATCGTCAACGGGTTTGGCAGCATTGTTGGCGCAGAGCTCAGCCGGCATCCGGACATCGCCAAGGTGACCTTCACCGGATCCACCGCAGTTGGCAGGGAAATCCTGCGTAACGCGGCCGACACCTTCAAGCGTGTCACGCTGGAGCTTGGTGGCAAGGGACCGAATATCATTCTCGATGACGCCGATCTGGACGTTACAATACCCGCCGTACTGCGGATGGGCTTCATCAACAGCGGCCAGGCCTGCATTGCCGGCACTCGCATCCTGGTTCCGCGCTATCGGCTCGATAACGTCCTGGCCAGGCTGAAGCAGGAGATCGAGACATTCAAGGTCGGCGCGCCAGACGACCCGGATGCGATGATCGGACCGATGGTCAGTCAGAAGCAGTATGATCGGGTCCAGGCCTACATCGAACTGGGGATGCGGGAGGGCGCCAGCCTGCTAGCGGGCGGTCTGGGGCGGCCTGCCGGACTAGATCGCGGCTGGTTCACGAAGCCGACCATATTCACTGATGTCAACAACCAGATGCCCGTTGCGCGCGAGGAGATTTTTGGACCGGTCCTGTCGGTAATCACCTATCGAGACGAGGACGAAGCCGTGTCGATTGCCAACGACACCCCGTATGGACTTCAGGCCTACCTGCATGGCGCCGACGCCTCGCGAATGCAGGCGCTTGCGGATCGGCTCGACAGCGGACGCGTCGTGATTAACGGCGCGCCGCACGAGCCTCTCGCTCCTTTCGGCGGCTTCAAGCAGTCGGGTATCGGTCGCGAGTATGGCGTGTTCGGCCTCGAGGCGTTCCTGGAGCCGAAAGCCGTCATCGCCTGAGAAGCTGAGGTTGAGCTGGCCGTCTCACGGATTCTGAATTCGGAGGAGAACCTTACCGACAGCTTTCCCGCTCTCCTGCAACTCGTGTGCCTCGGCCACTTCGTCGAGGGCATATGTCTTCGCGATCCGCGGAGCATATGCCCCCGATGCGGCGCAGGCCGAAATCTCACCGGCTGCCTGCCGCATAGCGGCTTCCGGCATGGTGTAGACATAGACGAGACGGAATGAAAAGCCGCCCAGCAGCGCCGGGAAGAACGGGATCGTCAGCTTCGCGTCTGGCGATTCCGTCGAATAGGCCGACACAACACCGTCGCGGCCGAGACAGGCGATCGACACGTCGATGTTGGCGGATATATCGACGTCGACGATACGATCGACACCATGGCCGCCTGTTGCCGACCGTACTCGCTCTGAGACGTCCTCCCCATGCCGGTTGAGCACAAGATCGGCCCCGGCCGCTCGCGCCACCTCCGCCTGCTGCTCACGGCTCACCGTCGCCGCCACCCATGCCCCCGCCCACTTCGCAAGAAGGATCGCTGCATTGCCGACGGCGCCTGCTCCTCCTTGGACGAGGACCCGCTTGCCGCGCAGGTCGCCGTCGGCGAACAGGCAGCGATGCGCTGTCATCGCAGGAACGCCGAGCGCCGCTCCAATCTCGAAGGATACGTTGTCGGTCAGCCTGACGGCTTGCGCGGAGGAAACGACAACGAGTTCCGCCGCCGTCCCGAGAGCGCGGCCACATTGCGCCATGTAGACCCAGACGCGCTCGCCGACGCGCGACGGAGGCACGCCCGGACCGACGGCGTCGATGACGCCCGCGCCGTCCTGATGCGGCACGATCCGTGGGAACGGCATGGCCTTTCCACCGAATCCAGTCCTCGTCTTGATGTCGGACGGATTGATGCCTGACGCGGAAGCCGATGATCATTTACCGGCTGCTGAACGGGCCGCGACGGTTCGGCGAGTTGCGCCGCCTTGTCGGCGACCCGAGCCAGCGTTCGCTGACGATGCAGCTCCGCGAACTCGAAGCCGACGGGATCGTCGCCCGCGAAGTCTTCGCAGAGGTTCCGCCGCGCGTTGAATACTCTCTGACGCCCTTCGGGCAGACTCTGGCACCCGTGCTGATAGCCATGCGCGACTGGGGCGTCGCGTTCCAGGAGCGGCGCTCGGCCACGTAATACTAACCTTCGTTGCTCTAGCCAGCGCCAGCGTTTGCGGAGAACCTCTCGACAAAGAAGTCGATCAGAACCCGGACCTTCCGCGACACGTGCGATCCCGGCGGCCGCACGATGTAGACGCCGATCTCCGGCAGGCTGTAATCCGTCATAATCGGCACAAGGGTTCCGGCTTCCAGGTAATTCTGAGCGATCACCACGGGTAGTGCTGCGACGCCCAGCCCCGCGGCTGTCCCTTCGGCGATGCCCGCAGCGCTATCCGCCTTGAACCGTCCCTGACCGTTGACGACCACGGTCCGGGTGCCGTCGGAAACCCTCCAGCTTTCGGTCCCTTGCAAGATGGCCTGATGGTCGAGAAGATCTGACGGCTTCTGTGGAACGCCGTGGACACGCAGATATTCCGGGTTTGCAAAAAGGCCTGCCGCAAAGGTGCCAATCTTGCGCGCGGTCAGGTTCGAATCCTGCAGGTACCCGACGCGGATGCCGCAGTCGAAGCCTTCCGCCACCAGATCGACATAGCGGTCGCTGTAATGCGCGTGGAGCTGCAGGAGCGGATGCAGGCGGGCGAGTTCGGCCAATGCCGGGGCGAAGTGCCCAGGACCGAAGGACGAAGGAACCGCCACGCGAAGGCGTCCCCGCAGATCTCCGGTCGGCAGCATCTCCTCGCGTGCGACGTCCATCTCCAAGCACATGCGTGCGGCGTGCTCGCGAAAGGTGGCGCCAGCTTCGGTGAGGGATGCACCTCTGGTCGTCCGCGCCAGAAGCCGAACGCCGAGCTCGCTTTCAAGCCGGACGAGCCGCCGGCTGACGATCGACTTCGGCAGGCCGAGACGCCGGGCGGCAACCGTGATGCCACCGCCGTCCGCCACCTCAACGAACGTCTGCATGTCCTCGAAGCTGATCATCCCAGTGTTCCATTTTTCGTTCCACAGAGTGGCTAACCATAGAGCTACCGTGCCACCAATCGCAACGCTAAATTCCAATCATCGAGCGGACCGAAACGAACTTCACCAACAGCCGCCGAGCAAAGAAAGGAACACGACAATGCATAAGGACGTATTTACCCCCGAGAATTCAGCAATGCTGCTGATCGACCACCAGATCGGCACGATGGCCTGGACGCACTCGCACGACATCAACCTGGTCAAGCAGAACGCGCTGAAGCTTGCTCGCATCGCCAAGGCCGCCAATATCCCAACGATCCTCACCTCCAGCATGGAAGACCAGATCCAAGGCCCGCTGCTGCCGGAACTCGAAGCAATCCTGCCCGAAGCGTTCGAAGCCCGCATCAAGCGTCCCGGCATCGTCAACGCCATGCACCACGACGGCTTCAACCAGGCGGTCAAAGCGACCGGTCGCAAGAAGCTGTTCGTTGCCGGCGTGACGACTGAGATCTGTGTCACCTTTCCGGTCCTGCAGATGCTGGACGAAGGCTACGAGGTCCAGGTCTCGGCCGACGCATCCGCGTCCTACACCAAATACGGCGACGATATCGCCCTGCGCCGCATGGAAAAGGCCGGCGCAATCATCACCACCGTCGACCAGATTATCTCCGAGCTTGCCGTCGACTGGACGAGCCCGCTCGGTCAGAAGCTGGTCGGCATCCTGAACTACCATTGAACGCACATAGCCGTGTTCGGCGCGGGCGCCTCAGAGCCCGCGCTCGGATCAAAGGAAGACAATCATGACCATCACCAAGATTCCTGCAGGCCAGATGCGCGGCGACTTCAGTCAAGGCTTCGGCGTCGAGATCCTGTATCCCGGCCTGACGCTGACGTCGGGCGACACCGGTATCGGCCCGATCGGCAGGATCGACCGCGCCCAGGTTCAGCCGGGTCAACTCATCGGTATGCACCCGCACAAGGACGACGAAATCCTGACCTACATTCGCGGCGGTGAGATGCTCCATCGCGATACGGTCGGAAACGAAAAGACGCTCGGCAAGACACATTTCATGATGATGAACGCCGGCCATACGTTCCAGCACGAGGAACTGATGCTCGGCGACGGCCCTGTGAAAGCGCTGCAGATATTTCTGCGACCGAACGCTCGCGATCTGGAGCCGATGGTACAGTTCCATGAGTTCCCGGAGGAAGACAGCGTCGATAGCTGGCGGCTTATCGCCGGACCGAGCGCTGCACCGTTGAAGGTCAGATCTGACGTCCGCGTCTTTGACGCCCACATGACCGAAGGGGTCCAAATGCGGCTGCCGGCCGAGGAAACCGGACGAAACACCTTACTCTACGTCTACAGTGGAAAGGTCGCCATCGCGGGCGAGATCATATCGGAAGGGGAAAGTATATTTTCGACCGTTGCCTATGACGATCTTACCGCATGGGCTGAATCGGACGTCTTGCTGTTCTCGATGGACCCTGCGGTGGAGGTTTACCGAGGTGGCATGTTCAGTGGGAACCAGAGGCGCCGCGCCTAGGCATGCAGCCCTCGATCACTCAATCATTGGTCGCTTGCCCGCTTCAGCGTCATCTCGACCCCCACGTCGAGGTCCCCACACGGCGTCATCGCTCTGCTCAATATTCACGCTAAGGCTCTAGGCTTAGGCTCTTGAAAGGATTCGAACCACCGGCCCGTTGGTCGAAGGACAAAGCGCTGGATATCCGAGATCATTCAACTGCTTAAGACACCTGCTCCGCGGCTCTCTGTAGCAAACCAGCCCGACTTGAGATGACCTTGCGAATTGCACTCAGGATGGGGTGCCTGATCCCCTCGTCAGCCAGTTCTGCAACAAGGGCATCGGCCTCGCTCACAATCCTTTCCGCCATCTGGGCAAGATCGCGAACAAGGATGCGCTGGGAAGATTTAGTGTCGGGCACCAATGCCTTCCAATGCTTCAGCTGGATGGTGTCGGGCACATCGCGGCCGCCAATCTTCATGGCGAGTCTCTTTGACAAGCGGGGATAAACAGCCGTGCAAACGACATCGTAGATCGGTGCCAGATCCGGTTCATCGGAGCCATAAAGCAGGGCGTAGTTCTTGCCGTGGGCATCGGCGTTGCCGACGAGATAGTGGAAGATCAGCATGCGGATGAACTGTAACCGATCCACGACAGGTCTAGCGCAGGCCTGGTCGATCAGCCCGAGAGCATGTCCTGTCCCCGGTCCGCCCTCGGCCTCATACTTCAGCTCCGGCGGGACGCTAAGGGCCTGGCAAAAGTCTTCCTGGTGTAGGCGCTCAATGATGCCGTCTGCAGCTTTCGTCCGATCATAACGCTCAACCAGGAGAAAGGCAGTCGCCCCGTCTAGGCGTATCTCGACATGGGGTACCGGCAGCCTGAGGCGCGCAGCCAGCCGCATACAAAAATACTCGTTCTCCACCGTGCCTTCCAACGCCTGGATGACTGGTTTCAAGATATGGGTCGTTGGTCTGCCGTCTTTTGCCAAGGCAATGGAACCTCCATCGACAATGACCGCCAGTTTATCCTGCGCGCCGGCGAGCGATAGGCGAATGCCCTCGTCTCCGCCAAGCAAAGGCCGGGTCCGCAGCCTGCTGAGAATTTCATCCAGACGTTCCGAAGTGAGAATTTCGGCTTGGGACTGGCCGGGAGGTTCGGGCGCCGTGCCGGTGGGATAGAGTGACAAGGCACCTGCGCATTCGCCCCCGATAACTTCCAGTAGCCCGAAGGCATTGCCTGCCGAAAGGCCGAGCGCGCCAGCTAGGCGTTGCCGCGCGCCTTCGTCCGGCAAGAGACCGGAGAAAAACGGGCGCACCACCTGATCACCAAAGGGTTCTTCTTGCAGCGGCATCGAGAACGAGATCGCACGCGATCGTTGGTCCAGGAGATACGCGCCATCGTAGGCAAAAGTCAGCAGGCCGTCGTCAAGCCGGCCGAGTACGCCCGCCTTGGTGTCGCGAAAATAGACGTCCAATACCCGGATCATGATCGCGGGCCCTGGCGACGCCCGACCGAAACAATAAGACCAAGACCGGCCAAGACTTGCATCGCACGGCCAATCTGGCAGCTCTCTTTGCCGGCCTCGAGTTCACGCAGAAAACGTACGCCCACACCAATCACCCCGGCGAGTTGCTCCTGGGTTAACCCTTGCTGTTTGCGCTCCTGACGGATCAGCATGCCTAGGCTTTTCGTATCTTTGATCTTTTCCATAATCACCCCTATCGGGATGATTATATCACCAGGCGGGCATGAAGGGGAAGTCAAAAGAACCGATCGGGATGATTTTAGGATTTATTGGGGCCAACGGGACCGAAATAGACCCGCTCAGGATGAAACTACAGCGCAAGACTTACCCTGGCGCTCACTGCTTGAAGCAGTTCTCACGGTGCCATCTCAGGAACTGGGGATGTGGCCGCTCGAAGAGCCGGCCAGGCACGTGTCGTTTTGCATTTAATCGTAAGACTCGTGATGCAATAATTTCAGATACTTAGCCGTGCACCAAAACTGAGAATTGTCACTTAATTTGAGACCCACGCCAGACATTTTGGCATTTAATTTGAGAAAGCAGCCCGGCGTACCACCGCACAACTTTTTGCAAGCAGACGTGAAAAACGAATAGATACAACGCGATAGAATATAGTCGTTACAGTTAGACTGAGCTCCATTCTCAAATTACCTGCTAAATCGGGGCGAAACAGCCGCATTCTTATGATTAGCTGCCAAACGACACCTCGTTTGATGATGCCCAGGACGACAACTGCATCAACTTGGAATCGGCGACATTGGTTTCGCGAGTTAGGGTCACATCATTCTCCTTCATGAGATCAGCCAATAGTTCTTCTAGCCGGTCGAACCGCTCGTTTCAGATCTGGCGTTGGCTCCTCAGCCATCGGTCAAAGGGCCAAGCAGGATGCTGGGCGGAGGGCATCGGCCGGTTCCTTCCGAAGAACTTCGTTAGCCACCTTTATGGATGGAGACCTACCGCCAGCTTTGGTCCAATCGTTTCGATCAACTTGAACGGCGCCTTGCTGAGCAACAGAAGGCCGGCTCGCGCAAAAAGCACGACTGAGACGTCTGCCGACTCGGTCGTAGAAGCGCTTTCATCTCTTCAATCATGATGCGCAGTCGCGCTCTTCGCGTCGCCGGTGCGGCGCTTTTGTGCGGTATTGGCTTTACGATGTCTCTGTTCATCGGTTTGCTGGCTTTCAACGGTCCGGCAGTTCAGGATCATGTCAAGATCGGCATACTCATGGGGTCGTTGGTATCGGGTGTTGCAGGGTCTATAATCCTGGCCGTATCGAGCAGGCGTAAATCAGACAGAACTCAGCACGATCAAGTTACCGCTTGACGATTTCGCGTCGCCACCCTGCCAAGCGAGACGCTTGAAATGGTGGCGACGACCGCTATTGGCGGCGCAAAGCGGAAGACCGCAATTGGCTAAAGCTGCCGTTAATGCCGCGTCCGTCGCTGACGCCCTTTAAGCCAGGCTTCCAGAGCTTCCCTGATTGCACGATCTGCAGGCACTGTCTGATCGAATGCCCACCAGGTATGCGCACCCTGCCAGAGAGCAGCCATCTGCCAGCCCAGCAGATCCGCTTCCTGTTGGTCCGCCGACAAGCGTCGTCCCAAGGCCGCTACCAATGCACGACCCCACGCAGCACCCCTTTCACGAAGTCTCAGATTTCGAATGTCCTCTCGTAGAAGAAGAAGACCGTCAGTGGCATCACGGCTGGCCGTGTCGGGAGACATAAGGCGCAGTAGAAGGTTGATAGCCCCCTCAGGCGATAGATCCTCCTCCTCGTCTGCCGCCTTCGTCTCTGCGTCCAGGCTGTCCCAGGCCTGCAGAAGGATCGCCTCAACCATACGCTCACGGCTTCCGAAGCGCTGCACCAGAGTTGCCGCAGCCAAGCCCGACGCCTGCGCCGCACGCGCAAAGGTCAATCCATCAGGCCCTGTTTTCATCATCATCTCGAACAATGTGCCGAGCACCTGTTCATCAGGGATTGTTTTGCGTCTGGTCATTGGAATATATAAACGGACGTTCATTTATAGGTCAAGGAGACATCTGTGGCAAAGATCGTGGGTTACATCGCAGCTAGTCTGGATGGTTTGATTGCGGATGAGAACGACAACTTGGACTGGCTGTTCAAGTACGACGGAATGGATCTGGGCGAACATGATTACCGCACCTTCTTGAAAGGCATCCGCACGGTCGTCATGGGTCGTGGTACCTACGACTTCATTGCAAATGATCCCGCACCTTGGGCCTATGCCGACCAGCGCGTTGTTGTCGTGACGTCACGACCAATCGAAAACCCCAAAGGCCCGCTTCAGGTCAAAGACAATGTAGATAACCTCATTGCGGAGCTTCGCGCGATCGATGATGGTGATGTCTGGATGCTGGGCGGAGGGATGCTGCAGATGGCGTTCATGGAACGCGGCGCACTCGATGAGATTGAGATCTACATCATTCCCGAACTCCTTGGCGGAGACGGTCAAATGGGGACATCCCTGCTACATGACAGAATGAATGACCGCTCCTGGCCCAAAAGCCGAAAGCGGTCGTTAGGTTGATCTTCTCCGGCGTCGCTTTCGCGCCCACATACCAGACATCGCAGCACAGAGTCTTCGAAACGGTGAACTCCAGCCTGGCAGTTTTCAACTGATCGGCCCTCTTTAGCGGCCCTTAGCGACAAACAGGAATCCGCTCTTGTTGCGGGAACCCGGCGTGGCCTCGTCCATTGAGGGAAAACCCTCATTCTAAAAATGCCAAGCGGCTTCTATTCTGTCCAAGAAAGGAGATCAATAATGAGCATACTTGCCATTAGTAAAGACCCGCAGCCTGACGAGGCGGAGTTCAATGCCTTCTTCCCCTCCAAATTTTCGCTCTCGCAATTCACGAGCGCAAAAAGCGATCTTGAGGGTGCCGATTACCCAAAACCTTATACGGGCACTAGCCGTATCCTCGTGATAGGGACCGATGAGCGCTACCTGAAGATGGAGAACGGGACGCTGTTCTCTACCGGCAACCACCCAATTGAAACGCTGGTACCAATGTTCCATCTGCATAAGGCAGGGTTCGAATTTGACATAGCGACCGTTTCGGGCAATCCGGTGAAATTTGAATTCTGGGCAATGCCAAAGGAAGATAAGGAAATCACTGGCCTCCACGAAGGCTATTTGGAACAGTTCCAAAACCCATTGAAGCTTTCTAATGTCGTGGCAGGGCTTGGTCCGGACAGCAATTATGTCGCTGTGTTCATTCCCGGCGGCCACGGGCCGCTGGCCGGCCTGCCCTTCAGCGATAAAGTAGGCGCGGTTCTGCGCTGGGCTCTCGATCATGACCGCCACATCATTTCGATCTGCCACGGCCCGGCCGCACTGCTTGCTTGCACGCCCAAGGTTGATGGCGCGGAATTCCCCTTCGCAGGATATAGCATCACCGCCTTTCCCGACGCGGCAGACCGCATGACGCCTGAGATCGGCTATATGCCCGGCCATCTGACTTGGCATTTCGGGGAAAAGCTGAAAGCGTTGGGCGTGACGATCGCTAACACCGATCCGGACAAGTCCACCCATCTGGATCGCAAGTTGATTACTGGGGCGAGCCCGTTCGCAGCGAACAACCTTGGTAAGCTGGCGGCCAAGACGCTGCTTGCGGAAGTGACAGCGGGATGACCACAGGCGGGTCGGCATTAGCGCAGATAACCGTAACCGTCGCTACGATTGAGCGCAGCGATGACATGGCCACCGTTTGTCAGGCCGTCCGCGCTTTTGCCCACCCGCTCGGTTACAACCGTTTCGTTCTCTACACCGCGCCGCCAGCTGGTGACGCGCTCGTTGAGGAAATATTATGGGTCGAGGGCGACTGGTTCGGGAATGGCGATCCGGTTACTCCAGAAACCTATATGGCCCGCTGCCCGGTCAATCGGCATGTGCTGGAAACAGAACTGCCGTTCTTCTGGATCAAGAGAGGGAACGGGGAGCGGGAAACCTATCGCGTTGTCGCGCGTCCGACTGGACCTGGCATCAAGGGACTACAGGTACCAATCTTTGGTCATGCGGGCCTCGTGGGTGCGATGAGCTTTGGCGGGACCACGATAGACAGCGGTATCGCGACGCGCCTCGCGTTCTCGCTCATCGCGGCGGCGACTTTCCAAGCTGCCCTGCGCCGGTCTCGCTTCGCCGCAGTTGCTTCTGCCCCGCAGCTATCGGCGCGCGAGTTGGAGGTCATCCGATGGATCGCCTCGGGCCGCCGGCAGGCTGATGTGGCTCTGTTGCTGGGTCTGTCGGAGCGTACGGTAGAAAATCATCTCCGCCGCATTCGCCATCGCCTGGCGGTCAGCAGCACAGCACAAGCGGTGCAGGTCCTCGTTCGTGCGGGAGCTTTCGACGCCTGATTCCTCTCCGTTCGAAGGTCTGCTCCCGGGAGACCGTGACGTCCTCTCGAACGAGAGAGATTGCGCCGAAACCAGTCATGGCACCGGACTGCATTTTACGGCAGCTATTGGCGCACAGCCGCCGAAGCCTCGCCTTGAACGGACTCGAACTGCAGACCCGTAATTATAATCTCCACCAAAACCACTATTTCATCTTAAGAACGTAGGCAGCGTCCTTGGTCATCCAGCTCATCGCGCCTCCGAGGACGGCACCAAAGATCTTACCGCCCGCTCCGGCCTCCGCCGCAAGTAGGACTTTTCGGTGTGCTCAGTTCCATCGAAGTCACGGAGCTGTTGAGTTTATGCTTGCATAAACAGCAAGCGTCCTTATATTGCTAGCATGAACAGCAAGCAGAGAAAGACCCTTGCGGCCGTATTCAAGGATCCGGTTTCTGGAACCATTGAATGGACCGCTATAGAGAACCTGCTTGTGGCCGCCGGAGCGAACGTAATCGAAGGAAAGGCTCTCGCGTGAAGTTCGAAAAAGACGGCATCATTGCGAGCTTCCACAGACCCCATCCGGACAAGGAAGCAAAGCGGTATCAGGTGCGCGATGCTTGCGAGTTCCTGATGCAAATTGGAGTAACGCCATGAACACCATGACTTACAACGGGTATCACGCTCGCATCGAATTCGATGCTGAGGACGAAGTGTTTTTTGGCAAGATTGCAGGTATTTCCGATGTTATCGGCTTTCACGGCGACAGCGTCGTTGAGCTTAAGAAGGCCTTTCATGAGGCAGTCGATGATTACCTCGAGACCTGCAGGAAAATAGGCAAAGAGCCTCAGAGGCCCTATTCAGGAAAGATGATGTTTCGTGTCGCTCCCGAAGTCCATCGCCGAGCGGCTCTCGCTGCTGAGCTTTCGGGAAAGAGCCTTAACCAGTGGGCAGAAGAGGTGTTGGAAGAAGCCGCTGACCACTTTGCCGAGGCACGCCTCTCGGCATAGTGCCCGTTGCGGCTCATTGTAAATCCGCAATTCGCCCTGCGGCGACTGGCCGTTCGATGAATTGCGTTCCATTCGATAGATATCTGATTTTTGCAGTTATAACATAACACCGCTGAAGTGTTCAGGCGTGAAGTGGACAAATGACGGCTAAGAGCCCAAGGCCGGCACCCTCGATGCCGAAGGCTCCAGCCCTGATGCGATTTCGGCACAGAAGTCTATGAAGGCTCTCACCTTTGCCGGCGGATGCTTGCGCGACGGATGGAACGCAAACAGCGGAAAGCGCTCGCCATGCCAGTCCGGAAACAAGTCGATCAGGGAGCCGCTCGCCAGCGCCTGCCCGACGCCCCAGCCAATAACTTGAGCGATACCTGTTCCCGCCAGGCATTCCTCCAGCATCGCCTTCGGGTCGGTGAAGGTCAGTGGCCCCGTCGTCGAAACCTCGATCGTCTCGTCGCCCCGGATGAACTCCCACTCGAATGTGCGGCCGGTATAGGGATCGAGAAACTGCAGGCATCGATGGCCGATCAGGTCACTTGGATGGCCCGGGCGACCGTGCCGTTCCAGATAGCGGGGCGACGCAACGGTGAGGATCGGCGCTTCGATCAGCTTCCGCGCAACCAGGCTGGCAAAGCGTGGCTGACCGAAACGGACTGCAAGATCGATGCCTTCTGCGACGAGATCGCCGACGTGCTCTCTGGTGACGAACTCGATCGACAGATCCGGATAGCGTTCGCAGAACGCCCCGAGCCGGCCAGCCAGAACCAGCGGCAGAAAGAACGGATCGATATCCACCTTCAGCCGGCCGCGCACCGCTGATGCCGCACCGGAGACGACCACAGCGGCGTCCTCGATGGCGTTCAGGTGCGGCTTCACCTCTTCATAGAAGCGCCGCCCTTCATCGGTCAGCGTCACCGAGCGTGTCGTCCGATCGAGCAGCCGCACGCCAAGGCGTGTTTCAAGGCGGCCGATAGCGCGGCTGACCCCGGAATCGGTGATGCCGACCAACTCCGCGGCTTTGACGAAACTGCCGCCCTCGACCACGGCGGCAAGCACGCTTACCCCGGAGAGAACCCGTCCATCGAATGGCATGAGATTACTCCTGACATTTCGTCAGGAAGCATCTGACATAAGCGCACTTAATTCAAGAGCGCTCCAGAGCGATAACGGTCCTGCCCCTTGGAAATTTGAAAGGACCAAGTCATGAATAAGCGCGACAATCGCCGCACGCTCTTCAAAGGCGGCACCATCCTGACGATGGACAGGACGGTTCCCAATCTTGCCACCGGCGACCTGCTGGTCGAAGGCGATAGGATAGCGGCCATCGGGCCGAACCTCGCCGTTGGCGACGCAGCCGTCATCGACGCCTCCGGCAGCATCATCATGCCGGGACTGATCGACGCCCATCATCACATGTGGCTCGGCGTCATGCGCCGCTTGATGCCCGATGTGGATGACCTCTTTGTCTATATCGATGTCGTCGCAGAAAAGCTGGGCGCGCATTATCGCCCGCTCGACATGTACCTCAGCACCAAGCTCACGGCGCTTGCCTGCCTCGACGCCGGAGTCACGACTGTCATCGATGCGTGCCATTCCTCCCGCAGTCCCGAACATACCGATGCTGCCCTCGATGCGCTTGAGGACAGTGGCATCCGGGCGCTGCATATGGTGGGCGCCGCCATGGACAAGAAAGCGTCCACCGCACACCTGCCGGGCGACCTGAAGCGGCTGGCTGACAACTGGAACCACAGTAACGGCCTCGTTCGCGTCGGCCTGTTCGGCCAGCTCAATCTCGACTGGTGGAGGGTCGCCCGCAACCTCGATATGCGCATCCTGACCGAGTTCCTCGGGGATCTCGCTAAGCTCGGCCCGGAATTTGCGGAAAAGGGCGTGCTGGGTCCGCACAACATCTTCAATCATTGCACCCGTATTCCGCAGGAAACGTGGCGGCTGTTTGCCGATGCCGGCGTGAACGTCACCGTCAACCCGCGTTCGGACGCGCTGTTCGGCTTCGATGACGAGAGTTTCGCCTATCAGCAAGCCATCGACCATGGCCTGACGCCGGCCATCGGCATCGACCTCGACACTGCCTTCGGCAGCGACATTTTCGGCGAGATGCACGCCCTCTTTTCGCAGCAGCGCTCGGCCATGCGCTATCGCAGGTTCCGTGGTGAAGAGAATGTGCCTTCGCCGATCACCGTCGAGCGCGTCCTGGAAGCGGCAACCATCAACGGCGCACGCGCCACGGGGCTTGAGGGTGCGGTCGGATCGCTCGCGCCCGGCAAGCAAGCCGACATCATCATGGTGCGCACCGATGGTGTCGCCGTCGTACCCGTCAACAACGCCGTCGGCACCATCGTCCAGGGGGTCGAGCGCTCGGATGTCGATACGGTCATGGTCGGCGGCGAGATCCGCAAGCGTGGCGGCAAGCTGGTCGGCGCCGACCTCGTCAAGTTGACGGCGGATGTCACCGCCTCGCGCGACTACCTGATGGAAAAGAGCGGGTATCGCCCAGACCTGTTCGGCGCATCCGCCCGCACAAAGTCCGCCTGACCGAAAGCGGCGCCTGCTGCCCGGCGGCGCTGCCACCCCCCACAATTCTCTTCTGTATGGAGGCTGCCATGTCGGCATCTGTCATGAACGGTGCGGCCCGATCGAAGGCCGCAACCGAATATCTTTCCCGCCCTGCGCCGGGTATTATCACGGCGCTCTTCTGTGGTTATCTCGCCGTTGCACTACCGCTGCCGGTCATCCCGCTCTTCATCCACGACAAGCTCGGCTTCAGTAGTCTTGTCGTGGGCCTGGTGATCGGCATCCAGTTCCTCGCCACCGTGCTCAGCCGCGGCTACGCCGGGCGCATCACCGACGGCCGCGGCGGCAAGCGTTCCGCGCTTCAGGGGGCGGCGGTCAGCACGGTCGCAGGCCTGCTTTACCTCGCCGCGGCCATGCCCGGCTTTTCGCCGAGTATCAGCCTTCCAATTGTCATCGTCGGCCGTCTCGCCGCCGGCCTCGGCGAAAGCCTTTTCGTCACCGGCTGTGTCTCCTGGTCGATCGCTTCGGTCGGGCCTCAACGCGCCGGCATGTCGATGTCCTGGACCGGTATCGCGATGTTCGCAGCCTTGGCGGTTGGCGCTCCGATCGGCATGGGGCTGTATACGGGCGCTGGCCTCGAAGCCGCGATGGTGGCTTGCGTCGCTGCGCCGATGATTGCGGCCGCAATCGCCTTGCGTGAGGTTCCTTACGCAGCACCAGCCGGCCCTCGCCTGCCCTTCTACAAGGTGATCGGGCAAATCTGGCGCGAAGGCGCCGGCCTGATGCTGCAAGGCGTCGGGCTTTCGGGCCTTACCGCCTTTGCATCCCTCTACTTCGCAGCGCGTCATTGGAACAATGCCGGGCTGGTCATGACCGCCTTCGGTACCGGCTTCATCTTCGTGCGCGTTGTCTTCGGCTCACTGCCCGACAAAATGAACGGCTACCGCGTCGCGCTCTGGTCGTTGGTGATCGAGGCAGCCGGTCAGGCCATGATCTGGATGGCGCCCAATGAATCGATGGCGCTCGCCGGCGCACTGGTCACCGGCCTTGGCTGCGCGCTGGTCTTCCCCGCTCTTGGTGTCGAAGCCTTGAAGCGGGTCCCTCCCGCCAACCGCGGCAGTGCCATGGGCGCATTCGTCGCTTTCCTGGACATTGCCTATGGCATTTCTGGCCCGGTCGCTGGCGTCATCGCCGGGCAGTTCGGCTACGCAGCCGTCTATCTGTTCGGCGCAGCCTGCGCTCTCATAGGTGCCGCACTCGTCCTGACTGTCCGCTCTTCACAACCCTGACCATCGTTACACAATGCTGGCGAGAGGAACTCGCCGACCAGACAAAGGAGATTTCCCGTGTCCCGCATCTTCATTTCCGGATCGTCCACCGGGCTCGGCCTCATGGCCGCTGAATTTTTGACCGAGCAAGGCCACCAGATCGTGCTTCACGCCCGAAACGCCGCTCGCGCCAGAGATGCCCACCAGGCTCTGCCGCAGGCCGAGGCCGTCGTGATCGGCGACCTTGAAACTATCGCTGGCGCTACGGAGGTTGCCGCCGAGGTCAACAAACTCGGGAGGTTCGACGCGGTGATCCACAATGCCGCCGTCGGATACCGCGAAGCCCATCGCCTCACCTCTGATGGTTTGCCGCATGTCTTTGCCATCAACACCCTGTCTGCCTACATTCTGACCGCCCTGATCGACCGTCCCAAACGGCTCGTCTATCTGTCTTCCGGCATGCATCACCATGCCGACGCCAATCTCGACGATATCCTCTGGAAGAAGCGCCGGTGGAACGGATCGGAGGCCTATACGGAGAGCAAGCTGCATGATGCCATGCTCGCCTTCGCTATCGCGCGTCGCTGGCCGGACGTATTCTCGAATTCGCTGGAGCCGGGCTGGGTGCCAACCAAGATGGGCGGTCCGGGCGCACCCGACGACATGGCGCAGGCGCCTCTGACACAAGCCTGGCTTGCGGCCGGCGACGATCCGAAAGCCAATGTGACGGGGGAATATTTCTATCACATGAAGCACCGGGCAGCGAACCCGCAGGCTCGCGATCCGGACCTTCAGAATCGGTTGCTCGCCATCTGCGCGGAGATTTCCGGTGTGGCTCTCCCGACGTGAGCAATATAGGAGGCGAAGCTCCAAAACCGTTGCCACGGTCGCCGGCGTGACCGGCAAAATTGGCACTCTGGTGCTGGTCGAATGCCACGGTAGATCGCCTGGATAATAGGGCGGTCCTGTTTGCAGACGACTGGACCCGCTGCAGCGGCCGCCGCCTGTGCAAAGCTGCGAGCCTTCATCGATCTGGCGAGACGCTTCGCTGCGAATGGTTGAGCTCGCGGGCAGCTTCGATACTCCCGCGAGCCATGAACCTATCACGCCTTCTTCGCCGGCTTGAGGAGATCGCCGAGACCGACACGGTGTAACATCTCGGCACGCAAGCGATCGAGAACGCTGAAGCCGATATTCGCACCGTCTTCCGTCGGGTCGTAATGGATGCGGAACGGGCGCTCGCCAAAGGGCGCATTGACCACATCGACGATCATGTCAGCGACCGGAGCGGGATCGGCATCATCGGGGACGATGGCTGCAAAGGCATTCCGAACCGTGTCGCCGAAGCCTGCATAGGGGCCGCCGGCTTCATATTCGGCGAGCCGGGCCTGATCGGCCGGGCTGCCCGAATGGGCGAAGTGGTTGGTGCCCTTGGTGAAGGCACCGGGAACGACGATCGTCGTCTCGATGCCCCAGCGGGCGAGTTCGCGGGCATATTGTACGGCGAGCGAATCCATTGCCGCTTTGGCAGCAAAGTAGGGCGAGAGATATGGCGGCGTGCCGCCGGCCGAACTGGAACTCGACACCCAGACCAGCAGCCCCTCGCGACGCTTGCGCATTTGCGGCAGGACGGCGCGGTTCACCCGCTGCGTGCCGAGCACGTTGACGTCGTACTGCTGGGCGAACTGATCAGGCGTGAAGGCTTCCGCCGGTCCGAACATCATGTGGCCGGCATTATGGACGACGACGTCGATCCGCCCGGCCTCGGCAGTGATCTTTTCGACAGCCGAATTGACGGAGGGTTCAGACTGGACGTCCAGCTCAATCGGGCGGAGGTCGATATCTTCCTGGCCAGACAGTTCAACCATCTCGGCGGCGTTTCTGGCATTGCGGCCCGCGACATCGCGCATCGAGGCGTAGACGACATGGCCGGCGCGGGCGAGCGCTTCGGAGATCAGCCGGCCGAAGCCGCTGGAAGAGCCGGTGACGAGGGCGATTTTCTTGCTCATGGGACGGACGCATCCTTCGTGCGTTTTTCAGGTTGCGGTTGTCGTGGCTGTGAGGTGGAAGAGGGATCAGATGATCCCGCCATTGGCGCGCAGCACCTGACCGTTGATCCATGCGCCGTCCGGTCCGGCAAGGAAGGCCACCGTGTTGGCGATGTCTTCGGGCTGGCCGAGGCGCTCCAGCGGAGCCAGCTTGCTGAGGTTGTCGATGACGCCCTGGGGCTTGCCGTCGAGGAAGAGGGCTGTCGCGGTGGGGCCCGGCGCCACGGCGTTGACCGTTATGTTGCGGCCGCGCAGTTCCCTGGAAAGCACATGCGTCATCGCCTCGATACCAGCCTTGGTGGCCGCATAGACGCCATAGGTCGGCTGATACAGACCGACGACGCTGGAGGAGAGATTGATGATGCGACCGCCGGCGCGCAGCCGCTTGGCGGCCTCGCGCATCGTGTTGATGCTGCCCTTGAGGTTGATGGCGATCTGGCTGTCGACGAAGGCTTCGTCGCCATCGGCGATCGTCGCGAGCTTCATGATGCCGGCATTGTTGACCAGTACATCGACCCCGCCGAGCGCAGCTTCCGTCCTGTCGAACATGCGGGCGACGGCGGCTGCGTCGCTGACATCGGCCTGGGCTGCGAGCGCCCGGCCGCCAGCATGCTCGATGCTGTCGACCAATTCTTCCGCAGCCTTGGCGCTGCCGGCATAGTTGACGACGACAGTGAAGCCGTCTCCCGCAAGGCGACCGGCGATCGCCGCGCCGATGCCGCGCGAGCCGCCGGTGACGATTGCGACCTTGTTTTCGTTATTTGCCATTTTCGTTCTCCTTCCGGTGATGCGCCGCAGCGCGTTTCGATGAGAACAAGATGGACCTTTGCATCCCCCAGATAATCAGGCATTGTCTGCCATCACAATCCGGAGATCTCGAACAATGGATCGGTTCGATGCCATGCGCATCTTCACTCGCGTAGCCGAGCGGCGCAGCTTCTCGCTGGCAGCGGAAGACCTGGGCGTGCCGCGCTCCACAGTGACGGATGCGGTGAAGCTCCTGGAACGGCGGCTTGGCGTGCGCCTACTGGAGCGCACGACGCGGGTGGTGCGTCCGACGTTGGACGGCGAGGCTTATTACCAGCGCTGCGTTCGCCTGATCGGCGATCTCGAAGACGCCGAAGCCGGCTTCAGCGGGGCAAAACCCTCGGGGTTGCTGCGCGTCGACCTGCATGGCACCCAGGCGCGCTATTTCCTGCTGCCCGGCCTCGCGGATTTTCTGGAGCAATTTCCCGACATCCGGCTCCACATCAGCGAGACGCATCAGCCGATGGATATCGTCCGCGAGGGTTACGACTGCATCGTGCGGGTGGGAGCGCTATCGGATTCCAGCCTAATCCAGCGCAAACTTGTAGAACTCGAGCGCGGGACGTTCGCGAGCCCAAGCTACTTGGCGAAATTCCGAACGCCGGAAGTGCCGGAGGATCTGGAGGACGGCCACCGGATGATCGGCCTGCTCGCGCCGGACATGCCCTCTATCGCTCCCTTGGCATTCCTGATCGATGGCCGTGTACGCGAGATGCTCCTGCCCACCGTCATCACCGTTACGGGCGCCGAGACCAACGTAGCCTCGGCCTGCGCCGGTCTCGGCATCATCCAAGTGCCGCGCTACCGTATTGCATCTGAAGTCGCAAACGGCTCATTGGTCGAGATACTCGCCGATGCTCCGCCACCGAAGATCCCCGTCCATGTTCTCTATTCACACACGCGCCAGCTCTCGCCGCGGCTGCGTGTGTTTCTTGACTGGTTGACGCTGCAATACAGACAGACTCGGGACTGACCAGGTGCGCCCGGCGTAGACAGTGAGCTGCTCTGAGATGTCGACCGCAACGTCAGTCGCTTCATCTGGCTTCGCAGTTTGCGAGGTCGGTAGCAATTCCTCGGCTGCAAACCGATTGCTTGCGCCTGAGTGAAACAGTTCCAGCGTGACCTCGCCTGCATGGTAGCGAGGGGCTTGCCGGCGGCTCCCCTAACGATAGACTTGAAACCCTCACACGGAATTTTGTTGCATCTATGTTATCAGTGTCTGATAACATAGATAATATGAGTGTAGAACGAGATGAGGGGCTAGATGCCCTTTTTGGATTGGACGGTGAAACGTTCTTCGTCGATGCGAACGGACATTATCGCGTCAAGTTCGTAGTGAAACGCGTGAAAGCCGACGAGCGCAAGCCGCATGGCCTAAATTACAGTCTCACCCTGCATGATAAGTCGGGCGAGCGCATTGTCGGATTCGATAATGCCCATCCAGTCCCCACCCAGGGGGGGACCGGCTGGTAAGAAACGCGTCGTCAACGACCACAGGCACCGGTTCAAGACGATCCGCCCATATGATTACAAGGACGCAGCCACCCTGCTCGAAGATTTTTGGGCGCAGGTGGATTCCGCCCTGAAAGAGGAAGGAGTCATATCATGACGACGCTCAAAGTAGGTATTGCCTCGTACGAGGACTACAAGCAACGCACGATGGCGGTCGCGCGGGGGCAGATCAAGCCCGGCGCTGATGACCCTAAGGTATGGTTCACGTCCATGGAGAGCTTCGCGAAGGTTCTCTCTGATCGGAACAGGGAACTGCTTGCGCTAATCGCGGCCACAAAGCCCAGTTCGATGAATGAGCTAGCGGAAAAGACAGGACGGGCTCCGTCCAATCTATCACGCACTCTACGCACCATGGAGCGTTTCGGGTTAGTCCGGTTCGAAAAAGGTGCGGGTAAAACCCGGGCCCCTCGCGTCGATTATTCAGACATCATTCTCGATGTGCCTTTGAAGCGTGCTGCCGAACGGCTGACAATGTGAACGATGCGTTGACGTCGACAGCTCGGACCTGCTTTTCCCTTAGCGCCGTAGTCGCGAAGGAAGTGATCGTGACCGGAGCTTGATCAATCGGTTTGCTGTCCCTAGAAAACTTTCTGCTGGGGCCTGTACAATGGTTAGAGCCGTCGGCTCATAACCGATTGGTTGCAGGTTCGAGCCCTGCCGGGGCCCACCATACCACCATACTGATCGCAACGGCCGTACAGCCATTGCTTAGTTATTCAAAAAGAGCCACCAGACCTGGAGAAGCCGGTCAGTGCCAGTCGATACATTATGCGATGCTAGAAGCAGCACGTTTCCAAGATAGCTAGCTTGTGCGCCTGCTCTCGCCCAAAAGCGTCGGCGCGTCTGCCGGTCGCAAGTGACGCGAGCGAGGGCGCGGCAGCACGCGTGCTGCGCGGCCGCGAAACCGGGTCAGCGATCCAGGACGTGAATCCGTGAGCCCCCGCCCGCGCGCTCGAGATGGGGTGCCATAGGCATGCTCGCCGGAAAGGACCTTGCAATCTGCCCCGATTGTAAAGTGCGTGGATGCATGATGGTCTCGCCGACAAACAAGCCAACCGGAGGGAGTCCTGGGTTCGCACGGCTGCTTGACCGCGGTGTCGCATAAGACATTCTCGCGAGCGATCAAAACTGCAGCCCCAACCGCAAGGCATCCAACATGGCGGCATGGACAGAACGGCTGCTGACCGCGTCACCGATACGGTGCAGCTCAAAACCGTTCGGTGCTCGCTCCCGCAAAGGCGCTGGCCCTATTAGGCTTGCGATTTCCGTTGCACCATCGTTTACAGATAGAAGCCGCAGTTCATCGAAGAGTCCGTTGACCGGTATCGTCCCATGCTCGACAATTATCTGGGAGTGGGTAGTAGAGAGTTCTCGGCCCGTTAGCAGGTGGCGCAAGACCGCCAACCGCCGCCCGTCCTGTGCGCTGACCGAAACGAGTTCGTGCTCCAATAGGACGTGCACGTTGTGCTCGGCGAAGGCCTTTCGGTAGGTGATGCTCGAATGATGCTCCATTTCCGGCGCGATGGAGGGATCGCGGGCAACGAATGTCACCCTCTTCCCGGCCGCCGCGATCTCCGCGGCGGCCGAGGGCGCGGGATGACGCCCGGTCGCGTCA
The DNA here is from genome assembly GCF_052044265.1 of Sinorhizobium sp. 22678. Taxonomy (NCBI): domain Bacteria; kingdom Pseudomonadati; phylum Pseudomonadota; class Alphaproteobacteria; order Hyphomicrobiales; family Rhizobiaceae; genus Sinorhizobium; species Sinorhizobium sp. 22678. The sequence continues at coordinate 12,385 of NZ_JBQEMS010000036.1, read as the reverse complement.
TAAATCAGCACGTCATCCGCGATCTGCACGGGATTCCCAAGAGCGTCGAAGACACTAAGGCACAACTCGCTTCCCCGCACGGGGCCGAAATCTGGAATGCCGCCGGTGGCAACGAGAACGAGATCTGGCGCGTCGGCAAGAACGTCCAGCACCTCCGCATAGACATTGAGCCGGACATCCACCCCGAGGCGCTCCAGCTCGGCAACGCGCCAGTCGACGATGCCGATCAGGTCGCGGCGGAGGCGGGCCTTGGCAGCCAGCACGAGCTGCCCGCCAAGCCGGCCCGCCGCTTCCAGGAGCACGACGTGGTGGCCCCGCTGGGCGAGCACCCGCGCCGCCTCCAGCCCAGCCGGCCCGCCGCCGACGACGACCGCCTTGCGCCCGGCATGTGGCGAGCGCCCGATCACCTGCGGCAGCCAGGTCTCGCGGCCGGTTGCCGGATTGTGGATGCAATGCACCGGACGATAGAGACAATGCGATGCGCCGACGCACGGCCGGATCTGGTCCTGCCTGCCCGAGCGCAGTTTGTTGACGATCTGCGGATCTGCCATATGCGCACGCGTCATGCCGACCATGTCGACCAGCCCCGCATCGATCGCGTAGCGCGCGGTCGCGACATCCGCGATCTTGGCAGCGTGGAAGACCGGCAGGCTCGTTTCCGCCTTGAACGTCCCGACTTGGCGCAGCCATGGCGCGGATGCCGCCGTCATGTCGGGAATGTTATAGACCAGCAGGTTGAGGCGGGTGTCGAACCGGCCGAAGATGCAGTTGAAGAAATCGACCAGCCCTTCCCGCTCCAGCCTGTTGGCAACGGTGACTGCCTCGGCAAAGCTCAGGCCGTCCTTGTGATCCTCATCGATCGTGTAGCGGATGCCGAGCGGATAGTCGGCGCCGACCTGGCTGCGGATCTCCTCATAGACCATACGCAGAAAGCGCATCCTATTTTCAAGCGAGCCGCCGAATTCATCGCTGCGGCGATTGACCATTGGAGACAGGAACTGCCCAATCAGGTGGCCTCCAGTCATCGTCTCGATGCCGTCGAGACCGCCCTCGCGCGCCCGTCGCGCCGCATGGCCAAAGTCTCGCACGATGCGCGCGATATCATGGCGGTCCATCTCATGGGCGAAGTTGCGGTTATAATCCTCGCGGGAATGGGAGGGGCCGAGCGCGGGAAGCCACGCGCCGACCGTGGCATTCGCCCGCCGGCCGACATGGGAAATCTGGCACATGAGCGCCGCCCCATGGCCGTGGATGCGCTCGGAAAAGGTGCGGAACGCGGGGATGACCGCATCGCTCGACACGTCGAGCTGCGTGCCGCCCCAGCTCGTATCGGCGGAGATGCGCGCCGAGCCGCCGAACATCGTCAGCGCAAGGCCGCCCTTGGCCTTTTCCTCGTGATAACGCTGATAGGCTTCCAGCGGGTGTCCGCCCTCGTCCAGGGCGGTCTCGTGACTGGTGCTCATGATCCGGTTGCGCAGAGTAAGCCGGCCAAGCTGCAGCGGTCGCAGCAACGGATCGGCCCTGCCTGCCGGCGCAGCGGCTGGGTTTTGCTCCTCCATGTCCGGCGCCTCCCCGCCTATGCCGAACCGAGGGCCTTGCGCATGGCCTCGACGCATTGTTTCAGCGGCGGGGTAGGATCGACATTGTATTTCCAGTTGGTCAGCTCGATCGTCAGCGATCCTTCGTAATTCTGGCTGCGTAGATAGGCGACCAGCTTGTCGAGATCGATGATGCCATCGCCCCAGGCGAGGTGGCTACCGCCGGCATCGGAATCGGTGAAATGCACATGCGCGACGCGCCCGGCGAGGTGGGTGAAATAGTCCTCCGGCGTCTCATGTGTCATTACCGCGCCGGCCACGTCGTAGACCGAGTGAAGCGCGGGGCTCTTGAGCTTGTCCATCAGCTCGCGGAGTTCTTTGGCCGAACGGATGATGTTGGCAAAGGAGTCCGGCAGGGATTCCATCCAGAGATCGATGCCGAGTTTCTGCGCGCGGTCGCAGAGGATGCCCATGGAGTCGACACAGCGCTCCAGTGCCTGTTCCGTCGGCTCGTCGCGATAACCGCCACCTGCGGTGACCAGAAGCGCTGGGGCGCCGCATTCGGTGGCAAATTCCATCGACTCCAGGAAATAACGCAGCGAGCGGTCGCGCAGCTCCGGCTCCTTCGCGGAGATATTGACCGGATAGATGCACTGCTCAGGCGTGAAGGCAACGATGTCGAGGCCCATGCCACGCACTTTGCGTCCCAGCGCCCGCGCATCGGCCAGCGTCTTGTCGCCGAGATAGAAATGCGGCGCGGCGGCCCACAGCTCGATGCGGGAGACCCCGGCATCACAGACATCGGACAGAAACCGATCCATCGTATGCCGCACATAGTGGAAATTCATCACGCTGATATTGCGCTCATCAAGTGCCATATTCTGTCCTCCTCTAGTGATCCCCGATGCGGCAACTTCAGCTCGTTTATGCGAACGTTCTCATTCCAATTTTGCAGGTCAGCGCGCCGCTTCATGGCGGCTAAGATGTCCCAACACTGAATTCGGTTGTCGTCTCGCCGATGAAATCGGCGATCTTTGCCGCCGTCTCTTCAGGCGTCCAGCCGAAATGCGGGGCCGCAAGCTTCGCGGCCCTGTCCACATGGCGTAGGCCGAGATCCGGCTCCCAGCCAACGGACAGGCGGCGGCGCAAGATATCCGAGAGCGTGCGCGCCTGCTCGCGGAGGACAGCATGGGTGACCGAGGCTTCCGTGACTTGATCCATATCCGGAAGATGCAGCGACGGCGCATCGAGCCGGCGCGGCGGGCCGGAAGGTCTTAGCCGGCGCGCAACGGCGCGCGTCAGCCGCCGCCCTGCATCACGGTGGGTCATCAGCAGCCCGCCGGTGAAAGTGAAGAAATTCGGGAGGCCCTCATCGGTGAGATCATGCTCGCGGACGACGGGCGCAGACCCCTTGCCGTCCCTGGCAAGACTGCGCGGCCGCACGCCAGCCCAGGCATAGAGCACATCCTCGCGCTTCAGGTCGAAACTCGGGAACAGGCGGCGAAGCTGATCGAGAATGGCGGCGATCTCCGCCTCCGTTGCGCGAAAGCCTTCCGGCCTACCATCCGAGGCAGAATCCCACGGGCCGACATAATGAAGCTCGCCCCAGGGGATTAGATAGAAGGGTGCACCCGCCGCCGTCACGGTCTCGAACCCGATGCCGCGCAGGCCCTCCGGCAGGCGGACAACGATGTTAGTGCCCTTTTCGCCGGTATTCTTGCAAATATGCGGCGCCCCCGCCAGCGCAGTGATCTCATCGACCCAGACGCCCGCGCAATTGACGACCGCACGCGCCAGAACATCGCGCGATCCCTCGGCGGCCGTCAGAGTGACCCGCCAGAGATCACCCTTCCGCGCCAGCCCCGTCACGGCCGTATGGTTCAGCGCCTCCATGCCGATCGCCCGCGCCTTCATCACCGTATCGACCACAATGCGCTCCGGCCAGTGATACTGGTATTCGGTAAAGCTCATCGCCCCGCGAATGCTCTTGAGCCCCACCATGCCCTGAAGCGCCGGGTGCGCCCGCGCCTCTTCAGCGGAAAGGATGCGAAGGTTGAGCGGCACCTTGCCGCCGTCGCTTGCCGCCATCAGACGAAAAGCCAGGCGGGCTTTCCAGCGGGGAATGGCGTTTTCCGGCGTCAGCGGAATGAAGAAGGTGACGGGCTTCACCCGCCCGGGCGCCAGACGCACGAACTCCGCCCGCCCCTGCATCGAGCGGCGCATGAGGCTGACGCACTCGATCGCGCTGCGCGGGTGGGCCAGAAAGGCAGCAATCGATCCGCTGGCGGCAGAAAGGTAGCCGAGCCCGCAATGCTGCAACCGCGAGGTCTTGCTGGAGGTGCCCGCGCCATAGTCGTCGCGCTCGACCAGCAGCGTGCGATAGCCCGCCGCCGTCAGGTGCTGACCAGCCGCCGCGGCGATGATGCCGCCGCCGACAACCACGGTGTCGTAGATCTCGGTCACGCTCCACTCCCGCCCATCGCCGCAGCGATGACATTCCCGTTCCATGTGAGAACGTTCGCAAAGTTTGGGCCGAGGTGTCAAGGTCCGCTTGACACCTCCGCGAAATTTACAATACGTATTATGACGTCATATAGAAAGGTCCGACCATGTCCCTCCCCTCCGCCTTTGACGCCGGCGTCGTTGCGGCGCTTTCCGCCCTCGACGCCAAATCGGTGAAGCATGTGTTCTTCGTCGCCTGCGGCGGCTCGCTGTCGATCATGCATCCGGCCAAGTTCCTGCTCGACCAGCACGCGCCGCTGCCGTCAGACATCTATAATGCCGCCGAGTTCGTCGCCCGCGCTCCGCGCTCGCTCGACCGGAATGCGCTGGTCATTCTCTGCTCGATGACCGGCACCACGAAGGAAACCACCGCCGCGGCCGAATTCGCCCGTTCGAAAGGCGCCACCACCATCGGCCTGACGGTGGAGCCCGCCTCCCCCCTCGCAAAGGCAGTCGACCATGTTGTCGGCTTCGAAGCGCCCTACACGACCGGCGTGCCGATCGATGCGAAGAACAGCAATTATTCGCGGATCTACCAGATCGTGATGGGTCTCGTTGCGCTCACCGGCGGCGAAGACTTGACCGAGACGCTGATCGACAGCCTTGTTGCCCTGCAGCCAGCAATCGACCGGGCGCAGGCCACCTTCGCGCCGATGTTCGAGGACTTTGCGCCGCGGTTTGCCAAGGAAGACGTGGTCTACACGGTCGCCAGCGGCGCGAGCTACGGCGCGGCCTATTCCTTCGCGATCTGCGTGCTCATGGAAATGCAGTGGATCAACAGCCAGGCGATCCATGCCAACGAGTTCTTCCACGGCCCCTTCGAGGTGCTGGACAAAAACCGCGCCTTCATCCTGATGAAGGGTCTCGACAGCACGCGGCCGCTCGAACAGCGCGCCGACGAATTCCTGCACCGCTTCGGCTCGGCCGAGAACATCCTGGTGCTAGATGCTGAAAAGCTCGATCTCTCCGGCATCGACCCCCAGTTCTGGGGCAACGTCGTGCCACTGATCTTCTTCGACACGCTCTGGCGTTTCGCCTATAAGATCGCCGACCTGCGCAAGCACGAAATGCTTGAGGCGCGGCGCTACATGAAGAAGATCAGCTACTGAAAAGGCCTGGAAGAGCGGATGGAAGATCAAGCGAACCTTTTGCCGCTCTACGAACAGGTCCGGCGCGCGATCCTGGCCGGCATCGAAACCGGCCAGTTCGCCGAGGGCAGCTTTCTGCCCCCCGAGCCGGAGCTGATGGCGCGGTATGGCGTCAGCCGGATCACCATCAGGCGCGCCATCGGCGAGCTTTGCGGCGACGGCCGCCTGCAGCGGCAGCAGGGCCGCGGCACCTTGGTCATGCCGGGCAAGGTGCGCCAGACGCTCGTTTCCCTCTCCGGCTTTTCCGAAACGATGGACGGGCTCGGCCGAAAAGCCAGCCATCGCATCCTTGCTCGGACCGACAATCCCAATGCGCCGGCCATCCGCGCCCGGGTGCAGGCGGAAGCCCTGATCCGCTTCGACCGGCTGCTGGAGGACGACGGCAGGCCGATGACGCTCGAAACCCTCTGGTTCGACGCGGCGCGCTTTCCCGATGTGGTAGAGACGGTCGCCGCCGGCGGCTCCTTCTTCGCCGCCTTACGCGACATGGCCGGCATTGAGCCGGCCCATGCAGAGCGGCAGATCGACGTCAACCTCGCCTCGGCCAGCGAGCGCGCCATTCTTTCCGTCAGCGCCGCCCAGCCCGTCTACCGCATCGAAAAGATCGTCACCGACGCCGAGGGGCGCCCGCTCGCTTTGTCGCAGCTCGTCACCCCAAGCCATCTGGTCACCTACACGATCAAGTCCTGAAAGGTTCGACATGCATGTTTTTGACGCCGCCGCCGTTCACGCGGCGCTTTCCTGGCAGTTTCTGATCGAGGCACTGCGCAAGGGGCATCTCGGGGAAATGCCTGCCTCCGAGGTCGTGGTGCAATCCGACCCAGCCGGCGGCGAAGCCCAATTCGTCACACTGCCCGGTTGGGCAAATGGCGGCCCGATCGTCGTGAAAATGGTCGGCGTCTTTCCACAGAACACGAGCCTCACGCCACCGCAGCCGGCCGTTCAAGGGCTGGTGGCGCTATTCGACGGCAAGACTGGCGGGCCGCTGCTTATCGCCGATGGCGCAGCCATGACGGCGCGCAAGACAGCCGCGGATTCCGCTCTCGGCGCCGCCATACTCGCCCGCGAGGACGTCGAAGACCTTCTGGTCGTCGGCGCCGGTGCGCTCGCTCCGCATTTCGCCGAAGCGCATCTCGCCGCACGCCCCTCGCTGCGGCGGGTCACGATCTGGAACCGCACCCCCTCCAGGGCCGAGGCTGTCGCGGTCCAGCTTCGGGAGAAGGGCATCGACGCCGTGGTCGGCGAGGACCTCGATGACGCCGTCGCCCGCGCCGATGTGGTGTCTTGCGTCACCATGTCGGACAAGGCGCTGGTCAAGGGCACGCTTCTGCGGCCCGGCGCCCATCTCGATCTCGTCGGTGCCTATCTGCCTCATCTTCGAGAAGCGGACAACGCGGCCCTGACGCGCGGCACGATCTTCGTCGACAGCCGCAACAACATGCAGGGCGGCGGCGATCTTTCGCAGGCCGTCGCATCCGGCGCAATTACCTGGAATGCCGTAGAGGCCGATCTCTTCGAGCTCGTGCAGGGGAAAAGAGAAGGCCGCACCGGCGCTGATCAGATCACCGTGTTCAAGAACAACGGCGGCGCCCATCTCGACCTTTTCACCGCCGCTGCGCTTTCGCAGACGCTCGGCTGACGCCTTAGGCGTCCGCCAGAACCCGTGCCAGAAAGGCCCGCGTGCGGTCGTGCTGCGGGCGCGTCAGCACGTCGACTGGCTGTCCCTGCTCGACGATCACCCCACCGTCCATGAAGATCAGGTGATCGGCGACGTCCCGCGCAAATCCCATTTCGTGCGTGACGACGATCATGGTCATGCCGTCGTCCGCAAGCTGACGCATCACGGCGAGAACCTCGCCGACGAGCTCGGGGTCGAGCGCCGAAGTCGGCTCGTCGAAGAGCATGACATCTGGCTTCATCGCCAGCGAACGTGCGATTGCCGCACGCTGCTGCTGGCCGCCGGAGAGCTGCGCCGGATAGTAGGTCGCGCGGTCCTTCATGCCGACGCGCTCCAGAAGCACCATCGCCTCGTTGACCGCCGTGGCACGCGGCACGCGCTTGACCTGCACCGGCGCCTCGATGACGTTTTCGAGCACGGTCTTGTGCGGAAAGAGATGGAAGCCTTGGAAGACCATGCCCATCCGCTGACGCTGGCGGGCTAGCTCGTTGAAGCTCATCTCGTAGAGCTTCTCGCCCTTCCAGCGCACGCCGACGGGCTCGCCGCGCAGGAAGATCGCGCCGCCGGTCGGCTTTTCGAGATAGTTGAGACAGCGCAGAAGCGTGCTCTTGCCGGAGCCGGAGGGCCCGACGATGCAGGTCACGTCGCCGCGCATCACCGCGACGTCGATCCCGCGCAGCACCTCATGCGCGCCGAAACTCTTGCGCAGGCGCTCGACCTTCAGCAGCGGCTCGGCAGTCATTTGGTCGTTCCTCATATGGCCTCCCGCTGGCGTGCGAAGAGCCGGAATGGGAAAAACCCGCCCGCCTTCTTCGCGCCGGCGTGGTGTTCGGACTTCAATCGGTGCTCGACGGCATGTTCGACGACCGTCAGGACCGTGGTGAGCACGAGATACCAGATCGTCGCGACGAGCAGCAGCGGCACGGTCTGGTACGTGCGCGCATAAACCATCTGGGCGGAATAGAGCAGATCGGGCAGCGCCAGCACAGAGACGAGCGAGGTGAATTTCAGCATCGAGATCGTGTCGTTGCCGATCGGCGGAATGACGATGCGTAGCGCCTGCGGCAGCACGATGCGGCGCAACGTCTGCCCGCGCTTCATGCCGAGCGTGGCGGCCGCTTCCGTCTGGCCTGCATTCACGGCCTGGATGCCAGCGCGGATCATTTCGGCGGCATAAGCGCTCTCGGTGAAGGCAAGGCCCATGATCGCGGCGCTGAAAGGGGTGATGAGTTGGTTGGTGTTCCAGGAAAGGAGCTTCGGCCCGCCGAAGGGAATGCCGATCGAGATTTCGGGCAGGAGAAGCGCCAGGTTGTACCAGAAGATCATTTGGACCAGCGGCGGCACGCCTCGGAAGAACCAGATCCACCCCCAGCTGACGACCTGGAAGACGCGGCTGGCCGACAGGCGCATGATGGCAAGCACGACGCCAATCGCGAGGCCGAGAACCATGGCGAGGAACGTCAGGAGCAGCGTCATGCCGAGGCCCGACAGGATGGCCGGGCTGAACATGTATTCGGCGACGACGCTCCATTGCATGTTCTTGTTGGTGACGAGCACTTGCAGGAAGACGACGGCCAGGATGGCAATGACCACGCCGCCGATCCAGTGGCCGACCTTCGGCACCGCGATGGGCTTGACGTCGTGGATCGAGGGGCGGTGTAACGGTTCTTGAGACATTGTCATATCCTGTGCCGGTCGCAAGCGCCCCCCGGCCCGGAGGAAAAGCCCGGGCCGGGGGGGCGTTCCTAGAGGTCCGCCGGATTTTCTTCCGTGATCAAAAGCGCCTTGGTCAGCATTCCGGAATCGTTCAGACCCCACTTGGCCATGATCTTCTCATAGGTGCCGTCGTCGATCATCGACTGAATCGCATCCGTCATGACCTGCCCGAGCGGATCGCCCTTGCGCACGCCGATGCAGCTGTTCACCGGCGAGAGAACCAGTTCGGACACCTTCAGGTCCCCGGTCTGCTTGGCCATGTAGGCGAGCTTGACGGAACCGGCCACGGTCGCCTGAGCGCGCTGGGAGCGAACGGCGAGCTCCGCCTGGGCCTGCGTGCCGTGTGTCTGCATGGTCACCGGATTATCCTTGCACTCGTTGTCGTTCAGCTTTTCCAGAAGACCGAGATCCCACGAGCCGTTCAGCACCGCAACCGTCAGACCGCAGGCATCAGCCGCCGTCTTGATCTCGAGCTTGCTGTCGGCCGGATAGGCAAACGAGGTGCCGATCTTGCGTTGGGAGACGAAATCCAGTGTCTTCAGGCGTTCCGCCGTGGTGCCGAAGGACGAGAAGCCCGCATCGAATCGCTTGGATTGAAGGCCAGGGATGATGGCGTCGAAGCTCGTCCCTTCGAAGGTGAAGGGCACGCCGAGGCGCTCTTCCATCTCCTTAGCGATATCGACGCTCCAGCCTTTGAGCTGGCCGTCAGCGTCCTGAAACTCGTCCGGTGCCCAATCGTTGAAGACCGCGGCCTTTACGCCGTTTTCCTTGTACTCCTGCGGCAGGGCATCGTGGAGCGCGGGAATGACCTCGGCGAGCGCCGGCATCACCAGCACCGCACTTAGGACACATCCAGCCAGAATGGATTTAAACATGACATCCTCCTTGTTGTAGCGAACACGGTGGGTCCGCGATTGCGTTCTCTGGTTCCCCTTGTGCATAACGAGAACGTTCTCACATATGAGACACGGAGAATGCCTGTCAGTCAAGCGTGCCGGTGCGGAGAAAAAGGTTGCAATAGACGTTGAAATGGAACGCCGATCTGGTAACACCTAAAAAGGACTACAATTTTTCTCAAACCCCAACTGAAAAAATTCTCATTTAGCGAGGCCATAGATGTGAGAGGAAATTTCCCCGGGGCTCCGAAAAGCAAGGCGACGATCGCGGATGTTGCACGCACAGCAGGCGTTTCCACGGCGACCGCGGGCCGCGTTCTTGGCGGCTACGGCTATACTAGCGAAAAGAAGAAGGAGCAGGTGCTCAAGGCCGCCCAGGATCTCGGCTACCGGCCTAATTCGCTCGCGCGCAGCCTCATCACCGGCAAAACCCGCACGCTCGGCGTCGTTGCCGGCGATATCCAGAACCCGTTCTACGCCTCGGTGCTGCGCGGTATCTCCAATGTCGCGGAGGCCAACGGCTTCGGCCTGCTGATCACCAACAGCGACGAAACACAGCTCAAAGAGGTTCATTCGGTCGAGTTGTTGGCGCAGAAGCAGGTGGACGGACTGATCGTCACCCCCAGCGACACTCGCAAGGCGCGGCACCTGCACAATCTGCGGACCATGGGCGTCCCGCTCGTTCTTATCGACCGTGCGGTCGCCGGCCTGATGGTGGACCGCGTAGCAACAGACAACATCGCCGCCGCCGAACATGCGGTGCGCCAGTTGATTGCAGCCGGACACCGCCGGATCGCCATCGTGGCGGAACTCGTCGACGAAGGAAGCGGTGGGCTCGATACATTCCTCGCCCGCGCAGTGGCCGGCGACCCGATCGAGACGGATACGCTCTATCCGAGCTGGCAGCGCCTCCTCGGCTATATTCGGGCGCATAGAATTGAGGGCCTGCCCGTCGACCCGCGCCTGACACTGCAAGCGGGCAGCTATTCCGCGCTCGCGGCGCAAGCGGTCGTCCCGCGCCTGATGATAGCGTCGGACCCGCCAACGGCGCTGTTCACCACGGACGGCACAATGTCCGAAGGCGCCATGCGGGCGCTCACCGAGCTGAAGATTTCGATCCCGCAGGATCTCTCTATCATCTGCTTCGACGATCTCGACTGGATGAGTTTCCACCGCCCCGGCATCACCACCGTGGCACAGCCGCGTCTCGCCATGGGCGAAGCCGCCGCGCGGATGCTGCTCGAGCGCATTCACGGCGAGGGCTATCCGCCTCGCACGGTGTTGATGCCAGCCGAATTGATCGAACGCGGCTCCGTCGCCCGGCTCTAACCCACAAAATCAGCCCAGGCGTTGCGTTTTAATGATTCTCTTCCAACGCCCGCGAGTTTCGCTGGGTTCCCTCCAAGCTCCTGCCGTCCAACTTTGCCCGCATACTAGCCACCGTATCTGTTCAGACACTCCCACGGAGAAATTCAGTTGCCTTTCAAGGTGCAGTTCTTTAATTGAGAACGTTCTCAGTATCTTCTCAGGAGAGTTTGTTAGATGCCACGTCCCGTCAGAATTCTAGCCTTCGGTGACAATGTGGTCGATTGCTACCGCGGCGAGAACCTCATGTTCCCCGGCGGGAATTGCGTGAACCACGCCGTCTTTGCCCATCGCGCGGGGGCGGAGACGGCTTATGTCGGCGCAGTCTGCGACGATGATGCGGGACGCCTGATCCGCGACGCACTGATTAAAGAAGGCGTCGATATTACCTCGCTGCGGATAGAGCCGGGGCGGACGGCCTATTGTGTGATCGAGACGCACGGCGGTGATCGGGTGTTCGTGGGCGCGAACCTCAGTGTGTCGATCATCGCTCCCTCCCAAGCGGACCTCGCGCGGCTTCCTCACTTCGACGCCGTCCACACCGGTCGCTCGAGCCATGTCGATGCGTGGCTGCCGCGCTTCGCCGAGGCGACGAAGGTATCCTACGATCTTGCAACGGTACACGACGCCGAGCGCATCGCCCGCGTCGCACCCTATTGCTTCCTTATCGCCTTCTCGGATGGCGGCGCATCGCGTGAGAAAGCGCTGGCGCTTGCGCAAAACGCGAGGGGAGCCGGCGCACGCTGGAGCCTCGTCACCCGTGGTGCCGAAGGTGCGCTTCTGGCTGGTGAGGGCGGAGTGTTCGAAGCACCGGCCACTCCGGTCGAGGCGATCGATACTCTTGGCGCGGGCGATACTCATATCGCCAACGTCCTCGTCGGTCTTCTCAACAACCGCCATCCAGAAACGGTCCTGAAGGAGGCGGCAGAGGCGGCTGCGAAGACCTGCCTGACGCGCGGCGCCTTTGGACACGCGGCCACCATGAGCGTTGACCTTTCAAACATGATGGACCTGGAGGAGATCTACCGCACCACTCGTTCCGCAAGCCCGCCCGAGGAAGCCAACCGAACGGTCACCCTGGCCTCGGTCCGAGGGAGCGAGCAATAGGCGCCTTGCCTGCTAGTTAGGCGCCGGTTCCGACCACTATCTGCAGAAGCTCCACTTGCTGCAAACCAGATGGATCAATCATCTATGACCCATCGAGCGTCCGCCGGAACGAACGTTCCAGGGGATACATTATGCGATCTTCTTAGCCCCGAAGGTACATTCTATTTCCAAGTGCGACATGCCAATGATTTCAATGGGTTCCCCTTGGAGATTTTGGAATGTCCCGACGCTATTCGCAGCTGAATCTGACTGATCGACGCCGCCTCTTCCACTTTGTCGAACGCAAAGTGCCGATCAAAGAAATGGCGCGCGAACTTGGTCGTCATCGATCGACGATTTACCGTGAGATCAGGCGCAACACCTTCCACGATCGCGAGCTGCCCGACTATAGCGGTTACTTCCCGACCGTTGCTGACGATATCCGCAAAGAGCGGC
>NZ_JBQEMS010000035.1:0-51020 GCF_052044265.1 Sinorhizobium sp. 22678 | reverse complement strand
GGCGCGATCAATTTCACCTCATGGCCGAAGGAACGCAGCAGTCGGGCCCAATGGTGGGAACCACCACACGCTTCCAGCGCAATACTGGTCGGTGCCGCCTTCTGGAAGAATTTCACCATTTCCTTGCGCGTCAGCTTCCGGCGCAGGATCGGTTGCTCGGCGGCGTTCACTCCATGCAACTGGAAAACGCTCTTTGACGTATCCATGCCAATTCGGATAATCTGCTCCACGGACGGTCTCCCTCGATTGAGATCTTAACGACTCACTCTGGCACATTGCGATGCCGTTGGGAGCCGTCCACCCCAACAGTGCTCGTCACAGGGATGAGAGCAGTGCCGCGTCTGCGGCGCGGGAAGCGTTCTTTCAGCCCAAGGACTTGGTCTGGCTGGATTCCTGTGACAAGCACAGGAATGAGGAACTGGGATGTGCGGCTACTACATCGAAGCGAAGCGGCACGCTGTATACGGGCGTGACCCGGGACCCGTCGTGTCGCCTCGCTATCTTCACGGTTTATGAAGCGCGCCGAGGGACCGCACCCTCTCCACCTCATCTCTGTGACAAGCACAGAGCCCTCCGAAAAGTTTCCTACAGCGCCGCCGCGTCTTATCAGACACGCAAAGCTCGCTGCAGCACTTTGAGCTGCTCTATGTCTTGTCCATTGATAGGCTATTATATCACCCGCTCGAAGAGCGGGCCTTTGCCGCTTGTCTCTTCGCCCCGCTTGCCGGGAGAAGGCAGGGCGATAAGGGCAAACCGGGGTGCGGAAATCACCCCATGCCTTTCACCCGCGCCGCTCCCTCGTCACGGTGATGAAATCCGTTCCCTTGCCCGTCTCCAGCCCCGATTCGGTATCGGTGATCGAGAGTGACGAGCCGTTTGCAAGGAGGCCGGCGAGGCGTTCGCGGACGTCTTCGGGCACGGTGAGGCGGCTCAGCGTTCGCTCCAGCGTGTCGGGCTCGCCTTCCGCTGTGATGCCAAGTCGCTTCTTGGTCGTTTTCGGCAGCTTGTTCTCGAGCGACATGCCGAACCACTTGCCCTGTCCGGTTTTCGTGTCGAGATCCTGGAACTGCAGCAGATGTGTCCCGAGCGCCATTTCCGGCTCCGCGATGGCAATCTCGGCTTCGAAAAGCGGCTGGAATTGCCGGCGCACGCGCAACACGCCATTCAACGGTGCACTGCGGCCCGCCTTGCGAAAGACGGCTTCGATCAGCTCCGGCGTTATCTTGCCATCGTCGGGCAGAGCTTCGGCCCTTTGGAACGCTTCGATTGCGGCGGCCGTTGCCGGACCGCTGAATCCATCCGGCAGACCTGCATCGTAGCCGAGCGTATTGAGGAGCGTCTGGAGGTCGCGCACGCTCTCTTGCGTACCGCGCCGGGTAATCAGAATACGTATCGGGGCCTTCGCCTCGTCGGATGTGACGGGCGAGGGGCGTTTGTCGGTCATGGCGACTTCAACTGCGCTCCGGTTGAACTCCCCGATCGCCGGCCGCAGGGGGACGTCCGACAGGGCAGGTCCCTGCGGTCGCGACTGGCTCGGCTGGAAAAGCATTTCGTGCGCGACCTCGACCGGGGCGATCTGCCGATCCGATATGACCACATGCATGCCGTAGCCCGTCATCTTGAACAGGCTCGCCGCGAATTTGCTCGGCAGCCGCACGCAACCGTGCGAAGCCGGATAATCCGGTACATGGTTTGAGCCATGCAGCGCAATGCCGGACCAGGTAAGCCGCTGCATGAACGGCATCGGCGCATTCGAATAGATGTTCGACGCGTGACGTCGGCGCTTCTCCAGGATCGAGAAAATGCCCGTCGGCGTCGCGTGCCCGGCCTTGCCGGTTGACACTTTCGACGTGGCGACGACCGTGTCGCCGTCATAGACGACGAGGGACTGCTGCTCCCTCGATACGACGATCTGCAACGGCGCCTTGGCGCCGGCCGCAAGCGCGGACGGCGACGCCATGACGAAAACCGCGAATCCCATCCGGAGAGCGAAACGCAACACCTACCCTCGTTCAGACAGTGGCGGCACCGCAAAACGGACGACGGAGCCGTGGAAGCAGGCTAGCGTCCAATATTTAAGGAATTGCCCCATACGATGCGTCAGCCGTCCGGTCGGGCAACCGTGACGGCTATTGCCGGCGCCGCCCCTTGCCGAACGTGTAGCCGGTCTCGACGCTCGTCCTGCCGAACTTGTCGCGCAGCTTGTTGATCGCGTCCTCGGCGGCGGCACGCCGGGACGCCTGCGGATCGACGAGATCCGGCGGATCGGCGAGGTCGGGATCGGCCAGATCGCTGACGCCGATCCCGATCAGCCGGTATTTCGTCCCGTCGACCTCCTTCTCGAGCAGCTGCAGGCCGGTGCGGAAGATGCGGTCGGCAAGGCGGGTGGGGCTTTCCAGCCTGCGGTTGCGCGTGCGGGTCTTGAAGTCCGCGGTCTTCAGCTTCAGCACCACCGTCTGTCCGGCGAGGGCGGAATTTCGCAAGCGGAATGCCACTTGTTCGCTGAGGCCCCTCAGATGCGTTACGAGGTCTTCCTGGCGCGCCAGGTCGTCGTTGAACGTCGTCTCGGAGGAGACGCTCTTCGCTTCGCCTTCGATTTCGACGGATCTTTCGTCCAGGCCGCGCGAGAGCCTGTAGAGCCGCCGGCCCATCGTGCCGTAGCGGCGCATGAGGTCCGCCTCTTCCATCGTCTGGAGCTGCCCGATCGCGCGGATTCCGTCCCTTTCGAGCGTGGCGGCGAAGGCCTTGCCGACGCCCCAGATGAGAGTAACGGGTTTGGCCTTCAGGAAGTCGATGGCTTCGGCCTGGCCGATGACCGAAAAGCCGCGCGGCTTCTGAAGGTCCGAGGCAACCTTGGCCAGGAATTTGCAGTAGGAGAGCCCTACGGAGACGGTGATGCCGATTTCCCGCTCCACACGCCTGGCGAAGCGGGCAAGCGTTCGGGCGGGCGGATCGTGATGAAGCCGCTCGGTGCCGCTCAGATCGAGAAAGGCCTCATCTATCGACAGCGGCTGCACGAGAGGCGTCAGCTCCTGCATCATCGCTCTGACTTCCCGCCCGACGCGCACGTATTTCTCCATGTCGGGCCTGATCACCACGGCCTGCGGACAGGCTTCGAGAGCTTTGAACATAGGCATGGCGGAGCGCACGCCGTGGATGCGGGCAATGTAACAGGCCGTGGAGACGACGCCACGCTTACCGCCGCCGATGATCACGGGCTTGTCGGCGAGCTCCGGATTGTCGCGCTTCTCGACCGAGGCATAGAAGGCATCGCAGTCGATATGCGCCAGGGTCAGCCGGTAGAGTTCGGGGTGCCGGAGGAGCCGCGGGCTTCCGCAGGCGAGGCACCGCCGTGCCTGGGCGGCTTGCTCCTTGAGGCAATCACGGCAGAAGCCGGAGGGTGGGGCGGCGCTGTCGATCATATCCGGAACAAATGTTGAACGGGGCGACTTTACGCTCTACGCTGCTGAGTCTCAAGGCGGCGGCTGGAGGCTGTTTTGGATATCGCAGTTAAATTTGAGACGGTGCCGGCCGATCGCCGGCCGGACTTCGGGATGCTCCTTAGTCGGCACGGCGCACTCGGCACCGGGCGGTGCACCGCGCTGCGCACGCCGCGTGCCGGCAGCACTCAGCCTTCCTCGAAATCGCGCGGGCCGGAGAGGGCATGGTGCGCCCGGACGACCTCGTCCGGCGAGGTTTGCGTTTCGTTGCAGAAGGCCATCAGCGTCGGCTCGTGCTCCATCAGGAACGCAACGATGCCCCCCATGAAGCCCGGCTCGCCGACGGCGCCGCGCAGGGAGGCGGGATCGGTGCCGGTGAGCGCCAGAAAGCGCGACATCAGCTCAGGCTCGTTCGCGAGCCAGGTCAGGATGGCGATCGCCGTATCCTCAGCGTTCTTCATGATATCCGCTCTCTTCTCGTTTGCCGGCCGCAATTACCTATTTTTCAACCAAATCGCGCTAGCCTGGCGATCGACGAAAAGGGTCGAGTCGCCGTTGTTGCAACTTAAATCTCTCCCGGAGACTTGCAAGGCGGCGGCAGACAGCAAGGGATCGACATGCCCAAACAGGTGATGATTGTTGAGGATAACGAGCTGAATATGAAGCTCTTCCGCGACCTGATTGAGGCTTCGGGCTACGCGACGATCCAGACGCGCAACGGCATGGAAGCCCTCGAACTCGCGCGCAAGCACCGTCCCGACCTGATTCTGATGGACATCCAGTTGCCGGAGGTTTCCGGCCTCGAGGTCACGAAATGGCTCAAGGAAGACGATGAGCTTCACGTGATTCCGGTTATTGCCGTAACCGCTTTTGCCATGAAGGGCGACGAGGAGCGCATCCGCCAAGGGGGATGCGAGGCCTATGTTTCCAAGCCGATTTCCGTTCCAAAATTCATTGAGACCATCAAAACATATCTGGGCGATGCCTGACTGCCAGAAAGATCGATATGACTGCGCGCATCCTCGTCGTTGATGACGTACCAGCCAATGTGAAGCTCCTGGAAGCGCGGCTGGTGGCCGAATATTTCGACGTGCTGACGGCTCCGGACGGGAATGCCGCCTTGGCGACATGCGAAAAGACGCCGGTGGATCTGGTCCTGCTCGATGTCATGATGCCGGGGATGGACGGTTTCGAGGTCTGTGAAAGATTGAAGGCGAACAGCCGGACCGCGCATATTCCGGTCGTGATGATAACGGCACTCGACCAGCCGTCCGATCGCGTGCGCGGGCTGAAGGCCGGCGCGGACGACTTCCTGACCAAGCCCGTGAACGATCTGCAGCTGATGTCGCGCGTGAAGAGTCTCGTACGCCTGAAGAACGTCAGCGACGAGCTGCGTCTCAGAGCTCAGACGGCACAAACGATCGGGCTGCAGGAGACGGCCCGCGTCGATCGGCCGGACGAGCCCGGCAGCGTTCTGCTCGTCGATGGCCGTGCTTCCTCACAGGAGCGGCTGACGCGTGCCCTGAAGCCGATCGCCGATGTCGCCGTCATATCGGACCCGCAGGCCGCTCTGTTCGAGGCTGCCGAAAGCAGTTTCGACCTGATCATCGTCAACGCGAATTTCGACGATTACGACCCCCTGCGTCTGTGTTCGCAATTGCGGTCGCTCGAGCGGACCCGCTTCATTCCGATCCTGCTGGTAACCGAGCAGGGAAACGATGAGAGAATCGTCCGCGCACTCGAACTGGGCGTGACGGACTACATCATGCGCCCCGTCGATCCGAACGAACTTGTCGCCCGTTGCCTAACGCAGATCCGGCGCAAGCATTGCAACGATCGCCTGCGCGCCAGTGTACAACAGACGATCGAATTGGCCGTGACCGATGATCTCACCGGCCTCCACAACAGGCGCTATCTGGAAAACCACCTGAAGCTGCTGATCGATCGCGCAACCACAAGGGGGCGTCCGCTGTCGATCTGCATCACGGATATCGATCGCTTCAAGCGTGTGAACGATACCTACGGTCATGATGCCGGTGACGATGTACTGCGCGAATTTGCCAACCGCGTTCGCGCCACGGTGCGCGGCGCGGATCTCGCCTGCCGTTTCGGCGGGGAGGAGTTCGTGGTCGTCATGCCGGATACGACGCCCGAAATGGCAGCGATCGTTGCGGAGAGACTCCGACTGGCGGTCGAGAGCCGTGGCTTCGACATTCCGCAGGCCGCGACGGTCCTGAACGTCACGGCGTCGCTCGGCATTGCAACCCTGAGGCCGGATGGCGATACGGCCGAGGCTTTGCTGAAGCGCGCCGACATGGCGCTCTATCAGGCGAAGAACGGCGGACGGAACCGGGTTGTCGCTGCCGCGGCCTGATCCGCCGCACATGCTGTGCTATTGAGGGCCTCGCGGGCTCTTCCAGTTGCGCTCTTCTTCGCGCGGCCGTGCCGGAGTAAGCACATCCGCAGGCGACACTGTCCGATTTTGGAACAGAATTAACCAAACGCCGAGCAACCCCTGCTCGGCGATTAAGAATGCGTTGATTTTTTTTTAGTTTCAGGCAATGCTGATAAGCGAGGAAGGAAACTTCCACAGAATTCGGTTACCCCATGATGCTCAGGTCCGCCGCATCTCCTGGGTCGTGGGGTCGGTCGGCTGGCCTCGGACTTGCGGATTCCTCGTGCTGCAACCGGACCAGTCGACCCCCATTCGAAAACGCCGCTTCGAAAGAGGCGGCGTTTTCGTTTTATCCCTTCGTTCCGTCCCTCCGGAGAGGGCAAAGAAAAAGCGCCGGCCCCGCGGGCGGCGCTTCTGGATCGAAGAAAGCGGCGACCTTACTTGATCTTGGCTTCCTTGAATTCGACGTGCTTCTTCGCGACCGGATCGTATTTCGTCTTCGTCATCTTGTCGGTCATCGTGCGGCTGTTCTTGGTGGTGACGTAGAAGTAACCGGTGTCGGCCGTCGACAGCAGCTTGATCTTGATGGTGGTAGCTTTCGCCATGGTCGTCCTGCCTTTATGAAAAATTGAAAGCCGTGGACAACCTGTTGCGGGCCACGGTCAAGTTGCCGCGAAACTACAAATCACGATCGAAAAGTCAAGACCGTTTTGGTTTCAAAACGATGCGGACCAGGGAAAGTACGACATAAAGCCCGAAGAAGCCGGCGATTGCCCAGGCAAATCCGTCATTGCCCGTCACATCCATGGCCGCCCCGATCACCTGCGGACCCGCTACCGTACCGACCGCGTAGGAGAACACGAAGGCGGCGTTGGCGGCCGCAAGGTCTGATCCCTGGAGACGGGAGCCGAGGTGGCTGAGGCCGACCGTATAGAGACCGGAGACGCATCCGCCCCAGAACAGAAGAACAAGCGCCATCAGAAACCAGTTTTCGACCAGCATAGGCAGGAACAGGGCGCCTACGAGCCCGATCAGGGTCAGCGCCGACAGGATCGTACGGCGGTCCTTCACGCGGTCGGAAAGCATACCGAGGGGGATCTGAAAGATGAAATTGCCGACGCCCATGACCGTCAGCAGCAGCGCTGCCTGCGATTCGCTGAAGCCCGCGCGCGTCCCGAAGATTGGAAACAGGGAAAGGCCGCCATATTCCACCGCCCCGAAGATGAAGACGGCGGCCGTCGCGGTCGGCACCAGCAAGACATAACGCATGAAATGGCGTTTCGGCTTTTCGTCCAGCACCGGGCTCTCATTGCGCGCGAGAAAGATCGGAATCGCGGAAAGCAGGATGACGCCCGCGCCGACCGCGAAGGGCAGGAAGCCTTCGCTGCCCAGGATCGAAAAGAGCAGGGGACCGCTCGCGAAGCCGAGCGAGAGTACCGTGCCGTAGATCCCGAGCACGAAGCCGCGCCTGTTGGGGGGCGCGGTGGCGTTGATCCAGAACTCCGAAAGGATGAAGAGGACAGTGATCGCGCCGTGAAAGACGATGCGCAGGGGAAACCAGAGCCAGAAATTCGTGAGGTAGTAGAAACCGAGCGAGCTCGCCGCCGCAAACACTATTGCCAGCAGCATGGTCGGAGCGACGCCGTGACGATGGGCGAATTTCATGGTGAACGGGGCGGCGGCCATCGATGCGAGGCCGGCCATTGCTGCATTCAACCCGTTCAGCGTGGGCGCGATGCCCCGCTTTTCCATGATGACGCTGAGCAGCGGGAGCCCCAGACCGATCGCGATGCCGACGGCAGTGATCGACGCGAGCGCGGCGATCAATGAAGGCCAGTGGATTTCGTCAACCGGTCTTGACGTACCGGGCGGCGGCTTCGACATGCGATAGGGCCCTCAGAGAAGCGTACGGTGAAAGCGCCCATGGCGCGTAAAATAAAATGGAACGGTTCTTTCAGGCGGAAGCGAAGGATCCGATTCGAGATCGTTTCTCAGATCCGAGAGGATGATCGCGGTGATCTCCGGCACGCGAAGCGCGGAAAAGTCGTTGACATCGATCCATTGCAAATCCTGAAGCTCCCGGCTTTCCGCCACCAGTGAGGGATCGATCTCAGCCTCGTCCGCGAAAACGGCAAAGAACCGCGTGTCAAATCGCCTCGGCAGTCCCGGAGGAGTAATGGCCCGCGCCATATAGCGCAAATTCGAAAGATCGGGAAGAAACGGAAGCGCCGAGCCTTGGCGCTCGTGCGTCCGGCCGAGGCTTATTCCGGCTTCTTCGTAGAGCTCTCTCGCGGCCGCAAGTGCTAGCGCGCGTGCGCGAGCCACCGTGATAGCCCGCCCTTCGCCTGCCCTGAGAGATCGCAGAACCGCCGGATGAAGATCGCCGTCAAATCTCAGGCGATGGTCGCCGGGATCGCGGCGGCCACCCGGGAAGACGTAAAGGTCCGGCATGAAGACGTGGGCGCTGTGGCGTTTGCCCATCAGCACGCGAATGTCCTTGCCCGATCTGTCGAGAAGCATGATGGAGGCCGCATCGCGCGTCCTGACCGTCGGACAACTCTCCGCTTCGGCGTCGAGTGCGAAAGCGCGGCCGCCAAGCCGCTCCGGGGTCATGCCGAAGGATCTCGCGGCGGAAGGACGTCTTCCGGCAGATCGTCGTGACCGCCGAAACCGTGCATTCTCAACGCCCACTGCAGGCCGATGACCGCGCCCTTGACCGGCTGCATCAGGGCGAGCGAACTGGCAAGCGTGACCGGCGCCCATATAGCGAGATGCTGCCATGTCGTAAGCGGCAGCACGAGATCGGTCATCATATAACCGCCGAGCACGGCATGGCCGACGATCGTGACGACGATGTAGGGCGGGAAGTCGTCGGCGCGGTGGTGATCCATGCGTTCGCCGCAAGCTTCGCAGGCGTCCACCGATTTAAGGAAGGCGCGGAACAGCCGACCGCGGCCGCAGGCCGGACAGGATCCGAAAAGGCCACGCTTGATCGAGCGGCCGACAGGCCTTTTGTCGCCCTCCGCTCCGCCGAGCTGAAGCATGTCTGTCGCCGTTGCCTTCATGTCCAATCCTCGTGCCGGACGTCGCGCGTCCGGCTCTCAGTGCCTGCCGCGGGGCGGTCGCGTCCCCGGCCGTTTGCGTGCACCCGTCCGGTCGCGGCGGCCGGCCTTGTGGAAGGAACGCATTGCCGTCGGCATCTTTCGTCCCTCGCTCAGCATTTCGAAACGGAGTGCACCGGCCAACGGCACCGCTTCTACAAGCTTGACCTGCACCGGGTCTCCGAGACGGTAGCCCAGCCCGGACTTCTCGCCGGAAAGGGCCTGATGCGCTTCATCATAGATGAAATAGTCGCGCCCGAGCGTAGATATAGGGATGAATCCGTCGGCGCCATAGGCGGGGAGAGTGACAAATAGTCCCGCCTTTGTGACGCCGGAAACCCGTCCGTCGAACTCCTCGCCGACGCGGCCGTTCAGATGATGGGCGATCAGCCGATCGATGGTATCGCGTTCAGCCGCCATGGCGCGCCGCTCGAAGGTCGAGATTTCGGCGGCGATATCGTCGAGCGTTGCTTCTTCCTCGGGCATGATGCCGCCTTCGCCGAGCCCGAGCGCGGAAACGAGCGCGCGGTGCACGATCAGATCCGCGTAGCGCCGGATCGGCGAGGTGAAGTGGGCGTAGCGCAGCAGGTTCAGGCCGAAATGACCGATATTTTCCGGGCTGTAGATCGCCTGGCTTTGCGAGCGCAGTACCATCTGGTTCACGATCGTCTCGTAAGGTTTTCCGTCGGCCTTCGCGAGAATCCCGTTGAAATGGTTCGCCCGCATGTTGCCACCTTTGGCGAGCGCGATCTCGAGTGTCGCAAGGAATTCGCGAAGGCTCTCCTGCTTGGCGAGCGACGGCTGGTCGTGGACACGATAGATCAGAACCTGACGCTTCTGTTCCAGCGTCTCGGCGGCGGCGACATTCGCCTGTATCATCATCTCTTCGATGAGCTTGTGCGCATCGAGGCGTTCCGGCACGAACACCCGATCGACCGTTCCGTCCGGTTTCAGGATGATCTTGCGCTCCGGCACGTCGAGTTCGAGCGGCTGACGGCGCTCCCTTCCGCGTGTGAGGATACGATAGGCTTCCCAGAGCGGTTTGAGGATCGTATCCAGTATGGGGCCGGTCTTGTCGTCGGGAGCACCGTCGATCGCGGTCTGCGCCTGTTGGTACGAGAGCTTGGCCGCGCTCCGCATCATGATGCGGTGAAACGTATGGCCGGCCTTGCGGCCTTCCTTGGAAAAGCGCATCCGGACCGCAAGCGCCGGGCGGTCGCCGCCTTCCTTCAGGGAGCAGAGGTCGTTGGATATACGCTCGGGCAGCATCGGTACGACCCGGTCCGGAAAATAGACCGAGTTGCCGCGTTTCAACGCCTCGAGATCGAGTGCCGAGCGTGCCCGGACGTACCAGGAGACGTCGGCGATCGCGACGGTGACGATGACGCCGCCGGGATTGTCCGGCGACGGATCCGGCTCCGCGTAGACCGCGTCGTCGTGATCCTTGGCGTCTGCCGGGTCTATGGTGATGAGCGGCAGGGTGCGCCAATCCTCGCGATGGGCCATTGTTGCAGGTCGCGCGGCTTCCGCCTCCTGCAACACCTTCTCCGGAAAGACGTGCGGGATACCATGCGCATGGATGGCGATCATCGAGATCGCCTTTTCAGATGCGACCGAGCCGATGACGTTCTGCACCTGCGCGCGCGGCAGACCGTAGCGGCCGATCCGCGAGAGATGCGCTTCGACGAGATCGCCTTCCTTGGCGTCGCCGGTGAAGTCCGGATCGATGAGGAGTTCCTCGCCCCGCTTGTCGATCGGCATCAGTCGGCCGCCACCACCCGGCGTGGCGCGGAAGACGCCGAGCACCGCGTCCTTGCGCTTGTCGAGCACCTTGATGATACGCGCGGTATAGGCGGGGCCGCCGCGTTCCTTGGCCGGGAAAATCTTTGCGAGCACCCGGTCGCCGAGACCGCCTACGGGCGTCTTGCCCTTGGCCCTGGCGACGCTTGATTGCTTGATCAGGACTGCGGGCGCGACGCCGTCGTCGTCGAGCCACTCGGCCGGGCGGCCGATCAGGTCGCCATCGACATCGCGAATGGTAATGTCAAGAACGGTGACGGGCGGGAGCCCGCCGGGACGAACGAGCGACTTGCGCTTCTTCTCGAGGAGTCCGTCCTCCTCGAGCGAGCGCAGCAATCGCTTGAGCTCTACCCGTGCTTCGCCCTTCAGGCCAAACGCCTTGGCGATATCGCGCTTCGAGGCGTGTTGCGGGTTCTCGGCGATGAAGCGCATCAGCACCTCGCGGGAAGGAACGACGCCGTGAACGATCGTCTCCTTTTCTCCGGCCGGTGCCGTCCTGGCCGCGCGGCCGGACTTCTTGCCTGCGCCCTTTGCGGGCGTTTCGGTCGGGTTGCGCGGAATCCTGGTCAAAGTCAGTCCTTCTTGGCCTTCGCGGCCGCTTTCGTTTTCGTCTTCGCTGCTGATTTCGGCTTCTCCGCTTTCGCGGTTCCGGCCGATGCAGCCTTGGCAGACTTCGCTCCGGCCGATTTTGCCGCGGCCGATTTTCCCTTTGCCGCCTTGCCCTTGGTCACGCCGCCCTTCGCTTCGCGCTCGGCGATGAGCGCAAGCGCTTCCTCGACCGTCACCGATTGCGGGTCCTTGCCCCGCGGCAGCGTGGCATTCACCTTGCCCCAGTTGACATAGGGTCCGAAGCGTCCGTCGCGAACAGTAATCGCGCCGCCGTCCGGATGTTCCCCAAGCTCCTTGAGGGCCGCCGCGGCGGTGCGACCGCCGCCGGCGCCCTTGGACTGCTTGTCGGCAAGGACGGAAATCGCGCGGTTCAGACCGATCGAGAAGACGTCTTCGACCGACTCCAGATTGGCATAGGTGCCGTTGTGAAGCACGAAGGGGCCATAACGGCCGATGCCGGTGGAGATCATCTTTCCGCTTTCCGGATGCGGCCCGATGTCGCGCGGCAAGGAGAGAAGAGCCAGGGCCTTCTCATGATCGATCGCTGCAGGCGTCCAGCCCTTCGGCAGGCTGGCGCGTTTCGCCTCCTTGCCGTCGCCGCGCTGAACATAGGGGCCGAAGCGGCCGTTGCGTAGCGTGATCTCCTCGCCGGTATGCGGATCCTTGCCGAGGCTTTGCGGCTCGTTCGCTGCGGCTGCTTCGGCGTCACCGCTGCTGTCGGAGGAGAGTTGGCGCGTGTAGTTGCATTCCGGGTAGTTGGAGCATCCGACGAAAGCGCCGTACTTTCCGAGTTTCAGGGACAGTTTGCCGGTGCCGCAGACCTGACAAAGGCGCGGGTCGCCGCCATCTTCCCGCTTCGGGAACACGAGCGGTGCCAATTCCTCGTTGAGCGCATCGAGCACGTTGGTGACGCGCAGTTCCTTGGTGTCCTCGATCTGGGAGAAGAAGTCCTTCCAGAAGTCGCGCAGCACGTCCTTCCAATTGAGCTCGCCCGCCGAAATCTGGTCCAGTTTCTCCTCGAGCGACGCGGTGAAGTCATATTCGACATAGCGGGTGAAGAAGCTTTCGAGGAACGCCGTGACCAGACGGCCCTTCGCCTGCGGCACCAGCTTGCGCTTGTCGATTTCCACATAGTCGCGGTCGATGAGGGTCGTGACGGTCGCCGCATAGGTGGACGGACGGCCGATGCCGAGTTCTTCCATCTTCTTGATGAGCGTCGCTTCCGAATAGCGCGGCGGCGGCTCGGTGAAGTGCTGGCTGGCGTTGATCTTCTGCTTGGCAAGATTTTCGCGCGCGTTGATTTCCGGAAGGCGGCCGCCCTCGTCGCCGTCATCCGACTGCTCGCCGTCTTCCTTCATGTCGGTATAGGCTGCGATGAAGCCGTCGAAGCGGATGACCGAACCGGTTGCCCTGAGGCCCGCCTTCTTGCCGGCATTGTCGGCAACGATCTCAGCGGTGGTGCGCTCGATCTCCGCAGATGCCATCTGGCTCGCGATGCCGCGCTTCCAGACGAGATCGTAGAGTCTGAGCATGTCGCCGTCGAGGAAGCGGCGAACCTGGTCCGGCGTGCGGTCGAAATCCGTCGGGCGAATGGCCTCGTGCGCTTCCTGGGCGTTCTTTGCCTTGGTGGAATAGAAGCGCGGCTTTTCCGGAAGATAGCGCTCTCCGAACTGGCTGCCGATCGCCTGGCGCGCGGCGGCGATCGCTTCCGGCGCCATCTGCACGCCGTCCGTACGCATATAGGTGATGAGACCTACGGTTTCTCCGCCGATATCGACGCCTTCATAGAGCTTCTGCGCAACCTGCATGGTGCGCGATGCCGAGAAGCCGAGTTTCGAGGAGGCGGCCTGCTGCAGCGTCGAAGTGGTGAAGGGCGGGGAGGGGTTGCGCTTGACCGGCTTTGCCTCGACGCTCTCCACGACGTAGCTCGCGCCGTCGAGCAGGGACTTCAACCGGTTGGCTTCCTCGCCATTGCCGATCGCCTTCGGCGGCAGCCGCTTGCCGTCGGCCGAAACGAGGCGCGCTTCGAATTCGTCGCCGCGCGGTGTCTTCAGAAGCGCCGAGATGTTCCAGTATTCTTCGGTGACGAAGCGCTCGATTTCCGCCTCGCGGTCACAGACGAGGCGCAGCGCCACCGATTGCACCCGGCCCGCGGAGCGTGCGCCCGGCAGCTTGCGCCAGAGCACGGGCGAAAGATTGAAGCCGACGAGGTAGTCGAGAGCGCGGCGTGCGAGATATGCGTCGACCAGCGAGGCATCGATGTCGCGGGGTTCGGCCATCGCATCGAGCACGGCCTTCTTGGTGATCGCATTGAAGACGACGCGCTTGACCGGTTTGTCGCCGATGACCTTCTTCTTCCTGAGAAGGTCGAGCACATGCCAGGAGATCGCCTCGCCCTCGCGGTCGGGGTCGGTTGCGAGAATGAGACCGTCGGACGATTTCACCGCATCGGCGATGTCCTTCATCCGCTTGGCGGAGGCGCCGTCGACCTCCCAGGACATCTCGAAGTCTTCGTCGGGGCGAACCGATCCGTCCTTGGCAGGCAGGTCACGCACATGGCCGAACGAGGCAAGCACCTTGTAGCCTGGGCCCAGGTACTTGTTGATCGTCTTGGCCTTGGAAGGCGATTCCACCACTACAACATTCATCGACATTCTCTGAGACAACTTGTTTGGCGACCCTGCGCGCCAATACCGACGCCACGACATGGACAGGGATTCGGGCGCGGTCAAGGGGTTTGATCGAAAATAGCTATATCGCGCTCGACCGCAACCAAGCGGCAACATTCGAATCGGCTCAACCGGTGGTCGTCATTCTTGCCGTTGTCTTTGGCGCGGCGACCGAAGGATCCGAGCCGTCATTCGGCGGTCGCGAGCGATACGAGATTGCCTCCGTGCCGGCAGAGCTGACCGGCAAGATCCAGTTCGACGAGCACCATATGGATCTGCGGTGCGGCAAGCCCCGTATACCGAATGAGATCGTCGATCTCGACCGGCGTCGGCCCGAGAGCCTCGACGACGCGCGCGCGATCGGTGTCGTCCGGGGCCGGCGGCGTCGATCGCGGTTCCTCGATTCCCCGTTCCTTCACGTCCAGCCGCGAGAAAAGATCGTCGCGGCTGAGAGGCGCCAATGCCTCGATCACGTCCGCCGAAGAGGTCGTGACGGTCGCGCCCTGTTTCAAGAGATCGTTGGTGCCGTGACAGCGCGGATCGAGAGGCGACCCGGGCACGGCAAAGACCAGCCGGCCGAAATCGGCCGCGTAACGCGCAGTGATCAGTGACCCTGAGCGGCTCGCGGCTTCGACGATCGCAACACCGAGGCTGATGCCCGCGACGAGCCGGTTCCGCCTCGGGAAGTCCCGGGCGCGCGGTTCCCAGCCGAAGGGCATCTCGCTGACCGCCAGCCCCTCGCCGGAGACGATTTCCTGCAGCAGGCTGAGATTCTCCGGCGGGTAGGGGCGGTCGAGGCCACCCGCGAGCACGGCGATCGTGCCTGTCCGCAGACTGGCGCGGTGGGCGGCCGTGTCGATGCCGCGGGCGAGCCCTGATGTAATGACATAGCCGGCAGCTCCGGCGTCGCGGGCGACCATCGCCGCGAACTTCGCGCCGCTGACCGAGGCATTGCGTGAGCCGACGATCCCGAGCGAGGGGCGGGCCGCCGCCTTCAAATTGCCCTTCGTCGCGAGAAGAGGCGGGGCGCCGTCGATCTGTCTGAGCGCATCCGGATAATCGGGCTCGCCGATGCCCACGAACACGGCGCCGAACCGGTGTGCGGCCTCGAGTTCTCGCTCGGCTTCTTCCACCGTGGCGACGCGGAAGGACCGGTCCGCCCCGCCACGACGCGAAAGTTCCGGCAGCGCCTCGAGCGCCGCCTCTGCAGTGCCGAAATGGCTGATCAGATCGCGGAAGGTTGCGGGGCCGACATTGTCGCTTCGGATCAGCCGCAACCATGCGATTTTCTGCCGTTCGCTCAGCGCCATCCCGGCACGTCGAGCGCCCGGCGGCATCAGCCCTTTTCTCCGATCCGGCTTTCGGTGCCGCTTAGAAGGCGCTGGATGTTGGCGCGGTGCTTGATCCAGGCGATGGCCGTCATGACCGCAAAGAGCACGGCCACCTTGCCGTGGCCGGCTGCATAGAGCGCGATGGGGACGACAGCGGTAGCGACGAGCGCCGACAGGGATGAGTAGCGGGTGATCTTTGCCATTGCCAGCCAGATGACTGCGAAGAGGAGCACCATCACCGGCACGAGGCCGAGCAGTACGCCGATATAGGTGGCAACGCCCTTGCCGCCCCGGAACGAAAGCCAGACCGGAAACAAGTGCCCGATAAAGGCGGCAAAACCGGCGGCGATGCCCGCTTCGACACCCCAGTAGGATGCGATCGCCGCGGCAGCCGTGCCCTTGAGCGCATCCAGCAGCAGCGTCGTGGCGGCAAGCTTCTTGTTGCCGGTTCTGAGCACGTTCGTCGCGCCGATATTGCCGGAGCCGATCTTGCGTACGTCACCGAGGCCGGCCATCCGCGTCAGGATGAGGCCGAACGGGATTGAGCCCAGCAGATAACCGAAAACAAGGCATGCGAGCGTCGAAGGCAGCCCCAACTGCCAGGAAAACATGTCCACCGGTCCCCCCTTCCGCTGACTCGCGCCGGTTATGCCGAATGCACGAGTTCGCCCGCAACATAGGTTTGGACGACCCGTCCGGTAAAGCGTGCATTTTCGAAAGGCGTGTTCTTGGAGCGTGAGACGAGTGTCTCCTTGTGGAGAACCCAAGGCTCGTCAAGGTCGATGACGGCGATGTCGGCCCGGGCGCCGGGCTTCAGCGTGCCGGCATCCAGGCCGAAGATCGCGGCCGGGCGGGTGGACAGAGCATCGATCAGCCGCATCAGCGGCACTTCGCCGCTGTGGTAGAGCCGCAGAGCCGCTGCCGCCAGGGTTTCGAGACCGATCGCCCCGTCCGCGGCATCCGCGAAGGGCAGGCGCTTGGTGTCGACATCCTGGGGATCATGGGACGAGACGATGATATCGATCGTTCCGTTGGCCAGCGCCTCGACCATTGCGACGCGATCGTCCTCGGTGCGCAAAGGCGGCGAGAGTTTGAAGAAAGTCCTGTACTCGCCGATGTCGTTCTCGTTCAGGGTCAGGTGATTGATCGAGATCCCACAGGTGACGTTGGTGCCGTTCTCGCGGGCGATGCGAATGGTCTCGGCCGATTCGGGAACGGAAATTTCGGCTGCGTGATAGGCCGCACGGGTCAGGCCGGCGATGCGCAGGTCGCGTTCGAGCGGAATGATCTCGGCTTCGCGCGGAACGCCGGGAAGGCCGAGCCAACTCGCCAGCAGCCCTTCATTCATGACGCCGTTGGCGCCGAGATACTTGTCTCGGGTCTCGAGCGCGACGACGGCACCGAACTCGCGCGCGTAGGTCATCGCGCGGCGAAGCACGAGCGTATCGTGTACCGGCTGTCGCCCATTGGTGAAGCAGACGGCGCCCGCATCGCGAAGCAGCCCAATCTCGGTCATCTCCTGGCCAAGCAGTCCCTTGGTCAGGGCCGCCGCCGGATGCACGTTGACGAGCGCCTTGTCGCGCGCGGTCTTCCGCACGAATTCGACCAGCGCCATATCGTCGATCACCGGATCGGTGTCCGGCATGGCGATGAAAGAAGTGACGCCGCCGGTCGCCGCGGCACGCGAGGCCGACTCGATCGTCTCGCGATGTTCGCTGCCCGGTTCGCCGACGAAGACGCGCGCATCGACCAAGCCCGGAACGGCGGTGAGACCGGCGCAGTCCTTGACGAAAGCGTCCGCAGGTACGCCCTGGTTCTGCGCATCCTTTCCTGCCGCGAGGATACGGCCGTCGTCCCCGACGATGACGGTGCCGGTTTCGTCCAGGTTCCGCGAAGGATCGACGATGCGGAGGTTCTGCAGAACGAGTGGTCTGGTCATAGGCGCGGCCCCTGGTTCTGGGAGAGAAGCAATGTTTCCATCACGGCCATGCGCACGGCGACGCCCATCTCGACCTGCTGTTCGATCACGCTTTGCGGCCCGTCGGCGATCTCCGAGGCGATCTCGACACCGCGGTTCATCGGCCCCGGATGCATGACGAGCGCGTCGTCCTTCGCGACCTTGAGCTTCTCGGCGTCTAGGCCGTAGTAATGAAAGTATTCGCGCACCGAAGGCACGAATGAGCCGGCCATGCGCTCGCGCTGGAGCCTCAGCATCATCACCACGTCCGCATCCTTGAGGCCCTCGGCCATGGAGTGGTAGACCTCCGCGCCCATCTCGGCGATGCCGGCGGGAAGCAGCGTCGCCGGCGCGACGACCCGCACACGGGCGCCCATCTGGTTCAAAAGCAGGATATTGGAGCGGGCGACGCGCGAGTGGAGAACGTCGCCGCAGATCGCCACGATGATCCGCGAGAGCTTGCCTTTGGCGCGCCGGATCGTCAGCGCGTCGAGCAGCGCCTGCGTCGGGTGCTCGTGCTGGCCGTCGCCGGCGTTGACGACCGAGCAGGAGACCTTCTGGGCAAGCAGCGAGGCAGCCCCGGCCGACGAGTGGCGAACGACCAGCACGTCCGGGTGCATGGCGTTCAGCGTCATCGCCGTATCGATCAGCGTCTCGCCTTTCTTCACCGAGGAATTGCCGACGGACATGTTCATGACGTCGGCGCCGAGCCGCTTTCCGGCGAGCTCGAATGAAGACTGGGTCCGGGTCGAGGCTTCGAAGAACAGATTGATCTGCGTGAGCCCGCGCAGCGAGGAGGTCTTTTTCTCCCTCTGTCGAGAGATCTTGACGGCCTCGTCGGCGCGATCGAGCAGGAGCGTGATATCCTGTTCCGTCAGCCCCTTGATGCCGAGCAGGTGGCGATGCGGGAAGGTGATCATGGGCCGCCCTTGCCTTTCTGGAATTCGGTCGCTCTATAGAACGTGGACCCCGGCGCGGCAAGCGGCGCGCCGCCCGTTCCGAAGAAAACTTGGGCCGACAGAATTGTTTCCATTTGGACAGGAAAGGCTCTAAAACCGGCCAATGAATCAGATGAACCGGACAGAACAAAAACTTGCAGAACTGAACCAGCCCAAGCCCTGGTCCGGTGTCAACGCCTTTCGCTCCGACCCGCTGGTGGTCGACATTACGTCCAGCATGCCGAAGACGCTGCGCGACGAGTTCGATGGGCTTGGGCGCTATGTGACTTCGCCCGAGGCGCAGGAACTGGCCCGGATGGCCAATGAAGGCGTGCCGAAGCTGAAGACGCACGGGCCGCGCGGGGAGCGCCTCGACGTCGTCGAGTTCCATCCCGCCTGGCATGCGCTGATGCGCCGATCCATGACGACCGGCCTGCATTCTTCCGCCTGGGAGAACCTGCCCGATGAGCGCGGCCGCTCGCACAAGGTAAGGGCGATCCGTTTCTATCTGACCGCGCAGCTCGAATGCGGCCATCTCTGCCCGCTGACGATGACGAGTGCCTCGGTCGCGGCGATTACCGCTTCCCCCGCCGTCCAGAAGGAATGGGCGCCGAAGATCCTCGCGCGCAAATATGATTCGTCCAATCGGCCGTGGATGCAGAAATCCGCGGTCACGATCGGCATGGGCATGACCGAGAAGCAGGGCGGCACGGATGTGCGCGCCAATACTTCCACGGCCGAACGGGTGGGGGAGGGCATTTATCGCCTCACCGGACACAAATGGTTCATGTCCGCGCCGATGAGCGACGCTTTCGTCATGCTGGCACAGACCCGGGAGGGGCTCGGCTGTTTCCTGGTCCCACGGCTGCTGGAGGACGGTGGGGCCAACGGTCTGCGTTTCCAGCGCCTGAAGGACAAGCTGGGCAACCGATCCAATGCGTCCTCCGAGGTCGAGTTTTCCGACACTTTCGGTTTCCTGCTCGGTACGCCGGATGCCGGTATCCGTACGATCCTGGACATGGTGACGCTGACGCGGCTCGACTGCGCGCTGGCTTCGGCCGGCATGATGCGCGCATCGCTCGCCGAAGCCGTCCATCATACCCGCGGCCGCAAGGTTTTCGGCAAAGCGCTTGTCAGCCAGCCGATGATGACCAGAGTGCTCGCCGACATGGCCCTGGATGTCGCGGCCGCAAGCGCGCTGTCGTTCCGCCTGGCCGAAGCCTTCGATAATGCCCATGGCAGCGCCGAGGATGCCGCTTACGCCCGCATCATGACGCCGGTCGCGAAATACTGGTGCTGCAAGATCGCCCCCGCGCTGATCTACGAGGCCATGGAGTGCATGGGCGGCAACGGCTATGTGGAGGAGCGGGCGCTTGCGCGCCACTACCGCGA
The DNA here is from genome assembly GCF_052044265.1 of Sinorhizobium sp. 22678. Classification (NCBI taxonomy): domain Bacteria; kingdom Pseudomonadati; phylum Pseudomonadota; class Alphaproteobacteria; order Hyphomicrobiales; family Rhizobiaceae; genus Sinorhizobium; species Sinorhizobium sp. 22678. The sequence goes on along the minus strand of NZ_JBQEMS010000035.1, from coordinate 31,388 downwards.
AGCGCCGGTCAATGCGATCTGGGAAGGCTCCGGCAACGTTATGGCGCTCGACGTCCTGCGGGTGCTCGGGCGCCGCAAGGAACTGTTCGAGCAGCTCTTCGCAACGATCGGCCGCGATCTGGGTCCCGCCGGGCGCAAGACGATCGAGGTTCTGCGTGCCGCCATGTCGCTCTGCGAGCGCGACGAGGGCGCGGCACGCATGCTGGTCGAGCAACTGGCGCTGGCGGCGGCGGCTGCCGAACTCTACAGGCTCGGGGCCGGGCGCATCGCCGATGCGTTTCTGGAATCGCGCCTGGCCGCCGGCTGGCGCTCGACTTACGGCATGCTCGATTCGCGCTTCGATTCGGCCTATGTCCTCGATCTGCTCTATCCGGCCGCGACATAGCCCGTAACGAAGAGCACGAGCGGTATCGTCAGAAAGGAGGCCGCCGTCTGGATCGTGGCGACGGAGGCGTAAAGCTCCGCGTCACCCCCCATCTGTTTGGCCAGAAGATAGCCGTTCATGGCGGTGGGGACGGCCGCACCCACGGCGATGACCAGCAGGGCATCCCCCCGGATGCCGAGAAGCGCGCTGCCGCCCACCATGAACACCGGCATGACGATCAGCTTGAGCACGACCGCGAACAGGGCTGGGATGCTCGGGCTCAAGGCGTCGGCGACCTTGAGGCCGGCCCCGACCAGGATCAGACCAAGCCCGAGCGAAGCGCTCGCCAGCATGTCGACCGCCGTCATCACCGGCTCATAGAGTTCGATGCCCGTCAAATTGAACAATATCCCGAGCGCCGACGAGATGATCAGGGGATTGGTGATGATCTTCAAAAAGAAAAAACCGATGCCACGGCTGCCGCCGCCGAACCAGGTCAGAACGGCGATATTGTAGAAATTGATCGGGATGATGAGCAGTGCCATGACGAGGGCCGTCAGGCTGAGTCCAACCGCGCCGAAGAGTTTTTCAGCGACCGCCAGTGCAATGAAGGCATTCCATCGCGTGGCCGTCTGGAAGACCGACGTGAAGGTGGGGCCCGAAATGCCGCTTCGACGCAGCAGAGGCCAGGCCGAGAGGAGGGCGGCCGACATCAATGTCACGCTGCCGACCGTCGCGACGGCCGTCGCATCAGCCTCGAGTCCGGCCAGGTCCGCCTTCGCCAGCGTCGAGAAGAGCAGCGCGGGAAAGAGAAAATAATAGCCGAACTGCTCGAGCCCGATCCATAGCCCCTGGTCGACAAGCGTAGAGCGCCGGAGCGCGACACCAAGGATCACCAGCAGGAAGACGGGCAGAATGCTTTCGAAGACGATGGTCATCAGGGCTCCAGGCAGGTTCACGCACGTAGCGCCGCGCGTTCTTATGAGGTGCGCAGAACTCGCTGTAGGCCGCTGGACCGGCGGCCGCAAGCCGCCTTTCACCGTGAATATTAACCTTAACAAATGGTTTACGTTGCGCTTCTGCCTCCGAGGCGGAGATACTGGCGGTGCGATTTTTTCAAGGATGGAACGGAGCGGCCGGTGAGAGCTGCCTTGCTGATCATCATGGTGATGTTTTTTGCCGGCCTGGCGCTCGATATAGCGAGCCTCGCGGCCGTCCTGACCACGTTCGTCCTGCTTGATCGTGCGATCTGCTCGCTTCTGCGCGGCCATCAGCGGGAGAGGGGCGCTTCATGAAGTGGTTGCTCATCTTCTGGGGCGGTCCCGTGATGCTGCTTACGGGCTGGTACGGGCTCTCCTATTACGACATGAGCTTCGGCGTCTTCATGCTGACGCGGGAGGCGCATGAGCTCGTCTTCCGGGTTTACGGGAAAATCCTGGGAATGCCGCCGGAAACCATTCCGCCGCTCGTCGCCCGGGCCATGATCGTCGACAGCCTGATCGTGTTCGGCCTTGTCGCGCTCAGGAAGCGGCGGCAGATCGCGGCCTGGTATCGGCGCCGTTACGGTGCGTCACGATCGCCGGAAGCGCCTCTCGCCAGCGATGCCAATCTATCCAGCGCTCCCTGAAGAATGAAGGAAGCGGCTGCCGAGTCGATACGTTCGGCCCGCTTTTTACGCGATACGTCCATTTCGATCAGTACCCGCTCGGCTGCCACCGTCGACAGGCGTTCGTCCCATAGGACGAAGGGGATATCCGTCTTTTCCCCCATGTTGCGCACGAAGGCACGCGTCGCCTGGCAGCGCGGCCCCTCGGATCCGTCCATGTTCACCGGCAAGCCGATGATGAAGGCCGCGATCCCTTCCTTCTCCGCAAAGGCCAGGAGCGCCTGCGCGTCGGCGCCGAACTTGACGCGGCGGATCACATCGCGCGGCGTCGCAAAGCGCCGCCCCAGATCGGAAACCGAAAGGCCGATCGTTTTCGTCCCGAGATCCAGGCCCGCCACCGACCGATAGGGCGGCAGCCGCTCCGCGAGTTCCTCCATCGTGAGAATTGCCATGGGATTTACCGATTCGATCTTTCCAGTGCGCTGGTCTGATCCATATGCTTGTCCTAGACATAAATCGAACGATTTTATCGCCCGACTCGTCCGGGGTGCCGCGCGCGATCTGAGGAGAACATCATGAACATCAAATGGCTGGGACATTCCGCCTTCCACATCGAAACGGCGAAAGCCAAAATCCTGATAGATCCGTTTTTCACCGGCAATCCCGCCTTTCGGGACGAGGAGCGCAAGGCCGCAACGGCGGGACTGACCCACATTCTGCTCACCCACGGCCACGGCGACCACGTCGGCGACACCGTTGCCATAGCCAAGGAAACGGGGGCGACGGTCCTTGCCAATTTCGACCTCTGCATGTGGCTCGGCCGCCAGGGCGTTTCGAAGCTGGAGCCAGGCAATACGGGCGGAACCATCCAGCTCGGGAGCTTCACGGCCACATTCGTCAACGCGCTGCACTCGTCGGCGCAAATCACCGACGACGGCGTTTCGCATTCGCTCGGCAACGCCAATGGCCTTGTTCTCCATTTCGACGACGAGCCGACGCTGTATCACATGGGCGACACGGACATCTTCTCCGACATGGCGCTCGTGCAGGAACTGCACGAGCCGGAAATCGGCATCGTGCCGATCGGCGACCGTTTCACCATGGGCGGTGCCGTGGCCGCGCTCGCATGCCAGCGTTACTTCAAGTTCAATACGGCGATCCCTTGCCACTATGGCTCCTTCCCGATCATCGACCAGACGCCGGAGACCTTCGTTGCGGGCATGGACGGCGCCTCGACATTGGTCGCAACCCCCGAGGTCGGTGGCGCAGTAACCCTCTGAAGAGGAGCGCAGCCGAACCGGAAACCGGTCGGCGCTATTCGCGAGTTGCACGTTGTGCAACTCGCCTTTATAGCGGGGGAAACTTTGCGATACCGGAGACGATCATGTCCGTAGACCTTGCCACCGTGAAGCGCGTCGCGCGCCTTGCCCGCATCGCCGTCAGCGATGAGGAAGCCGAGCGGATGACCGGCGAACTCAACGGTATCCTGGGCTTCGTCGAGCAGCTCTCCGAAGTGGATGTCGACGGAGTCGAGCCGATGACGTCGGTGATGCCGATGAAGATGAAAAAGCGCGACGACATCGTCGCGGATGGTGACAAGGCGGACGACATTGTCGCCAACGCGCCGAACTCGGATCGCAACTTCTTCCTCGTTCCGAAGGTGGTCGAATAACCACCCGCCGTCCGCCCCGCCGTTTTGAATGCGAAAGTCCGATTGCACCATGACCGACCTTACGAGCCTCACGATCGCCGAAGCCCGCGCGAAGCTTTCCGCCAAGGAGATCACCGCGGTCGAGTTGACCGACGCCTATCTTGCCGCGATCGAGGCAGCCAACCAGACGATCAACGCCTATGTCGCCGTCACTCCGGAAAAGGCGCGCGAGATGGCGAAGGCATCGGACGCCCGCATCGCGGCCGGTAAGGCCGGCGCGCTCGAGGGCATCCCGCTTGGTATCAAGGATCTCTTCGGCACGGAGGGCATCCACACGCAGGCATGCAGCCACATACTCGACGGCTTCGAGCCGCGCTACGAGTCGACCGTGACCCAGAACCTCTGGAACGACGGCGCCGTCATGCTCGGCAAGCTTAACATGGACGAGTTCGCCATGGGCTCGTCTAACGAGACCTCCTACTACGGACCGGTCAAGAACCCGTGGCGCGCTAAAGGTTCGAATCTGGACCTGGTTCCGGGCGGCTCTTCCGGCGGCTCGGCGGCCGCGGTCGCGGCGCGTCTTTGCGCCGGCGCCACCGCGACCGATACCGGCGGCTCGATTCGCCAGCCGGCGGCGTTCACCGGCACCGTCGGCATCAAGCCGACCTACGGACGCTGCTCGCGCTGGGGCGTCGTCGCCTTCGCCTCGTCGCTCGACCAGGCGGGCCCGATCGCCCGCGACGTGCGCGATGCGGCGGTCCTGTTGAAGTCGATGGCGAGCATCGATCCGAAGGACACGACATCCGTCGATCTGCCGGTGCCGGACTACGAAGCCTCGATCGGCCAGTCGATCAAGGGCATGCGGATCGGCATTCCGAAGGAATACCGCGTCGACGGCATGCCGGAGGATATCGAGGCGCTCTGGCAGCAGGGCATCGCCTGGCTCAGGGATGCCGGCGCCGAAATCGTCGATATCTCGCTGCCGCATACGAAATACGCGCTGCCCGCTTACTACATCGTCGCTCCGGCCGAAGCGTCGTCCAACCTCGCGCGTTACGACGGCGTTCGCTACGGCCTGCGCGTCGACGGCAAGGACATCATCGACATGTATGAAAAGACGCGCGCCGCCGGCTTCGGCCAGGAGGTAAAGCGTCGTATCATGATCGGCACCTATGTACTCTCCGCCGGCTATTACGATGCCTATTACCTGCGCGCGCAGAAGGTCCGGACTTTGATCAAGCGCGACTTCGAGCTCGCCTTCCAGGCGGGTGTCGATGCGATCCTGACGCCGGCCACGCCGTCCTCCGCCTTCGGCATTGCCGACGAGGACCTCGCATCCGATCCGGTGAAGATGTACCTGAACGACATCTTCACCGTGACGGTGAACATGGCCGGCCTTCCGGGTATTGCGGTGCCGGGCGGGCTCGACCGCAAGGGGCTGCCGCTCGGTCTGCAGCTCATCGGCAAGCCCTTCGAAGAAGAAACGCTGTTCAAGACGGCCCATGTCATCGAACAGGCAGCCGGCCGCTTCACGCCCTCCAAATGGTGGTGACGGCGTAAAGAGGCGTAATCCGTCGAAATCGCGGCAAACCGACCGCATCGGATGCCGGAGACGATATCTCCGTCATCCGGTGCAATTCGGATCGCCGGCGCTCAGCGGTTGTTGAGCTCCGATCTGACCAGATGCAGTCCGCGTTCGGTGATGCGATAGGGCTTACCGGCCGACGATTTGATCGCTCTCTTTCGTTTCAGCTTACGGAAAAGCTCGAGATCGACACCGGGATAGACCCAGCCGTCTCTCGTAAAGCAGCGAACGTCCGCGATCGCCTTGCCTTCGCGCGTGATTTCAATGCGGCCGCCCTGGGCCAAATGGTGAAGAATGCGCTGTTCGGCGCGTGAAATGTCCATCGTTGGAGTGTTCCGGAATGGCGTTCGTCAGAACGCAGGAAAACGTTCCGTTCTTCGTGAGAAGAGCGGGGTTTACGTTTCCGGCCCATGCACGCTTTTCAGTGGAAGCGGGCAGGGCCCTTACCGGGACTCAGACTGATGGAACATAAAGACTCCTGTCGGATATCGCGCTTTCTAGGAGATCGCCGCGCAATCGTCAAGGTTGCAATGGCCGGCTGCGAGAGCCGGCATTGTCCAGTGCCCCATGTGCGGCCGCGCCTTACAAGCTTGCACCGTGGGATCAATTGCTCTACCGAGAAACCACGAATTCAGGCTTCAAAGAAGAGCATGACATGAGCATCGTCGACGTCCGCACTCCTGATCCGAAACGCTTCATTCCAGGCGCCACCGGCGACTGGGAGGTCATCATCGGCATGGAAGTCCATGCGCAGGTGCTGAGCAATTCGAAGCTGTTCTCCAGTGCGTCGACCGAGTTCGGGTCGGAGCCGAACGCCAATGTGTCGCTGGTCGATGCCGCAATGCCGGGCATGCTTCCGGTCATCAACGAGGAATGCGTCAAGCAGGCCGTGCGCACCGGCCTCGGCTTGAAGGCAAAGATCAACAATCGCTCGATCTTCGACCGGAAGAACTATTTCTATCCGGACCTGCCGCAGGGCTATCAGATATCGCAATACAAGGATCCGATCGTCGGCGAAGGCAAGATCATCATTTCCGTCGGTCCGGATCGCCAGGGGCAGTTCGAAGACGTCGAGATCGGCATCGAGCGCCTGCATCTGGAGCAGGATGCCGGCAAGTCGATGCACGACCAGCATCCCGCCATGTCCTATGTCGACCTCAACCGGTCGGGCGTCGCGCTGATGGAGATCGTCTCGAAGCCGGACCTGCGTTCGTCGGACGAGGCGAAAGCCTATCTCACCAAGCTCCGCTCGATCCTGCGTTATCTCGGCACGTGCGACGGCAATATGGACGAGGGCTCGATGCGCGCGGACGTCAACGTCTCGGTTCGCCGCCCGGGCGAAGCTTTCGGCACGCGCTGCGAAATCAAGAACGTCAACTCGATCCGCTTCGTCGGCCAGTCGATCGAATACGAGGCCCGTCGCCAGATCGCCATCCTCGAGGACGGCGGCGCGATCGACCAGGAGACCCGTCTCTTCGATGCCAACAAGGGCGAGACCCGCTCGATGCGTTCGAAAGAAGAGGCGCACGACTACCGCTACTTCCCCGATCCGGATCTCCTGCCGCTCGAGTTCGACGATGCCTTCGTGGAAGCGCTCAAGGCCGATCTTCCCGAATTGCCGGACGACAAGAAGGAACGCTTCGTTCGCGATCTCGGTCTGTCCGTTTACGATGCGTCCGTTCTCGTCTCGGAAAAGGCGATTGCCGATTACTTCGAAGCCGTGGCCGAAGGCCGTGACGGCAAGGCGGCGGCGAACTGGGTGATCAACGATCTTCTCGGCGCGCTGAACAAGGCCGGAAAGACCATCGAGGAAACGCCGGTCTCGCCGGCGCAGCTCGGCGGTATCATCGATCTCATCAAGGACGGCACCATTTCCGGCAAGCTCGCAAAGGATCTCTTCGAAATCCTCTGGAGCGAGGGAGGCGATCCGGCCGAGATCGTCGAGAGCCGCGGTATGAAGCAGGTCACCGACACCGGTGCGATCGAGAAGGCGGTCGACGAGATCATCGCCGCCAATCCCGACCAGGTTGAAAAAGCCAAGGCGAAGCCGTCGCTCGCCGGCTGGTTCGTCGGCCAGGTGATGAAGGCAACCGGCGGCAAGGCCAATCCGCAGGCGGTGCAGGCCCTCGTAAAATCCAAGCTCGGCATCGAGGAGTGACGATGTTCTTCGTCCGTACCGCGAGCGAGCGCGACCTCGAAAAGGTTCGCGCTCTGCTTGCCGAGACGTGGCACGCGACCTACGATACGTTCTACGGTGTCGAAAAGGTCAATGAACTGACGGCGAAGTGGCATTCCGTCGAGGCCCTTCGCGCGCGCTTGCAGCGCAAGCACTCCGAGTTTGTCGTCGCCGACAACGGCAGCGAACTTGCCGGGATGGGCTATGCCGCCATGTCCGAGTCGCTGGAAAAGACAGCCGTGTTGCACCAGCTCTATGTGCTGCCGAAGTATCAACGCCATGGCGTCGGTCGCGACATGTTCGCCGAGCTCGAGACCTGCTTCCCGGATGCGGAACGCATGCGGGTGGAAGTGGAGCCGCAGAACCTGCACGCGCTCGCCTTTTATCGCGCGCACGGATTTGTGGAAGTCGCAAAAACATCCAGTTGCGGCGACGAGCAGTCCGGCATACCGGCGCTCATCCTCGAAAAGCGTCTTTCCTGACCTTTGACGCCGCTCGCATCGATGCGACACACCCGCTTCGGCCGCCAGATGCAGGTGAAATGCCCCGCAGCCAAGAGCGGAATCACTGGACAAGCCGGAAGCGGCACGGCATAAGCGGGGGCGAGATTTTGACATCCGGCTGGCTCCCATCGGCCGGTAAAGGACGATGCCTATGAAGCTCCTGCTGCAGATTTTCACCTGGTGGAACGGACAGACGATCGGTACCCGGTTTCACACCTGGCGCCATGGCCAGCGCGTCGGGGAAGACGAGTTCGGCAACGTCTACTATCAGGGCGGCACGGACTCCGAGGGGCGGACGCGGCGTTGGGTGATCTACAACGGCCCTGCCGAGGCGTCTGCGATCCCGCCGGGCTGGCATGGCTGGATGCACCACCGCACCGACGTCTCCCCCGCCGACGAGAAATATGTCGTACGCGAGTGGCAGAAGCCCCACCGCGCCAACCCGACCGGCACGCCCGGTGCCTATCGGCCGAAGGGGTCGATTGCCGGCGCCGGTAAGCGCCCGCGTGTGACCGGCGACTACGACGCCTGGACGCCGCGCTCCTGAGCCTGGGCTCTTTGGGTATCATCCCGCGACATGCGGGACGATCACGGCGCAGCCACATTTCGGGTTTAGCGCCTGAAGTCCATCCGGGACTAACAGCAATGTGCGGGGGATTGGCGGTAATGGCGGGTTTCTGTCTGCGGGATTTGATTGGCCGGGGAGGGCGGTTCGCTGCCATTGCCCTTCTCCTTGCCGCTCCGGTGACGTCTGCCGTCGAAACCGCGCAGGCGGCGCGCCTTTCCAACGCCGTCGCGGTCTTCTCCGGCATCGACAAGATCACCGGCCGCATCACCAGTTTTGACGTCTATATCGGCGAAACGGTGCAATTCGGTGCGCTGCAGGTAACGCCGCGCGTCTGCCACAGCCGCGACGAAACGGAAGCGCCGAAGACGACCACTTTTGTGGAGGTGGACGAAATCACGCTCGACCGGAAGATCCGCCGCATCTTCACCGGCTGGATGTTTGCCGACAGCCCGGGGCTCAATGCGGTCGAGCACCCCGTCTATGACGTTTGGCTGCAGTCCTGCAAGACCTCGTCGGACGTCCCCCCGCCGGACACGGCGGCAAAGCAATAGAGCACTTGGCAAGGCGCCTCCTGCGATCCATCTCTCTTTGCCTGCCACTCACTGGAGCGACGCAAAGCGTAAGCCTTTCCTTGAGAAGGCATGATCCTCAGAATTCGAGATTTGGCGAAGCTATGGCTTTCGCGAGCAGAACTTCGTACTGAGCCTTGGGCACGTCGACTGCGCCGAAGGACTTCAGGTGTTCGGTCGTGAATTGCGTGTCGAGGAGCCGAAATCCCTTGGACCTCAATCGCTCGACCAGATGGACGAGGCAGATCTTCGATGCGTCGGTGCGCCGCGAGAACATGCTCTCGCCGAAAAAGGCTGCGCCGAGTGAAACGCCGTAGAGCCCGCCGACGAGTACGCCTCCCTCCCATGCCTCGACGCTGTGCGCATGGCCCATTTGGTGCAGGGCCGCATAGAGGGAGCGGATCGTGTCGTTGATCCAGGTCGTCGGCCTGTCCCGTGCGGGCTGCGCGCACCCCTCCATGACCTCGGCGAAGGCCGTATCGAAGCGAATGTCGAAGGGACGTCGGCGGATCGCCTTGGCGAGGCTGCGCGAGACGTGAAACCGGTCCAGCGGAATGATGCCGCGAATCTCGGGCTCGACCCAGAAAAGTTCAGGATCGTCGGCCGAGTCGGCCATGGGGAAGAGACCGATCGAGTAGGCGCGCAACAACATGTCCGGCGTGATATCCGGTTGTTTGCTGCGCGTCTCCTTCAATGTCGTATCCTATGCGGATGTTGTGGCCAGATGGTGCTCCAGCCAATGGATATCATAATCGCCGTTTGCGATATCCTGATTGTTGATCAGGTCCTGAAAAAGGGGAAGAGTCGTCTTGATGCCGTCGATGACAAATTCATCGAGTACGCGGCGCAGCCGCATCATGCATTCGACGCGCGTCCGGCCGTGGACGATCAGTTTACCGATCAGGCTGTCATAGTAGGGGGGGATACGGTAACCCTGATAGGCGCCGCTGTCGACGCGCACACCGAGGCCGCCCGGGGCGTGGAAATGCGTGATCGTGCCCGGAGAAGGAACGAAGGTGCGCGGATCTTCGGCATTGATGCGGCATTCGATGGCGTGACCGGAGAAGACGATATCCTCCTGCTTGGCAGAGAGGCCGGCTCCGGACGCCACGCGAATCTGCTCGTGCACGAGGTCGATCCCGGTGATCGCTTCGGTAATCGGGTGTTCGACCTGCAGGCGCGTGTTCATCTCGATGAAGTAGAACTCGCCGTTCTCGTAGAGGAACTCGATCGTGCCGGCGCCGCGATATTTCAACTTCTTCATCGCCTCGGCGCAGATTTGACCGATCTTCATGCGCTGTTCGACGTTCAGGGCCGGGGAGTTGGCTTCTTCCCAGACCTTCTGATGGCGGCGCTGCAGCGAGCAGTCGCGTTCACCGAGATGGATCGCATTGCCCTCGCCATCCCCGACGACCTGGATTTCGATATGGCGCGGCTTGCCGAGAAACTTCTCCATGTAGACCGCGTCGTTGCCGAATGCGGCCGCCGCTTCGGAACGTGCCGTCGCAACCGCATTTTCGAGTTCCTCCTCGGTGCGGGCGACCTTCATGCCGCGGCCACCGCCACCCGCCGTCGCCTTGATCAGCACGGGGAATCCGATCTGGCGGGCGATTTCCAGGGCGTTCTCCGGCTTCACTTCGCCATCGGAGCCCGGAACCACCGGAATGCCGAGTTCTTCCGCCGTCTTCTTGGCGGTGATCTTGTCGCCCATGAGGCGGATGTGCTCGGCAGTCGGTCCGATGAAAGTGATGCCGTGCGCATCGAGGATATCGGCGAACTTGGCGTTCTCCGAGAGGAAGCCGTAACCCGGATGCACCGCATCCGCACCGGTGATCTCACAGGCGGCAACGATCTGATGGATGTTCAGATAGCTCTCGCGCGAAGGCGGCGGGCCGATGCAGACGCTCTCGTCGGCGAGCCGGACATGCATGGCGTCGCTGTCCGCCGTCGAGTGCACGGCCACGGTCGCGATGCCGAGCTCCTTGCAGGCGCGCAGGACGCGCAGAGCAATTTCGCCGCGATTGGCAATGAGGATTTTCGAGATCATCGCCACCGTGCCCTATTCGATCACGATCAGGGGTTCGCCATATTCGACCGGAGCGGCGTCCTGCACGAGAATTTCCGTCACCTTGCCGGAGCGGGGGGCCGGAATCTGGTTCATCGTCTTCATTGCCTCGATGATCAGGATCGTCTGACCTTCCTTTACCACCGCACCGACTTCGATGAAGGGGCGGGAGCCCGGAGCCGGGGCGAGATAGGCGGTGCCGACCATGGGGGCCGTCACTGCGTTCTTGGCATTGTGACCGCCTTCGGCGGCACCCTGGGGCGCACCAGCCGGCTGGCCGGCGGCGATGGCGGGCGGCACCTGGTAGGCGGGCATCGCCGGCATGGACATGGCAACAGGCGTGCCGTTCCGCGAAACGCGGATGCGCAGATCGTCCTGCTCCACTTCGATCTCGGTGAGGTCGGTATCGTTAAGGATATTGGCGAGATCACGGATCAGCGCCTGATCGATACCCGGTTTCTTTTCAGCCATGGGATATGAGCCTCGTGTTCTTCTTATTTGGATTTTTCCGTCAGGTTCTTTAGCGCATGCAGCGCCAGAATGTAACTCTGTGCGCCGAAACCGCAGATAACGCCTTTGACGGCTGGCGCGATCATCGACTTGTGCCGGAATTCTTCGCGCGCATGAATATTGGAAAGATGCAGCTCCACCACGGGGACGGTGATCGCCCGAATGGCATCGTGCATGGCGATGGAGGTGTGTCCGTAGGCGGCGGGATTGATGGCGATGCCGACTGCCTTTTCGCCAGCCTCGTGTAACCAGTCGACCAACGTGCCTTCATGGTTCGACTGCCGGAAGTCGACGTCGAAGCCGAGGTGTCTGGCCTCCTCCTTGCACATCGCTTCGATGTCGGCAAGCGTCTTGCCGCCATAGATACCCGGTTCGCGTTTGCCGAGCGCGTTCAGGTTTGGGCCGTTCAGCACAAAGATAGTCGAAGGCATAAGGGAATCCGGTCCGGTGATGGAGGGTTACCTATAGACTGATGGTTCCCCGAGGAAAAGCCCCCTGGGTACCCGCGGGCTTTGTCCACAAGTCGTGCTGTTCCGATAGGGGCGGTGGCCGGCCGGCCGTCAGCAGACGGTCTTGCCGCACGCACGCATGTTGGCGACCTTCTGTTCGATCTCTGGCGCCCCGACAGCGCCGAAGACCGCCTCGTTGCCGACGACGTAGGAAGGCGTTCCCGTGATGCCGAGCTCGTTGGCGAGCGTATAGGCTTCGCGCATCGAGGCATCATACGGCCCGTCATCCATCTTTTCGCGCAACTGCGCTTCCGTCACGCCGAGCTTGGCCGCAACGGCGATCGCGGTTTCCTCCGTCGCGCGCTCCTCTCCCCCGAGCAGGGCGCGATGGAAATCGCCGTATTTCTCTGGTGCGATCACGCGGAAGGCGGCGCTGACCTTGTGGGCCGCGAGCGAGTCCGGCCCGAGAATTGGGAGCTCCTTGAGAACGAAGCGGACATTCTTGTCCTTGGCGAGGATGTCGTCCATGTCGGAGAGAGCCCGTTTGCAATAGCCGCAGTTGTAATCGAAGAACTCGACGATCGTCACATCGCCGTCCGGATTGCCGAGGGCAATGTCGTAGGCAGAGTTGAAGATCGCCTTCTTGTTGTCGGCGATTGCCGCCTGAGCGGTTTCCTGCTGCTTGGCCCGCTGCTTGGAGGTGAGGGCTTCCTGCACTTCCAGCATGATCTCCGGATTGGCGAGCAGGTACTCCTTGATGAAGGCGCCGAATTCCTCCTTCTGCTTGGCATCGAGCGCCGCCGCGGGACCGGGCAGGGCGACGCCGGCAGCAAGCGCGATCAGGGATGCTGCGGCAATCATCTTCATCTTGAGCGTCATTCTTTCCTCGTGGTCTGCTGTTCTATGTCGGTCGTAGGCTCCGCACGCTTGCGTCAATGCGCCAGTTTGAAGACGACGACAAGTCCCGGCTTGCGCCGACTGGTTGAAGCATAGGGCGTGGCGGAGGGAAACGAAACGGCAAAATCGGCCGAATTGCGGCGTTCGCGGACTTGTGAAGCCGCGAGCGATGGGGCAAAGGGCATCAAGAAACTCGCGAGGACCTTCCTTTGGCACAGATGTCGAAACGCAGCGCAGTCGAGCCGTTCCACGCCATGGATGTGCTGGCCGAGGCCACGCGGCGGCGCGATTCCGGCGACCCGGTCATATCCATGGCGGTCGGTCAGCCCGCGCATCCGGCGCCGAAAGCGGCACTCGATGCAGCAAGGAGGGCACTCGATCACGGTCGGCTCGGCTATACGGACGCTCTTGGCACACTCTCCCTGAAGAGGGCGATTGCCGCTCACTATCACAGCCGACACGGCATCACGCTCGATCCGCAGCGGATTGCGGTGACGACCGGATCGTCGGCCGGGTTCAATCTCGCTTTTCTCGCCCTGTTCGATCCGGGCGATCGCGTGGCTATCGCCCGCCCGGGCTATCCCGCCTATCGCAACATCATGGCCGCGCTCGGGCTCGAAGTGGTCGAGATCGAAGCCAATGCCGATGCCGGCTTCACTTTGACCCCGGACAGCCTGGAGCGCGCCGCCGCACGGGGCGGAAAACCGTTGAAGGGCGTGCTTCTCGCAAGCCCGGCGAACCCGACGGGAACGGTGACCGGCAAGGCGCAGCTGAAGGCGCTCGCCGATTATTGCCGGGACCACTCGATCGCCTTCATTTCCGATGAGATCTATCACGGCCTTACTTTCGCCGGGGAGGAGACGACGGCGCTTGAAGTCGCCGACGACGCCGTCGTGATCAACTCCTTCTCCAAATATTACTGTATGACCGGTTGGCGCATCGGCTGGATGGTTCTACCCGAGGCGCGGGTGCGTGCCTTCGAGCGCATTGCGCAGAGCCTCTATATTTCGCCGCCGGAGCTGTCACAGATTGCCGCGGAGGCGGCTCTCGGCGCACATGAGGAGCTCGACGGCTACAAGCGTGCCTATGCCGCGAACCGGGCACTGCTGCTCGAACGGCTGCCGCAGATCGGCTTTTCGATCGCCTCGCCGATGGACGGCGCATTTTACGCCTATGCGGATGTCAGCCGCTTCACCAATGACAGCATGGCCTTCGCCCGTCGGATGCTGGCCGAGATCGACGTCGCGGCAACGCCCGGCTTCGACTTCGATCCCGTCGAAGGGCATCGCACCATGCGCTTTTCCTATGCGGGGGCGGCTATCGAGATGGAGGAGGCGATGAACCGCATCGCGCGCTGGCTGGCCTAAGGCTTATCGAGATTCGGGCCGCCCGCGGCGCTTGTTTGATTTCCTCATTCCTGTGCTTGTCACAGGGATGAGGGTAGCGCCGCATCTGCGGCGCGGGACGCGTTCTTTCAGCCCAAGGACTTGGTCTGGCTGGATTCCTGTGACGAGCACAGGAATGAGGGACCGGGGATGTGCGGCTACTACATCGAAGCGAAGCGGGACGCTGTATACGGGCGTGACCCGGGACCTCCGCGCCGCCTCGCTATCTTCACGGCACCCTCTCTACCCTCATCCCTGTGCTCGTCACAGGGATCCAGCAGCGCCGCGTCTGCGGCGCGGGAAACGTTCTTTCAGCCCAAGGACTTGGGCTGGCTGGATTCCTGTGACAAGCACAGAAATGAGGAAATCAAACAAGCCGTCGCGGGTAGTTGCGCCGGCTTTTACCAGTTGCCGGGGTCTGCGGTGTGATCGACACTCGCAAACTCATCTGCCTCTTTCCGGTCCAGTGTCAGGTTGGTTGCGAGCTTCGTTTCATCCGTGACCGAATAATGCAAAGGGGCCGGCCCGTTGGTCAGTTGCTGATACATGAGCAAGGCAGCTTCCTCGGCAGTGTCGGCTTCGAACTCTTCCGTAACGATGACTGTGAACTTGTGCATGGCCTCATCCTCCCTCTGGAAAGTATAGAGCGGGATAAGGAAAACTATGTGCGGCTTTCCGTCCGGAAAGGGCGGAGTTTTTCAATGGGGCAGCTCACACCTGAGCCGCCACGCGTCCCGGCCATGAAAAAGCCCGGATCGCTCCGGGCTATTTCTTTGCTTCTTAGAAGAAACCGCGGCGCTGCCACCAGCCGCCCTTTTTGGGTTTTGCCGGCTCCTCTTCGCCCTCGCTTTTGCTGGACGTCACGACCGGCTCGGTAGCGATCGCCGACAGATCCCGGTTTGCGCGCGCAGGCTTTGCGCCTTCCAGATCGGCAACAGCTTCCTCCACCGCCTCAGGTGCGACTTCGGGTGTTTCGGGTTGGGACTCGACGGCCTTCTCGGCTCCTTCGTCGACACTCTCGGCCGGCTCCTCGGCCTTGACTGCTTTCTTGCGGCTGCGCCGGGGTTTGGCCGGTTTCGGCTCCTCCGCTGCTGCCTCGACGGCAGCGGCTGCCGCGATATCCGGCGACGTCTCCTCGGCTGCCGCGGCTGGGAGGACTTCCGCCTCTGCGTCGTCACCGGCCGCTTCGCCGGCTTCTGCAGCCACGCCGGCCTCGCCCTCGGCTTCAGCAAGTTCATCCTGACGACTGCGGCGGCCGCCACGCTTGCCGCGGCGGCGACGCTTGCGCTTCTGCTCGCTATCACCATTCAGGGCATCCGTGGCGTCGCCTTCATCCTCGGCATCGTCCACGGCGCCTTCATCGCCGGTCTCGTCCTCAGCCGCGTCGGCGGCCTCAGCGAAGGCTTCGTCCGCCCCCTGACCCGTGCCCTTGCCGCGCCGGCGGCGACGACGCTTGCGCTTGCGGCCGCCTTGCTCGTCGGTCTGACCCTTTTTCTGGTCCTGACGCTCGGCAGCAATCTCTTCCGCTTCCTCTTCGTCGGTCTCCTCCTCGATGAGGACCTCTTCTTCGTCTTCCGGCTCCGGCTCGAACTGCAGGATCTGGTCGATCCTCACCGGATTTTCGACCGGTTCACCGCGATCGATCGCGAAGTGCTGCGCACCGACATGGGCGTCCGCTTCGATGAAGATGGAGACACCGAAGCGCTGTTCGTAGTCTGTAATCGAGCTGCGCTTCTGATTGAGCAGGTAGAGCGCGATATCGGGTGTCGTGCGCACGCTGATGTCGTGCGTGGTGTTCTTGAGCAGATGTTCCTCGATGCCGCGCAGAACATGCAGGGCAACGGAGGATTGCGAACGAATATGGCCCGTGCCGTTGCAGTGCGGGCAGGTCTGCATCGTGCTTTCCAGCACCGAGGCGCGAATGCGCTGGCGAGACATTTCGAGCAGGCCGAAATGCGAGATGCGGCCGACCTGGATACGGGCCCGATCGTTCTTCAGGCAATCCTTGAGCTTCTTCTCGACGGAGCGGTTGTTCCGCTTCTCTTCCATGTCGATGAAGTCGATCACGATCAGGCCGGCAAGGTCGCGAAGGCGCAATTGCCGCGCTACTTCCTCGGCTGCCTCGAGATTCGTCTGGAGAGCCGTATCCTCGATCGAGTGTTCGCGCGTCGAACGACCGGAGTTCACATCGATGGAAACCAGAGCTTCGGTCTGGTTGATGATGATGTAGCCGCCAGACTTCAGCGTCACCTGCGGCTGCAGCATGCGATCGAGCTGCGCTTCGATGCCGGAGCGGGAGAAGATCGGATGCACGTCGCGATAGGGCTGCACGACCTTTGCGTGGCTCGGCATCAGCATCTTCATGAAGCCCTTGGCTTCCTTGTAGCCTTCCTCGCCCGAAACGACGATCTCGCTGATGTCCTTGTTGTAGAGATCACGGATCGATCGCTTGATAAGGCTGCCCTCCTCGTAGACGAGGCAGGGGGCAGTAGAGTTCAGCGTCAGCGTGCGGACGTTCTCCCACAGCCGCATGAGGTATTCGAAGTCGCGCTTGATCTCGACTTTCGTGCGATTGGCCCCGGCGGTGCGCAGGATCACACCCATTCCCTGCGGCACGTCGAGACCGCGGGCGATTTCCTTCAGACGCTTGCGGTCCTGCAGGTTGGTGATTTTGCGCGAAATGCCGCCGCCGCGCGCCGTGTTCGGCATGAGAACGGAGTAGCGGCCTGCGAGCGAAAGATAGGTCGTGAGTGCCGCACCCTTGTTGCCGCGCTCTTCCTTTGCGACCTGAACCAGCAGGATCTGCCGGCGCTTGATCACCTCCTGAATGCGGTATTGCTTGCGCGGCTTACGGATATGACGATCCGCTACCTCTTCCATGGCATCTTCGGCGCCGACGGATTCGATGATTTCCTTTTCGCCGTCGTGATTGTCGTCGTCATCGTCGTCGTCACGCTGACGACGCGCGTCGATATCCTCGGAGATCGAATCGGTATCGACCACCGCGGCCATTTCGTTCTTGTCGCCTTCACCGTCTTCCGACGGGCCGCCCTCAGGCGCCACGGGCTCTTCGCCGGCCTTCGGCTTCGCGCGGCGGGTACGCTTCGGCTTGGCCTTGGCCTTCGGCTTCTCCGCAGCGGCCTCGGCGGCTTCTCCGGCTGCCTCGGCGGCTTCGGCCTGTGCCACGACTTCGGCAACCGTATCGCCGGCCGGCGCGGATTTCTGTTCCGCCACGGTATCGTTCGGCTCGTCATCGTCGCGGCGAGCCTCTTCGGCTTCCGCCTTCAACAGGGCCTGACGGTCGGCGAGGGGGATCTGGTAGTAGTCGGGATGGATTTCGGCGAAGGCCAGAAACCCGTGGCGATTGCCGCCGTAATCGACGAAGGCCGCCTGGAGCGACGGCTCCACTCTGGTTACCTTCGCCAGGTAGATATTGCCGCGGATCTGCTTCTTATGTTCCGATTCGAAATCGAATTCTTCTATGCGGTTCCCGCGTACGACAACGACGCGCGTCTCCTCTGAGTGAGACGCATCGATAAGCATTTTCTCTGCCATCTAAGCTGTGCTCCTCGGCGCGGCGGGACGACAGACAGAGTGCCTTTTTCAAGAAGGCTGTCGAAGACGTCGGAGGCTGCGCCGGATATGAAAGGTCCTGTTTGGCGCAGGCGATGGTGCAGCAGCCAGACGGCAGCCGGAACGCTGGGGTCCCGGGGCCGCTCTACTTCTGACCGATACTGCTGAGTCACATCAAAGACCAAACAAGAATGCCAATGTCCTGGACCTCTGGAAGAGGCCCGATGAATGCGCCCGCTTGCGGGCATCCGGTGAAATTCACCATCAAGAACTCCGGCCACCGCCGGAAATTTGCGAACCAGTATACGGAGGAGGAAATGCGGCGACGGCGGATGAATTCCTGCGGCCGCGGAAGCTTGATACGGTTGCAACCGGTTGTTCCGGCTCGATCACTCCCTGGCGCCAAGCTCGTCTAAAAGCTCCGGCTGCCCGGCCGACGATTCTATCCCGTCAACACTTTCTCCTTGTGACGCTTTTATGTTTTCCATGTCACATTGGCAAGGGAAAAGCCTTTGCCGCCACAATATTGATCGATTCGCTTGCGCGGGTGTAACCGGACCTTCAGGAGAAGACAGCGCCGGCTGACGGGCGGTGCGACGGCCTCCGCGTCAAGCTTTGGTTAACCCTGAGGGTTCATTGGTTGAGGGGCGGATAGGGGGTGCCGGGGAGACCTTCGCCGGTACATTGATTGGATGAATGCGGGGTTTCAGGTGAGGCGTTCGGCGACTAGGCTGTGTTCCATGGAGGCGATCGGGCGTCGTCGCGGTATGCGCGTGCTCGTCGCTGCCTTTGGTGCCGTTTTGCTTCTCTTGTCGCCCGTGGCGGGCGTGCGCGCCGGCGAGCCGGTGCCTCTCCTCGCCTATGCCGCGCGGATTGCCGGCGACGATGCCCGCACGCGCCTGGTCATCGAGTTCGATCGCGAGCCGGCCTTCTCCATCCACTACGTCGCCAATCCTTTTCGCGTCATCGTCGATCTGCCGGAAACGTCGTTCGGACTGAAACCGGAGAGCCTGCAGCCTCGCGGGTTGTTCGACGCCATCCGCTACGGCGGAATGGGGGCAGGGGCCTCGCGGCTTGTGCTCTCCGCCAAGGGGCCGACGGAGGTGACCCATGCGGAAGTGAAGCCGGTGGAGGACGGGAAGGGCTTTCGCCTCGTGCTCGATGCGGAGAGGATCGGCCAGGACCGCTTCGACAAGCTCCTGGCCGAGCAGCAGTGGACAGGCACGGTGCCCTCCGCCAAGACCGACCGGCCGGCCGCCGCGCCACCCCCGAAGGCCGGCGTCTTCGTGGTTGCGATAGATGCCGGCCATGGCGGAATCGATACCGGTGCAATCGGTGGCGTCACGAAAACCGAAGAGAAACACGTGACCCTGGCCTTCGCGAAGGAGCTGGTGGAACGGCTCAATCACGAACCCGGCATCGAGGCGTTTCTGACGCGTGAACGCGACGAATTTCTCTCCCTCCCTCAACGCGTGCAGATTGCACGCCAGCGAGGCTCCAACCTGTTCATTTCGGTTCACGCCGACACATTACGGCAGAAGGATATTCGGGGCGCCACGGTCTACACGATCTCCGACAAGGCGTCCGACCACCTCGCAGCCGATCTTGCCGCACGCGAGAATCTCTCCGACGAGATTGCCGGGATTCCGCTTGAAAGCGAGCCGGCCGAAGTCGCGGATATCCTCATCGATCTCACCCGCCGCGAAACGCAGGCTTTCTCGGTCAACCTCGCCCGAAGCGTCATTTCCTCGTTCGAAGGGCAGATCAAGCTGATCAACAATCCGCACCGCCATGCGGGGTTCCGGGTCCTGCAGGCGCCGGACGTGCCCTCGGTGCTGCTCGAGCTCGGCTTCCTGTCGAACAAGGAAGATGAGAAGCAACTGCTCGATGCGGAATGGCGGAAGAAGGTATCCGCGCTGCTTGCGGACGCCGTTCAGCGCTACCGGAACACCGCGGTTGCAAACGGCGGTTGAATGCGCAGGGCATTCCGGGATCGCTGATCTCGTCCCAGCCCGGCGCCACGGAATGGGGATGTGATTTGTGTCGAGCCGGTAACAGCGATATGCTTTTCAGCGGATGCGCACTGTATAATCCGGTAACAGCCCTATTTTACTCACAATCCGGGCCCCTTAGGGGGAGGGCGTCCCGATTTGTGGGAAACGGTGTTGATGCTTCAGGTTCCTGGCCATATGAGGGAGCCCAAACGCGTGTAACTGAAAATGCCGGACGATTTCTTTGGAAGAGTTTGGCGAAGTCGGCTTCCTTTCGCGGAAAACGAGCGTTCGGGCACTCGGCGACCTCGCAATGGGACGATAATTAGATACCGGTACCTGACTGATGATCAGACTGATTGGATATTTTTTTGGCATTGGTGCGTTTCTGCTGCTTGGCACAGCCGCGGCCGTCGCGATCTATCTCGGCGGCATCACCAAGGACTTGCCCGACTATGAGGTGCTGGCCAATTATGCACCGCCGGTGACGACGCGCTTCCATGCGGGTAACGGCGCGCTGATGGCCGAATATGCGCGCGAGCGCCGGCTGTATCTGCCTATTCAGGCGATACCCGATCGCGTCAAGGCCGCATTCATCTCGGCGGAAGACAAGAATTTCTACCGGCATCCGGGTGTCGACGTGACGGGCCTTGCGCGCGCCATCGTCGTCAATGTGCAGAATTTCGGCTCCGGTCGGCGCCCGGTCGGAGCGTCGACGATCACCCAGCAGGTCGCCAAGAATTTCCTTCTGAGCTCCGACCAGACGCTCGATCGCAAGATCAAGGAAGCGATCCTCTCCTTCCGCATCGAACAGGCCTACAGCAAGGACCGCATTCTCGAGCTCTATCTCAACGAGATTTTCTTCGGGCTGAATTCCTACGGCATCGCCGGGGCGGCGCTGACCTATTTCGACAAGTCGGTGACGGAACTGACGATTGCCGAGACCGCCTATCTTGCGGCCCTGCCCAAGGGGCCGGCCAATTATCACCCGTTCCGCGAGGTCGAGGCTGCGATCGAGCGCCGCAACTGGGTGATCGATCGGATGGTCGAAAATGGATACGTCACCAAGGCTGACGGCGAGGAGGCAAAGCAACAACCGCTCGGCGTCAAGCCGCGGCGCGGCGGCGCGCACCTCTTCGCCTCCGATTTCTTCGCCGAAGAAGTGCGTCGTCAGATCATCCAGAAATACGGTGACAAGGCCCTTTACGAGGGCGGGCTTTCCGTGCGTACGTCGCTGGATCCGCGGCTGCAGATTGCGGCGCGCAAGGCGCTTCAGGACGGGCTTTTGAACTACGACGAGCGGCGAGGCTTTCACGGTCCGGTGAAGACAATCGAGATCGGCGGCGACTGGGGCGAGCCGCTGAGCAAGATCCCCATGCTCAGCGACGTGCCGGAATGGAAACTGGCGGTCGTGCTCTCTGTAGACAGCGAAGGCGCCGAAATCGGCGTCCAGCCGGAAAAGGAAGTCTCGGGCAAGATCGTGCCTGAACGGGTGACCGGGCGGATTGCCGCCAAGAACATGCAGTGGGCCTATCGCTCCGCGGGCGGAAAGCGCAAGAACGCCAAGTCGCCGGAGGGGGTCTTCGGGCCGGGCGACGTCGTCTATGTCGAGCCGTTGCAAGAGGCCGGCGAATATCGGCTGCGCCAGCCGCCGAAGGTTCAGGGCGGATTGGTCGCGATGGACCCGCATACCGGCCGCGTGCTGGCGATGGTCGGCGGGTTTTCCTACGGACAGTCCGAGT
Source organism: Sinorhizobium sp. 22678 (assembly GCF_052044265.1). NCBI lineage: Bacteria > Pseudomonadati > Pseudomonadota > Alphaproteobacteria > Hyphomicrobiales > Rhizobiaceae > Sinorhizobium > Sinorhizobium sp. 22678. Next base: position 9,754 of record NZ_JBQEMS010000035.1, on the reverse strand, counting down.
TCAACCGCGCGACTCAGGCGATGCGCCAGCCCGGTTCCGCCTTCAAACCCTTCGTCTACGCGGCCGCCCTCGACAACGGCTATACCCCGGCATCGGTCATTCTGGATGCGCCTATCGAGATCGTCGCGGGCGGTCAGGTCTGGCGGCCCGAAAACTACGGCGGCGGCTCTGCCGGACCGTCGACGCTCCGCCTCGGCATCGAAAAATCGCGCAACCTGATGACGGTCCGGCTTGCCAACGACCTGGGCATGAACATCGTCGCCGAATATGCCGAACGTTTCGGGATCTACGACAAGATGGCGCCGCTTCTTGCGATGTCCCTCGGTTCCGGCGAAACGACGGTGCTGCGTCTCGTGTCCGCCTATGCCGTCATCGCCAATGGCGGCAAGCAGATCAAGCCGTCGCTGATCGACCGGATCCAGGACCGTTACGGCAAGACCATCTTCCGCCACGAGGACCGGGCCTGCGAGAATTGCAATGCCGACCATTGGGAAGCTCAGGAAGAGCCGGTGCTGATCGACAATCGCGAGCAGGTCCTCGACCCGATGACCTCCTATCAGATCACCTCCATGATGGAAGGCGTAGTCGCGCGGGGGACCGCGGCAGGCAAGATCAAACTCGATCGCCCTGTCGCAGGCAAGACCGGCACGACCAATGACGAGAAGGACGCCTGGTTCGTGGGTTACACTCCCGACCTCGTCGCGGGGCTCTATCTCGGCTTCGACGACCCGGCACCGCTCGGGCGCGGGTCGACCGGCGGCGGCCTGTCGGCGCCGATCTTCAACGCCTTCATGCAGAAGGCGGTGGAGGGTACCCGTCCCGGCAAGTTCGTGGTGCCGGAAGGCATGAGCCTTATTCCCGTCAACCGCAAGACCGGCATGGCGGCCGTCGAGGGCGAGCCGGACACGATCATCGAAGCCTTCAAGCCGGGCACCGGCCCTGCGGACACCTTCTCGGTCATCGGCGACCTCGACGAATATGCGCCGCCGGAAGAAATATTGAGAACCTCTCCGCAGGCCAACCAGGCGGTAACCTCCGGCTCCAACGGACTGTTCTGATCCTTTCCATCGCACGCGGTGCCCGTCGCCTTTACATCGGCGGCGGGCACCGCTATTTGACCGTCACGTTGGAAAAGTCACCTGAAGAAGCAGGATCATGCGCAGCGAAATCGAGAACATCGTCGACGAAATCAAGCAGGCCATAAGCCTGCTGAGGAGGCATCTTTGACTGGGATCAGGCGGTAAGACGACTGGACTGGTTGAACAACAAGGCGGAAGATCCGTCGCTCTGGAACGATGCGGCCGAGGCGCAGAAACTGATGCGCGAGCGCCAGCAGCTCGACGATGGCATCAATGGCCTGCGCCGCTTCGAGCAGCAGCTCAACGACAACATCGAGCTCATCGAACTCGGTGAAGAGGAGGGCGATTCGGCGATCGTATCCGAGGCCGAGGAAGCGCTTCGCCAATTGCGTGGCGAGGCGGCGAAGAAGCAGGTCGAGGCCATGCTTTCGGGCGAGGCCGACCAGAACGACACTTATCTCGAAGTCCATTCGGGCGCCGGCGGCACGGAAAGCCAGGACTGGGCGAACATGCTGCTTCGCATGTATACGCGATGGGCCGAACGCCAGGGCTACAAGGTCGAGCTCATGGAAATCCAGGACGGGGAAGAAGCAGGCATCAAATCCGCTACGCTTCTCGTCAAGGGGCATAATGCCTATGGCTGGCTGAAGACGGAATCGGGCGTGCATCGCCTCGTCCGGATTTCTCCCTATGACAGCAACGCTCGCCGCCATACGTCCTTTTCGTCCATCTGGGTCTATCCCGTCGTGGACGAATCGATCCAGATCGACATCAACGAAAGCGATTGCCGGATCGATACGTACCGCTCCTCGGGCGCCGGCGGTCAGCACGTCAATACGACCGATTCGGCCGTGCGCATCACCCATATGCCGAGCGGCATCGTGGTGCAGTGCCAGCAGGAACGCTCGCAGCACAAGAACCGCGCCAAGGCATGGGACATGCTTCGCGCGCGGCTCTACGAGGCTGAACTGAAGAAGCGCGAGGAGGCCGCCAACGTCGAGGCGGCGTCGAAGACCGATATAGGCTGGGGTCACCAGATCCGCTCCTACGTCCTTCAGCCCTATCAGTTGGTCAAGGATTTGAGGACGGGTGTCGAAAGCACCAGCCCGGGCGACGTGCTCGACGGTGAACTGAACGAGTTCATGGAGGCAGCCCTTGCACATCGCGTCAGCGGTGGCGCGGATGCGGCCGTCGACGACCTGAGCTGATTGCCGTTGCCCCGGTATTGAGGGGGCGAGGGGAAATTCCTTTCGGGATGGGCGGTGTGCGGTCTGCGCTGAAAGCCGCCCCTCATCCGGCCTGCCGGCCACCTTCTCCCCCGCAAGCGGGGCGAAGGGGGCTCGCGGCAGGCCCTAGTCCCCTTCGCCACCGCATCCACAAGCATGGCGGATTTGGCTAATGACAAGTTATAAAGGTGCCGGCAGGCGGATGAGGGGCGAAGTTCAGTGACCCTCAATTCGTCGCGCGCTCGATCTTGATGTCGCCGAGCTCGTCGATGAGGACCGTCCAGGACTCGGGCTCGGTCGCGCCCGCTTCGGTCTTCAGATAAACCGTCGCGAACATTCCCGGCTGCGGCGTGATCCCTGTCGAGGTTTCGGGGCGAATATCGGTGACATAGGGCTTCAGCGCCGTGAATTCCTCCAGTTCCGCGGAGGAAACCACCTCGGGACCGGTCGGAGTGGAGGCGATCTGCTGCAGATGGACCTGCGCGGTGCCGTCCTCCTGTCGAACGGCAATCAGTTTATAATAGCCGCGCCGCCCACCGGGCGCCGCAGTCTTCGCACCCTTGTCGCCATCCCTGCTTTCGTCCGGCTGCGGCGCGCCGCCGCTCTCCTCCCAAAAGCCCGTGCTCGTCACGAAGATGACGTTCGGGGGCAGGAGGCCATTGTCCTGAGCGAAAAGCGCGCTTGAGGGCAGGGTCAGGCAGAGCGCTATCAGCAGGGCCTTGTGCATTGTGGATATCCTTCGCAACCGAACGCCGGGACCGCGAGGCACGCTACCGCCCGTGATCATACCATATCGGCCTTGCAACGTGAGATTTCAATTGGAAAACTGCTCGGCGAGAATGCGATCGGACCAGGAATGATCCGGATCCGAAAGGATCCGCGCCGTGAGCTTCTCCGATTCGGCGATGCGGACATGCACGACGGACTTGACTTCCTGGTGGTCTGCCACGGCGTTGACCGGGCGCTTGTCGGCCTCGAGGATTTCGATGTCCACCGTCACGTGATTCGGCAACAGCGCCCCGCGCCAGCGCCGCGGCCGGAAAGGGCTGACGGGCGTCAACGCCAGGAGCGGAGCTTCCAACGGCAGGATCGGCCCGTGCGCAGAAAGATTATAGGCGGTGGAGCCCGCAGGCGTCGCCAGAAGCAGCCCGTCGCAGGTCAGTTCGTCGAGCCGCGTCTTTCCGTCTACGATGACCTTCAACTTCGCGGCCTGGTAGGACTGGCGGAAAAGGTAGACCTCGTTGATGGCAAGCGCGGTGAACTTGTCGCCGTTGACGTCCGTGGTGCGCATCTCGAGCGGATGAAATGCGTTTTCGTCCGCATTGGCGATGCGCTGATGCAGGTTCTCGGTGCTGTAGCGGTTCATCAGGAACCCGACCGAGCCGCGGTTCATCCCGTAGACGAGCTTGCCGGTATTCATCGTCCTGTGGAGCGTGTGCAGCATGAAGCCATCGCCGCCGAGCGCGACGATCACTTCGGCCTTGTCCGCATCATGATCTCCGTAGAGGGCCCGGAGATCCTTGGCCGCCTTCTGTGCTTCCTCTGCCGGCGATGCGATGAAGGCGAGGGAGTTGAACTTGCGGGCCATGAACTCAGTCCGTCTGTCATTGCGGGGGCAGGGGCGCTTCCGCTTGTTTTCGCGTCAATTTAGGCGTGCGGCGCTATAGACGCCACGGTCGCTTTTTCTGGCACGGCCTCGGCACGAACGCATCCGAAAAATTGGGAGAAGCCGCATTTTTGCTTTACACCGGGAGAGAATATGGTAACTCCCAGCCCTAATATGCCCTTATAGCTCAGTTGGTAGAGCGGCTGATTTGTAATCAGTAGGTCGGGAGTTCGAGTCTCTCTGGGGGCACCATATCGCTTTCCGCCGTTATTTTTCCTTCGCTTTGGTGTTGATCCGTACTCGGAATGGAGACGCGGAAATCCTCTCGCCGATTTGTCCGGAGGGCGGCCGCACAACGTCCAACAGGCCCTCATATGGCCCTGCTGCACTCCGCTTCGGCGGGCCAACATGAGAAGCGAAGCAGCCTCATGAAGCTCCGGGGCGCAGCCCCAAAGGCTCATAGAACCGCAGCAGGTATCCGTCGGGATCTGCGACCACGAACTGGCGATTGCCGACCTCTTCCTCACCCCGTCGATACCAGCGTTCCTCGAGGGGGAGGTAGAGCGCGATTCCCTTGTCGGTCAAGGCTCGAACAAGGGCATCGGCTGAGGCAACGCGAATTTGGACGTTCAGCCCCTTTCCAAAGGGATAACTCTGCGGAAGGTGGCCGTCATCGAAGGTGCGCCCCGCGCCGATCTGATCGAGCATGAGTTCCGCGCCGTCCCGACTGAGATAACAAAAGCCCTCTTCCGGCCGTTCGTAGTCGCACGAGAAACCGAGGATATTACAGTAGAATTCTTTGGAAGCCTGCCAATCGGAGACAGCAAACTCTGGTACCAGCGCGTTACTCATCTTCAAGTCCTCCGGACATCTTAAAGTCCTCCGGGTTCCCGCATGCCTCGCCGTACCGCATCCTCGTCCTCGGCGCTCGATAACGCTTCGCTTCGAGGCGAATACGGGCGGGACGCACGAAACACCATCATCAAATCTCGAACGACGCGGCCGGCCTCGGGTCGACCTCGCGGCAGCGCTCCAGCGCCTTGATCAGATTTTCCGCCAGAAAGTCGATGAGGGCGCGGGTCGCGGGCAGCAGGCCGTGGCGCGAGGGGAAGACGAGGTGGACCATGACGTTGCCGGAGGTCCACTCCGGCAGGACCGGAACGAGGGCGCCGGTTCGGAAGGCGCGCTCGCAGATGTGGTCGGGCAGCAGCGCTATGCCCATGCCTTCGATGGCCGCGCGTTCGAGGATGAGAAAATCGCTGCAGCCGACTATGGGCCGGTGAGCGATCTCGATCGCTCCCCCGGTTGCGTGTACGAGCCGCCAGACATCATTGGGGTGCTGCTCGTTCATCGACAGCGTCGGCATTTGCGAAAGATTGTCGGTCGTGATCTCACCGAGGCGCGCGAGAAGCGTCGGGCTGGCGGCGAGGCGTTGGCGCACTTCGCCGAATTTTCGGACGATCAGCTGGCTGTCGGTGTCGAGCTGGTCGCGTGCGCGCAAGGCCACGTCGATCCGTTCCTCGATGAGATCGATCCGCCGGTTGGAGGCGGTGATCAACAGGCGGACGCCCGGATATCGGCGGTGAAAGGCGGGCAGGATGTCGGCGAGCATCGGTGTGAAGCCGATAGGACAGGCGAGCCGGACGACACCCGTCGGCTCGGCGCGCACTGCGGCGATCTCGGCTTCGGCGGCGGCCACGCCGTCGAGCAGCCCCTGGGCGTGCTCGTAAAAGATACGGCCGATTTCGGTCATTCGAAGCTTGCGCGTCGAGCGTTCGAGCAGACGCACGCCCAATTGCTCCTCCAGGCGTGCGACATGTTTGCTGAGCTTGGATTTCGGCACGTTCAGGTCGCGCGCGGCGGCGCTGAAGCCATTGTGTTTGACGACTGCGGCGAAGAGCGCGATATCGTTGAGATCCTGCATGAGTGCCTCCCATCAAAGGCGGTATCGACGTTCGGTGCGGCTCCCCGTCGATTGGAGGGTAACGATTGGAGCTCAGGGGGCCATCTGCCGCGATATATGCCGAATTGTTTCCCTGGGGAAACGGAATGTCAAATATTCGCTGACTTATCGAATGATTGTTTGCAGATCATATGTGATGCACCGCAACGTAAGCAAAGGTGCTTCCCATGAAAATCCTCCATATCGACTCCGGCATTCTCGGCGAACACTCCGTCTCCCGCCGCCTGACGTCGGCAATCGTGTCGCAGCTCAAGGCCGACCAGCCCGATGCGGAGATCACCTATCGGGATCTCGCATCCGAACGCGTTCCGCACCTGACCGGCGCACAGATCATGGCGCCCGCAGACCTCGATGGTGTCGATGCCGCTCTGGCCGCCGATGTGCGCATCGGCCGCCAGATGCTCGAGGAATTCCTGGCTGCCGACACAGTCGTCGTCGGTGCGCCGATGTATAACTTCTCGATCCCGAGCCAGCTCAAGGCGTGGATCGACCGTCTGGCCGTTGCCGGCAAAACCTTCCGCTATACCGAAGCAGGACCGGAAGGCCTCGCCAAGGGCAAGAAGGTTATCGTCGCCTCCACCCGTGGCGGTCATTATTCGGTCGCCCCGGCTTCCGCCATGGACCACCAGGAAACCTATCTGCGGTCGGTCTTCGGTTTCTTCGGCATAACGGACATCGAGTTCATCCGCGCAGAGGGCCTGAATCTCGGCCCCGACCAGAAGCAGTTCGCCATAGCCGAAGCCGAAAAGACGATTGCTCAGGGCAACGTTCTGAAGCTCGCAAGCTAATCATTCGGCCGGCGCCGTGGCGCCGGTTCGTTGCGGAGGATGCCGGCCGAGCAATCAGCCGGCATTCTCCGTTTCTGATCGGGTCGAAACTGCGCTATTCTGTCGGGCATGAAATGCGTGCGCGCCCTGCGGTTTCTGGCGTTGTCGCTCGCGGCCGTCGCCCTGGTGGCCGGAAGTGTTTCCGCGTCTGCGCCGGGCGGGCGGTGCACCTGTCGTCACCGCGATGGGGGCAAATACGAACTCGGCCAGACTGCGTGCATCCGCATCGGCGACATCTCCTATCTCGCGCGCTGCGAAATGAACCTCAACGTCACGACTTGGAAAAGATTGCAGGACGGCTGTCCGACGGCGGGGCTCACCGTGACGATCGTCCCGCCGGCTCCTATCCCCTAAGATGATGTCTTGCCGCGTACATTGCGATGGCGGCGGCATTCGACACGTTCAGCGACTTGATCGCGCCGGGCATGTCGAGCCGTGCGAGCGCCTTGACCGTCTGCCGGGTCTTCTGGCGCAGGCCCTTACCCTCCGCACCGAGCACCAGCGCGATCTTGTCGCCGGCGAATGTGCCTTCGAGCGGCTGCGGGCCCTCGGAATCGAGGCCTATCGTCATGAAGCCGAGTTCGTGGAGCTCTTCGAGGGTGTCGGCGAGATTGGTGATCTGGATATAAGGAATGAGCTCCAGCGCACCCGAGGCCGATTTCGCCAGCACACCTGATTCGGTTGGACTGTGGCGCATCGTCGTAATGAGCGCGCCTGCGTCGAAGGCGACCGCCGAGCGCATGATCGCTCCGACATTGTGGGGATCGGTCACCTGATCGAGAACGAGAATCAAGGGGCAGTCGCGAAGAGCCTCGAGCTTGCGGTGCGGCAGAGGCTGCGTCTCCAGCATCACGCCCTGGTGAATGGCATCGGGGCCGAGCATGCGGTCGAGCTCCTGCGGCGTTACAGTCTCGGCCGGGAAGGGGAGCGCCGCCAAATCGCCGAGCTCCAGGCGCGCGGCGGCGTTCTGCGTTACCGAGAGGCGGATGATGCGGCGTTCCGGATTGTCGAGGGCGGCGCGGACCGTGTGCAGGCCGTAGAGGAGCACCTGGTCCGGGGCGAGCGCCGGCGGCTTCCAGTCGGCGGGCAGCTTTCCGCGCTTGTCCTGGCGCGGAGTCGGAATCTCCCCGCGTTCGCGCCGGGCGTCCCGGTGCGCACGGCGCAGATTTGCATAATGGGTGTCTTTGGCGCTCTTGTCGCCGGTCTTGTCCTTGCTCATGCCGGTCTTATAGTAAGCTTCGCCTCCGGTTGAAACTGATTTCGGAAATCGCCGCTGCGGTCGGCAGTGGAGAAATTCTGAGAATTTGCATTTCGCCGTGTTGACAGGACGAATGCAGGCGGTCATATACCCGGCGCAGATCGCGGGGTGGCGACAAACGACGCCGGTTCTTACGCGATCTCAAATGCTTGGTCGATTGATCCCGACAGAAAAATGGAGGGATGCCCGAGTGGTTAAAGGGGACGGACTGTAAATCCGTTGGCTCAGCCTACGTTGGTTCAAATCCAACTCCCTCCACCATTCTGCTTCAGGATCGAAGGCCCGCGGGTATAGCTCAATGGTAGAGCAGCAGCCTTCCAAGCTGAATACGCGGGTTCGATTCCCGCTACCCGCTCCAGCTTCTTTTTCAAAGCATCAAAAAAATCCGCTGCACTTCAGGTTTTTGCCGCACGCGCTTGTTTACGTTCTATTTTCCGGCCCGAGGCGTAGCGCTTTGGGTACTTCTGCCGCCGCTTGCCGCTGCCTTTCTGAAGAGGCGAGACCTTGCCGTTCCGGCGCACGCAATTAAGTCTTGCGCAAATGCGACGAAACCCTTAAACGGCTCGACAAACCGGCCCCGCCGGCTGATCCATCCGATTTGACCACAGGAAGCGTACCCATGGCAAAGAGCAAATTTGAGCGCAATAAGCCGCACGTCAACATTGGCACGATTGGCCACGTTGACCATGGCAAGACGTCGCTGACGGCAGCGATCACGAAGTATTTCGGCGAGTTCAAGGCGTATGACCAGATCGACGCTGCGCCGGAAGAAAAGGCGCGCGGCATCACCATTTCGACGGCGCACGTCGAATACGAGACGCCGAACCGTCACTATGCGCACGTCGACTGCCCCGGCCACGCCGACTACGTCAAGAACATGATCACCGGTGCGGCGCAGATGGACGGCGCGATCCTGGTTGTTTCGGCCGCTGACGGCCCGATGCCGCAGACGCGCGAGCACATCCTGCTCGCCCGCCAGGTCGGCGTTCCGGCGATCGTGGTGTTCCTGAACAAGGTCGACCAGGTCGACGACGCTGAACTGCTCGAGCTGGTCGAGCTGGAAGTGCGCGAACTGCTGTCGTCCTACGAATTCCCGGGCGACGACATTCCGATCATCAAGGGTTCGGCTCTGGCTGCGCTTGAGGATTCGGACAAGAAGATCGGCGAAGACGCGATCCGCGAGCTGATGGCTGCGGTTGACGCCTACATCCCGACGCCTGAGCGTCCGATCGACCAGCCGTTCCTGATGCCGATCGAAGACGTGTTCTCGATCTCGGGCCGCGGTACGGTCGTGACCGGTCGCGTTGAGCGCGGCATCGTCAAGGTCGGTGAGGAAATCGAGATCGTCGGCATCCGTCCGACGACGAAGACGACCTGCACGGGCGTTGAAATGTTCCGCAAGCTGCTCGACCAGGGCCAGGCCGGCGACAACATCGGCGCGCTGCTTCGCGGTGTCGACCGCAACGGCGTCGAGCGCGGTCAGATTCTGTGCAAGCCGGGTTCGGTCAAGCCGCACCGCAAGTTCAAGGCCGAAGCCTACATCCTGACGAAGGAAGAGGGTGGCCGTCACACGCCGTTCTTCACCAACTACCGTCCGCAGTTCTACTTCCGCACGACGGACGTGACCGGCATCGTGACGCTTCCGGAAGGCACGGAAATGGTCATGCCGGGCGACAACGTCACGGTTGACGTCGAGCTGATCGTGCCGATCGCGATGGAAGAAAAGCTGCGCTTCGCTATCCGCGAAGGCGGCCGCACCGTCGGCGCAGGCATCGTCGCCTCCATCGTCGAGTAA
>NZ_JBQEMS010000034.1:0-53477 GCF_052044265.1 Sinorhizobium sp. 22678 | reverse complement strand
GAAGGCGCCTACGGCAATGCGGAGCGCCGAACCCATGTCTGGCACCAACTGGTGAATGCCCCCGGCGAAGCACGTTCCGATCTCTGGCAAATGGTGGAGTTCTCCAAGCGCTTTACCACCGACGAAGTGTGGCCGGCCGAGACCCTCGACGCCAATCCGGGCTATCGGGGCAAGACCCTCTACGATGTGCTCTTCAAGAACGGCAATGTCGACCGTTTCCCCGCAAGCGAAATCAATATGGAATATGCCAACCGGGAAGCGGAGGCCTTCGGCTTCTACATCCAGAAAGGCCTTTTCGAGGAATATGCCTCCTTCGGGCGCGGACACGGGCATGACTTGGCGCCCTATGACCGCTACCATGAGGAACGGGGCCTGCGCTGGCCGGTCGTCGACGGCAAGGAGACGCTCTGGCGCTACCGGGAAGGGTACGATCCCTACGTGAAGCCTGGGGAGGGCGTGAAGTTCTATGGTCGCCCGGACGGCAAGGCGGTGATCCTCGCCGTTCCCTACGAGCCGCCGGCGGAATCTCCCGACGACGAATACAATGTCTGGCTGGTGACGGGTCGCGTCCTCGAGCACTGGCACTCCGGCTCGATGACGATGCGGGTGCCGGAACTCTACAAGGCGTTCCCCGGTGCCGTCTGCTTCATGAATGCCGGTGACGCCCGCGATCGCGGTATCAACCAGGGCGGGGAGGTCAGGATCGTTTCCCGCCGCGGGGAGATTCGCGCGCGCGTCGAGACGCGCGGCCGCAACCGCATGCCGCCAGGCGTCATCTTCGTACCATGGTTCGACGCCAGCCGGCTGATCAACAAGGTGACGCTCGACGCAACCGATCCCATCTCCAAACAGACGGATTTCAAAAAATGCGCGGTCAAAATCGTCTCAGTCGCATGATGAGAACCCCTGGACCGATGCTGGCGGCGCTGTTGGCAATCCTGTTCGTCGCAACGGGAGCAATCGCGCAAATGGCCGACAAACGGGTGCCGGAGCTTTCCGGCCCGCCGCAGGAAATGGGCGAGGTGGAGGCGCACCAGATCCCCAAATGGGTCGTTGACGACGCCCGCAAGGAGCGCGCCTATCCCGACCAGCCGCCGGTCATCCCGCATTCAATCGAGGGCTACCAGCTTTCGGTCAACACCAACCGATGCCTTTCCTGCCACAAGCGCGAACTCACGCAGGAATCAGGCGCGCCGATGGTCAGCGTCACCCATTACATGACGCGGGAGGGGCAGATGCTCGCGGACGTTTCGCCGCGGCGCTATTTCTGCACAGCCTGTCATGTGCCGCAGGCCGACGTGCGACCGCTCGTCGGCAACACCTTCCGGGACATGAGCGAGATGGGCATTAAACAGGCGGGGAGCGAGTAGACCATGGCTCGCATCAAGCGCCTCCTGCTCTGGGTGTGGAAGATTCTGACCACGCCGGCCGCAACGCTCAGCCTCGCCTTTTTGACACTCGGCGGCTTCGTCGGCGGTGTGATCTTCTGGGGCGCCTTCAACACCGCCTTGGAGCTTACCAACACGGAGGAGTTTTGCGTCTCATGTCACGAGATGCGGGCCAACGTATATGAGGAGCTTACGCGCACGGTTCATTTCTCCAACCGCTCGGGCGTGCGGGCGTCCTGTCCCGACTGCCACGTGCCGCATGAATGGACGGACAAGATCGCCCGCAAGATGCAGGCCTCCAAGGAAGTGTGGGGAAAGATCTTCGGGACCATCAACACGCGCGAGAAATTTCTCGACCACCGCCTGGAACTCGCGAAGCACGAATGGGCGCGGCTCAAGGCCAACGACAGCCTCGAGTGCCGCAACTGTCACTCGTCGGCAGCGATGGACCTTTCCAAGCAGACCCAGCGTGCCGCGGAAATCCATACGCGTTACCTGCTGCCGGGCAGGGCGACCTGCATCGACTGCCATAAGGGCATCGCTCACGAACTGCCCAACATGCAGGGCGTTGAGCCCGGATGGAAGCTGCCGCCCGAACTCGAGGGAGAGACGCTGCCCTCGGCTTCGGCGATTGACGAGCTAAAGAGAGTCATGGACGAGGCTCACAGCGCCGCGCTCGCAAATTGAGACCGCCGCCTCCGACGCATTCGGCGGCGCTTCTGAAACCCCCGCGCGGGGAGAACAAAGAATTATCGAACCATCAAGATCGGCAGGATCGGTTCGTCAATCATCGTCTTGGTTACGCCGCCGAATATCCTCTCGCGGATGCGCGAGTGCCCGTAGGCGCCGATCACGATCAGGTCGGCCGAAGTGTCGCGTGCGTACTGGAGGAGTATGTCTTCGACCGGGCGGCCGGCACTCGGAAGCCGGGCCACTGTGACTTTGACCCCATGGCGTGCAAGATAGGTGGCGATATCGGCGCCGGGTTCTTTGCAGTTCTTGATCTTTGGATCGACGAGGACCAGGTTCACCCCCTCGGCATTTCTCATCATGTCCAGCGCTTCGCGGGCGGCCCTTGTGGACTCGATGGTCGAGTTCCACGCAAGAAGGACGTTCTTCGGTTGCAAGGTGGCTGATCGGAGATTCGCGGCGAGCAGGACCGGCCGTGCCGAAAAGAAGAGAGCACCTTCTATGACTCCCCGCCGGAGGAGGTCATCTACCCTTAGACTTGTGCCGATCACGGTGACATCCGCATATCGGGCACGCTCTCCGACGTCTTGCCCGAGCCGCGTCGTCTCTGAGTATCGCCCAGCCACATCGAATGAAATCCCGGTATTTCCGAGGATCTCCTTAGCTTCTCTGACCGCTTGGCGCAACTGCTCCACGTCACTGTCACAACTGTCAATCCAGGCGTCGGAGATCGCTGAAAGGTCTCCCATCGGAGGGAGAGTGGCGATCTTGCTAGCGAGAACCGAGAGGTGCGCACCCGCCGATGCACAAAGATCTGCCGCTGCTCTCAGGTCATCTTCGAATTGGCTGACACCAACTACGAGGAGGATCGTCTTGTACGTCATTGATCTGGTCTCCCGAACCCAATTAAATGCAGAGCGATCCTACTCTGCGTCTCGGCGGCTACATTGATCACGGTCAAGAGCGTCGCGACGGACTCCCCTCCTGAAGCGATCCGCAGCAAGCGGCGGGTTGGCTGTTTACTCCAGCATGGTCTATGGAAGAGTCTGCATGGTGCAAATACAGCGAAGACGCTAGACACTGCAGCGGTAAATAGTCCTTTGATGGATGATGGGATGCATTCAGAGAGCGTTTTTGAGAGGACTCGGTTGGGAAGGTTGCTCTTCAGGTGGAGAGGCCACGGCGTCGCAGCGTATGTTGTCGCCGCGATAGTCACTTCGAGCGTTCTCGCCCTCACAGTGACACTAGGCGAACCAATCGGCGAAGGCCTTCTTCTCTTCTCGCTTATCCCTGCCATGCTCGTCGTGGCGCTGGTCGGCGGCCGGAATGCGATCCTCTTTGCGGCCGGGCTGTCGCTTTTTGCAGCGGTTCTTCATCAGCAGATCACGAGTGCCGACGGTCCGAGTCTCGTGGAACTGGTGGTCTTCGGGTCGGCAGTGCTTCTGATCGTGGCACTGGGAGAAGTGCTTGAGGCGGCAAAACGCGCCATCGACCGGACCGAGAACGTCATAAAGGCCCGCGACGCTCATCTGAGATCGATTTTGGATACTGTTCCCGACGCCACAGTGGTCAGCGCTACCGATGGCACAATCGTGTCCTTCAACGCCGCGGCCGTGCGGCAGTTCGGATACACGGAGGAGGAGGTTATCGGCCAGAACCTGCGCATATTGATGCCGGAACCCTACCGCCACGAACACGACGGATATATGCAGCGCTACATGAGAACGGGGGAAAAGCGCATCATCGGTATCGACCGCGTTGTCTCCGGGCAGCGGAAGGATGGATCGACGTTTCCGATGAAGCTCGCTGTTGGAGAGATGCGGTCCGGCGGCGAGAGGTTTTTCACGGGCTTCATCAGAGACCTAACGGAGCGGGAGGAGTCTGCCGCAAGGCTCGAGCAGATACAAGCTGAACTGGCGCGCCTTGCCCGCCTCAACGAGATGGGCGAGATGGCCTCGACGCTCGCCCACGAATTGAACCAGCCGCTTTCGGCGATTGCCAACTATGCGCATGGCTGTACGAGGCTGTTGCGTGACATGGACGACGCCATAGCTACACGAATGCGCGAGGCGCTCGAAGAGGTGGCGAGCCAGTCGCTGCGGGCCGGCCAGATCATCAAACATCTCAGGGAGTTCGTCACAAAGGGGGAGACGGAGAAGGCGCCGGAAGACATCCGCAAACTGGTGGAGGAGGCCGCCGCGCTGGCTCTGGTCGGCTCCCGCGAGCAGGGTGTCAGAACCGTGTTCGAATATCTGCCCGGTGCCGAAATGGCAATGGTGGACCGTATCCAAGTCCAGCAGGTCCTCATCAATCTGATGCGCAACGCGATCGAGTCAATGCGCCTCGTCGACCGCCGAGAGCTGACGATCCGCACCATGCCGGCCGGTGGGGGGGAGGTTGCCGTCCTTGTCGAAGACACGGGTGGAGGTATTCCGGAGGAAATCTCCGGCCAGCTCTTCAAGCCGTTCGTCACGACCAAGGCTAGCGGAATGGGCATCGGGCTGTCTATTTCGAAGCGGATTGTCGAGGCGCACGGCGGTGAGATGACAGTCTCGAAAAATGCGGCCGGCGGAGCCACCTTCCGGTTTACGCTTCCCGCCTATGTAGATGAACGGATCGTTGCAAATGACTGATTATACCGTGCACATTGTTGATGACGAAGAGCCGGTCAGGAAGTCGCTGGCCTTCATGCTGACAATGAACGGATTCGCCGTGAAAATGCATCAATCCGCCGAGGCCTTTCTGGCTTTCGCGCCGGACGTCAGAAACGGGGTTCTCGTCACCGACCTGAGAATGCCGGACATGTCCGGCGTAGAGCTTCTGCGCAATCTCGGCGATCGCAAGATCAATATACCCTCGATCGTAATTACGGGGCACGGCGACGTACCCATGGCGGTGGAGGCTATGAAGGCGGGGGCCGTGGATTTCATCGAAAAGCCTTTCGAAGATACCGTGATCATCGAGGCAATCGAGAGGGCATCTGAACATCTGGTCGCTTCTGAAGCCGATGCGGACGAAGCCCACGATATCCGAGCAAGACTCCAGACGCTGAGCGAGAGAGAACGCCAGGTGCTCTCGGCAGTCGTCGCGGGCCTTCCCAACAAGTCGATCGCTTATGACCTGGACATCAGTCCTCGCACCGTCGAGGTGCACCGAGCCAACGTGATGGCCAAGATGAAGGCGAAGAGCCTTCCCCATCTTGTGCGAATGGCTCTGGCCGCAGGTTTCGGCCCTTCCTGATCCGCCGAGTTGATCTCGCGCAATGCGGTGCGTTGCCGCAAACGGCTTAATGGCGGCTCATTGCAGGCAGTTGCAGAGCAGATTGCGCGGGACTTAAATTGTTGGATGCGAAAACCATTATCGTCGTTGCAGCGGACCAGGGCATCCGGCGGTCCGTGGCATTCGCCCTGGAGGTCGAAGGATATTCCACCGAAGCCTACGACACTGTGCAGAAGGCTGAAGCCTCTTGCCGGGAAGCGCTCTGCACCGTTCTCGACGATGACGTACTGAGATCCGAGCCTCAGGCCGCGGCGCAATTCCTTAGCAATAGGGGCCGCCGGGCCATACTGCTAGTTGATGGCCTGTCGGCCCTTCAGCAACGTGTTGACAATACGACATTGACGAAGCCGTTCACCGGTGCCGACCTGCTCGGCGTGATCAACAGCCTGATCGAGGCGGCTAAGTAGTCTCCCTTAGTGATCTAACCGAATTTCTCCAAGTCACGCGAATTGGCAATCTGTCCCCACATCGAACGGGGGATAACCATGTACGCCGCTGCACAAGCCAAACCACAGTCCATCGAGGCCGAACACCTTGGACCGGCCCCAATTGCTGGGCCCCATCTTATCGCCACCTACAAGCCGGGTCGCGAGATCTATGCCCAAGGCGATCTCAACGACAGGTGCTATCAGGTTTCGATCGGAGCCGTGCGTGTCTACCGTCTCCTTTCAGATGGACGCCGACAAGTCGTGTCCTTTCATCTCCCAGGCGAGATGTTCGGTTTCGAAGCGGGATCCAACCATTCTTTCTTTGCCGAAGCCATCACGGAAACAACATTGGCCGTTTTCGGGCGCCGGCATATGCAGGAGCGTTCGCGGGAGCTTCTCGCGCTCGCCTTGACCGGCATGGCGCGGGCTCAGCAGCACCTTCTGGTGATCGGCAGGCAATGTGCCGTGGAACGGATCGCCGCATTCCTCGTTGATCTTTGCGAACGTCAGGGAGGAGGCAGGCAGCTACGCTTGCCCATGTCGCGACAGGATATCGCGGACTATCTCGGCCTGACAATCGAAACGGTGTCGCGCGTGGTGACAAAACTGAAGGCGCGCAGCGTCATCGCGCTCAGGGACGCAAGGACGATCGATATCGTCAAGCTGGAAGCTCTGCGTTCGCTCTGCGACTAAGACTGGCCGGGGCCGCGCAATAGGCCCCTCTGATTCTCCGCCGCCGCCAATCCGGCGTGCTCTAACGGGAGGAGGGAAGAGCCATGTTTGTAAGGGAAATGTCTCGTGAGGAATGCCAAGGCGTCGTGGCAGCCGGAGATCTCGCGCGGCTGGCATGTTGCAGGGGCGGCCAGCCCTACATTGTGCCGATCACGTACGCGCATTCGGGTAAAGCATTTTATTTCTTTTCCATGCCTGGCCAGAAAATCGACTGGATGCGCAGCAACCCAAAGGTGTCGCTGCAGATTTCCGAATTTGCCAGCAATCGACGGTGGAAGAGCGTGGTCGTGACGGGCACGTACAGAGAACTACCGGCGCAAGGCTGCGGTAACGAGCGGCTTCACGCCTGGTCCCTGCTCCAAAAGAAGGCCAACTGGTGGGAACCAGGGGGCCTCAAACCTGTACCGCAAGAGATCTCAGGGGCGTCTGCGCATATCTTCTTCTGCGTCGAGATGGACGAGATGACGGGCCGGGCAGCCTGCGCCGGTGAGCAATAGTCTCCCACATCCGCAGGCGATCGCCTCCGATGGATCCTACGCCCCCAGTCTCGGTCGCTTGTATAGCAGCTCCGTTGGGCCGGCAGATCCCACTTCCAAGCCCGCAAACTTCCGGCGCCTTCGTGACGTCACGATCCACACCGCTGTGCGAGCGGAGGAGGTCGCATCGTGCATACCGATGTCTTTCCGCTCTTGGCCGGCACTTTTTACCTGGCAGCACGTCTCGCGAGCTCCCAAGCAACTTGATCTGGATCAAGGTGCCACGGGTCGGCCTCTGACAATTCTCGCAATAGTTTTGCGGTCCGCGCCGCGTGCGTCAGTCCGCGATTAGAGAGAGTTGGGGCCTAACCATGAAACACACAGTCGAGATGGTCGTGCTTGCCGTGGGCGCCTTCCTGGCGCTGGTCGGAGCCGGCCTTGCGCAAGACCGCCTGTTTGGCGCGCACATGTGGGTGCTGTTCTTCGTGCTGCTCGCCGGCACCCTGGTGCTCATGCGCCGCGTTGACTTCCGCCCGGCTGTCGCGGGTCATCCTGGCCGTCAAAACGAATACTTCGACGAGGTCGTGAAGTACGGCGTAATCGCGACGGTATTCTGGGGCGTGGTCGGCTTTCTCGTCGGTGTGGTCGTTGCCCTTCAGCTCGCCTTTCCCGATCTCAACGTGGAGCCTTGGTTCAACTTCGGCCGGGTACGGCCGCTTCACACGTCCGCCGTCATTTTCGCCTTCGGGGGCAACGCGCTTATCGCAACTTCGTTCTATGTCGTGCAGCGTACCAGCCGCGCACGGCTCTTCGGAGGGGACCTCGGTTGGTTCGTCTTCTGGGGGTACCAGCTCTTTATCGTCCTCGCGGCTACCGGCTACCTGCTCGGAATTACCCAGAGTCGCGAGTATGCGGAGCCGGAATGGTACGTCGACCTCTGGCTCACCATCGTGTGGATCGCCTACCTCGTCGCCTTCCTCGGTACGGTCCTGAAGCGCAACGAACCGCACATCTATGTGGCGAACTGGTTCTATCTCGCCTTCATCGTCACCATCGCGATGCTGCACGTCGTCAACAATCTGGCGGTGCCCGTCTCCTTCCTTGGTTCGAAGAGCTACTCCGCATTTTCCGGCGTGCAAGACGCGCTGACGCAGTGGTGGTACGGACACAACGCGGTGGGGTTCTTTCTCACGGCGGGCTTCCTGGCGATGATGTACTACTTCATCCCGAAACAGGTGAACCGCCCTGTCTATTCCTACCGTCTGTCGATCATCCACTTCTGGGCGATCATCTTCATGTACATCTGGGCCGGTCCTCACCACCTGCATTACACGGCACTGCCCGACTGGGCGCAAACGCTCGGCATGGTCTTCTCCATCATGCTCTGGATGCCCTCGTGGGGCGGCATGATCAACGGCCTGATGACGCTGTCTGGCGCCTGGGACAAAATCCGCACCGATCCGGTGGTCCGCATGATGGTGATGGCCGTCGCCTTCTACGGCATGGCGACCTTCGAAGGCCCGATGATGTCGATTAAGACAGTCAACTCACTCAGCCACTACACTGACTGGACCATCGGCCACGTCCATTCCGGCGCGCTCGGGTGGAACGGACTGATCACTTTCGGCGCGATCTACTATCTCGTGCCGAAGCTGTGGAACCGCGAACGGCTCTACAGCGTGCGCATGGTCAACTGGCACTTCTGGCTCGCCACCCTCGGCATCGTCGTCTACGCCGCTGTTATGTGGGTCGCCGGTATCCAGCAAGGTTTGATGTGGCGCGAATACGACGACCAAGGCTTCCTCGTGTACTCCTTCGTGGAAACGGTCGCGGCCATGTTCCCCTACTATGTCATGCGCGCCGCCGGCGGCGCCCTGTTTCTCGCCGGCGCGCTCCTCATGGCCTTCAACGTAACCATGACGATCCTCGGGCGCGTCCGCGATGAGGAACCAATCTTTGGTGCTTTACCGCTGCCGGCGCCTGCAGAATAGGAGAGCAAAGACTATGTCCATTCTCGACAAACACGCGATACTCGAGCGCAATGCCACGCTGCTGCTGATAGGCTCACTCCTGGTCGTTTCCATCGGCGGAATCGTCGAAATCGCGCCGCTCTTTTATCTCGAAAGCACCATCGAGAAAGTCGAAGGCATGCGACCATACTCCCCGCTGGAGCTTGCTGGTCGCGACATCTACATCCGCGAGGGATGCTACGTCTGTCACAGCCAGATGATCCGTCCTTTCCGTGATGAGGTGGAGCGGTACGGCCATTACTCATTGGCGGCGGAGTCGATGTACGACCATCCCTTTCAATGGGGTTCCAAGCGAACCGGACCGGATCTCGCCCGCGTCGGCGACCGCTATTCCAATGAATGGCATGTCCAGCACATGATCGAGCCCCGCTCAGTCGTACCGGAATCTGTAATGCCGAGCTATGCGTTCCTGAAGGAGACACCGCTCGAGGTGACGAATATTGCCATGAGCCTTAAGGCGAACAGAGCTGTCGGGGTCCCCTACACCGACGAGATGATCGGAAACGCGGCTGCGGACCTTAAGGCCCAGGCCGATCCGAATGCCGACGGTTCGGGCCTGGAGGCACGCTATCCCAAGGCCAAGCTCGGCGACTTCGACGGTGATCCGCAAAGGCTTACGGAGATGGATGCGCTCGTCGCCTATCTCCAGATGCTGGGCACGCTCGTCGACTTCTCCACCTACGACGACGCCGCCGGCTATCGCTGAGAAGGAGGCAACATGGAAACGTACACGGCCATGCGCCATTTTGCTGATAGCTGGGGATTGCTCGCGATGACGTTGTTCTTCCTCGGTGTCGTTTTTTTCATCTTCCGCCCCGGCGCCAAGAAGGCTGCCGCTCAGGCGTCTGTCATCCCGCTGAAGGAGGACTGATCTATGGCCGACAAGCACAAGCACGTCGACGAGGTCAGCGGCGTAGAAACCACCGGGCATGAATGGGACGGCATCCGCGAACTCAATAATCCGATGCCGCGCTGGTGGGTCTACAGCTTCTATGCCACGGTCATCTGGGCGATCGGCTATGCGATCGCCTATCCCTCGTGGCCTATGCTGACGGAGGCGACCAAGGGCGTGCTCGGCTATTCGAGTCGCGCCGAAGTCAGCGTCGAACTGAACGCTGCCAGGGCTGCACAGGCCGGCAATCTGGAGCAGATCGCATCGAGCTCGGTCGAGGAGATCATTGCAAATCCGCAACTGCAGCAATTCGCCGTTTCGGCCGGGGCTTCCGTCTTCAAGGTGAACTGCGCCCAGTGCCACGGCTCGGGGGCTGCGGGCGGGCAGGGTTTCCCGAATCTCAATGACGACGACTGGCTCTGGGGCGGCAAGCCGGAAGAAATTTATCAGACCATAGCTCATGGGGTTCGCCACGCCCCCGACGGGGAGACTCGGGTTTCGGAGATGCCGCCCTTCGGCGACATGCTGACGCCAGAGCAGATGCAGCAGACGGCCGCCTACGTCGTGAGCCTTACCCAAGCACCGTCGCAACCCAACCTCGTCGACCAGGGCAAGCAGGTCTTCGCCGACAATTGCGCTTCCTGCCATGGCGCAGACGCGAAAGGAAACCGTGAGATGGGAGCACCCAATCTCGCCGATGCGATCTGGCTTAAGGGCGAGGGCGAGCAGGCGGTCATCGCGCAGATGAAGACGCCGAAGCATGGCGTGATGCCCGCATGGCTGCCACGCCTCGGCGACGAAGCCGTCAAGCAGCTAGCGGTGTTCGTCCACTCGCTAGGCGGCGGCGAGTAGAGGTCCACGACCGATTGGCCGTGCACGCGTGCGGCCGATTTTCCTAGTCACGGGTGGGTGGCCAGCTTTCGTTCGTCTACGAGCAGGGGAGACCGGTCCGTTCAAAGTCCGTGGGGTGCCCACCGCAACGTTCGGCATCCGAGCGCGGACTTGATGCAGATCAAGGTGACCGGAGTGCACATCGGCAAAGGTCCGCCTCACAAGCGAAACTATCGTCGGGACCTGCCTGCATGCTCCACCAGCCGATAACCAAAGCTTCAGTCGAGCGGCTCGATGCCGAAGCGGTCAATGCCGCGCGCGTGCGAGGGCCGCTCTACGAGCAGCGTCGGAAGATCTTCCCGAAGCGGGCCGAGGGTCGTTTCCGCCGGTTCAAGTGGCTGGTGATGCTGGTGACACTCGGCATCTACTATCTGACGCCGTGGATCCGTTGGGACCGCGGGGCCTATGCACCGGATCAGGCAGTCCTCATCGACCTCGCTTCTCGGCGTTTCTATTTCTTCTTCATAGAGATTTGGCCGCAGGAGTTTTTCTTCGTGGCGGGGCTCCTCGTGATGGCGGGCTTCGGTCTCTTCCTGGTGACTTCGGCGGTCGGGCGGGCCTGGTGCGGCTATGCCTGCCCGCAGACCGTTTGGGTCGATCTCTTTCTCGTCGTCGAGCGCTTCATCGAGGGCGACCGCAACGCGCGCATGCGCCTCGACGCTGGAGCCTGGAGCTTGGACAAGATCCGCAAGCGCGTCGCCAAGCATGCCGTTTGGCTGGCGATCGGGGTTGCGACCGGCGGTGCGTGGATATTCTATTTCGCCGATGCGCCCTCGCTTTTGGCGAGCCTGGTCGCGCTCGATGCGCCGCCGGTCGCCTATACCACGATCGGCATTCTAACCGCGACGACCTATGTCTTCGGCGGACTGATGCGCGAGCAGGTCTGCACCTACATGTGCCCATGGCCGCGCATCCAGGCGGCCATGCTGGACGAGAACTCGCTCGTCGTCACTTACAACGACTGGCGGGGGGAACCGCGCTCGCGGCATGCGAAGAAGGCGGCGGCTGCCGGCGAAGTCGTCGGGGATTGCGTCGACTGCAACGCCTGCGTCGCCGTCTGTCCCATGGGCATCGACATTCGCGATGGCCAGCAGCTCGAATGCATCACCTGCGCCCTCTGCATCGACGCCTGCGACGGCGTGATGGACAAGCTCGGCCGCGAGCGCGGGCTGATCTCGTACGCGACGCTCAGCGACTATGCCACCAATATGGCCCTTGCGACCAGCGGCGGGACTGCGGATATCGACCCGACCCGCGTGCGCGACGCCAATGGCGCCTTCCGTGACAAGGTGCGGCATCTCAACTGGCGCATCGTCTTCCGGCCCCGCGTTCTCGTCTATTTCGGCGTCTGGGCGATTGTCGGACTCGGTCTTCTTTTCGGCCTGCTGGCGCGCGACCGATTGGAACTGAACGTCCTGCACGACCGCAACCCCCAGTTCGTCGTAGAATCCGACGGCTCGGTGCGCAACGGCTATATGGTCAAGCTGCTCAACATGATCCCCGAACAGCGTACCATCGGCCTGAAGATCGAGGGTATGCCCGCCGCCACCATGCGCGTGGCCGGCCAGGCGACCGGCGACGGGCGCAGCATCACCATCGGCGTCGAGCCGGACAAGGTCACCCCACTCAAGGTCTTCGTCACGTTGCCGAAGGGTAGACTCGCCGAAGCGGAAGAGGGCTTCTCCCTCATCGCGGAGGATCCGTCCAGCCACGAACGCGATGTGTATCAGGCCAATTTTAATCTGCCGCGAGCAGCAAGACGATGAGCACGACAACGAAACAGCGCGGCCCGGAGCGCGGATTCACCGGTTGGCACATGGTGGCGGTCATGGGCCTCTTCTTCGGCACCATCATCTCCGTCAACCTCGTCATGGCTTGGAACGCCAGCCGAAGCTGGAGCGGCCTTGTCGTCGAGAACACCTACGTCGCCAGCCAGCAATTCAACGGCAAGGTGGCTGAGGGCCGCGCCTTTCAGGCAAGCGGCATCAAGGGACGACTGACGGCCGAACCCCGCGCAATCCGCTACGTCCTTACCCGCAACGGAGAACCGGACCGACAAATCGACAAGGTAATCGCCGTTCTCAAACGACCGGTTGAGGAGCATGAGGACCTTCGCGTCGAGCTCCGTCCGCGGGGCGAGGGCGCTTTTGCATTGGCTGAGGAGTTGAAGCCCGGTCAATGGATCGCCGCCATTACGGCCATGGCGGGGGATGCGGTGGTTCACCGCCAGACGATCCGCTTCATCGCAGAGGGAGGTGACAAATGAGCTGCTGCGCCGTTGGTGCGGCAACCATGCTTGCCGAAGGAGGGCAGGCGTCGCCCGTCTCCGAGGAACTTTGGCTTGCGAGCCGGGACCTCGGAGGCGGGTTGCGTCAGTCGGAGCTGAGCGTCCCCGATGCCTGTTGCGGTGCCTGCATCGCCACGATCGAAGGAGCGCTGCACGCCAAGCCCGAAGTCGAACGCGCCCGCGTCAATCTCTCCTCCCGTCGGGTTTCAATCGTCTGGAAGGAGGAGGTTGGCGGTCGTCGCACCGATCCCTGTGACTTCTTGCATGCCATCGCTGAGCGTGGTTATCAGACACACCTCTTTTCGCCCGGCGGGGACGAGGGCGACGACCTGCTGAAGCAGTTGATCCTCGCGGTTGCCGTTTCCGGCTTCGCCGCAACCAATATCATGCTGCTCTCCGTGTCAGTCTGGTCTGGGGCGGATGCGGCCACCCGCGATCTCTTCCACTGGATCTCGGCGCTGATCGCCGGACCAGCGCTGATCTATGCTGGCCGCTTTTTCTACGAGTCGGCATGGAACGCCATTCGCCACGGCCGAACCAACATGGATGTGCCGATCGCGCTCGCCGTCAGCCTTTCCTATGGCATGTCGCTCTACGAGACGATTGGTCATGGCGAACATGCCTGGTTCGATGCATCCGTGACCTTGCTGTTCTTCCTGCTGATCGGCCGTACGCTCGATCACATGATGCGGGGCCGTGCACGAACGGCGATCAGCGGTCTCGCACGCTTGTCTCCGCGCGGGGCCACGATTGTCCATCCGGATGGCTCGCGCGAGTACCGCGCCGTCGACGAGATCAAGCCAGGCGAACGCCTGATTGTCGCGGCTGGCGAGCGTATCCCCGTCGATGGACGGGTGCTGTCCGGGACAAGCGACCTCGATCGCTCCGTGGTCAACGGCGAGAGCTCGCCGACCGTGGTCGCCACAGGGGACACGGTTCAGGCCGGCACGCTCAACCTCACCGGACCGCTCACGCTGGAGGCGACCGCCGCGTCGCGCGACTCGTTCATCGCCGAAATCATCGGATTGATGGAGGCTGCCGAAGGGGGCAGGGCGCGCTACCGACGCATAGCCGACCGCGCTGCCCGCTATTACTCGCCGGCCGTCCATCTGCTGGCGCTCCTGACCTTTGTCGGCTGGATGCTAGTGGAGGGAGATGTCCACCATGCCATGCTGATCGCAGTGGCGGTGCTCATCATCACATGCCCCTGCGCTCTTGGTCTCGCGGTTCCCGTCGTCCAGGTCGTTGCGGCCGGGCGGCTGTTCCAAGGCGGTGTCATGGTCAAGGATGGCACGGCGATGGAGCGTCTCTCTGAGATCGACACGGTGCTCCTGGATAAGACCGGCACGCTGACCATCGGCAGACCACGGCTCGTGAATGCGCACGAAATCGCAGGGGGTCGGCTCGCGATTGCGGCGGCTATCGCGGTGCATTCGCGCCATCCGATCGCAATAGCGATTCAGAATTCGGCAGGGGCAATCCCTGCGCTTGCTGGCGATATCCGGGAAATTCCCGGCGCCGGCATCGAAGTGAAGACCACGGACGGCGTCTATCGGCTCGGAAGCCGCGGCTTTGCGGTCGGCGATCCGGGCTCCGATGGCGGGCAATCGGAGGCAATCCTGTCGTTGGATTTTCGTGAGCTTGCCTGCTTCCGGTTCGAGGATCGGCCGCGCCCCGCGTCGCGCGAATCGATCGAAGCCCTTGGCCGCCTGGACATTGCGACGGGAATCCTATCCGGCGACCGGGAGTCTGTGGTCGCAGCCCTCGCCAGGAGTTTGGGGATTTCGAACTGGCATTCCGAACTCTCGCCACGCGAAAAAGTCGAGGCATGCGCCGCTGCCGCCGAGGCAGGTCACAAGGCCCTGGTAGTGGGGGACGGCATAAACGACGCGCCGGTTCTGCGTGCGGCACACGTTTCCATGGCTCCGGCGACTGCCGCCGATGTAGGGCGCCAGGCTGCCGACTTCGTCTTTATGCATGAGGCCCTTTCGGCAGTTCCCTTCGCCGTCGAGACTTCGCGGCACGCCGGACGACTTATCAGGCAGAACTTCGTGCTGGCGATTGGCTACAACGTCATCGCCGTGCCGATCGCCATTCTTGGGTACGCAACTCCGCTTGTTGCCGCTGTCGCTATGTCCACCTCGTCGCTCGTGGTGGTCTTCAATGCTCTGAGACTGAAGCGCAGCCTTGCCGCCGGTAAGGCCGCGACGCCATCCACATTGATGCATTCAGACGCGGTGACCTCATGAACACCCTCATCTATCTCATTCCAATCGCACTCAGTCTCGGTGGTCTGGGGCTGGTCGCATTTCTGTGGGCGCTCAAGAGCGGACAGTACGAGGACCTCGAGGGAGCCTCCTGGCGCGTACTCGACGACGGAGATCGCAAGGGTGAATCGAGCCGGCCTTTCCAGCTATTTGACCAAGATCAACTTACCGAAACCGGCATAGCGCTAGACTGATGGCAGGTTTATTGGGACATTCGCAATGAAGACGCTGCAATTGACTTCGAGCGATAGGACGACCTTCCTGAGTTCGCGCTTCTTCGGACGGCTGCCGTGCTCCACCGTCGACGCCATTATCGAGGACACGAGGCTATCCACCTACGAGGAGCACGATATCCTCTTCCACAAGGGCGACAGCATCGACGACGTGTTCTTTGTACTTTCAGGTCTGATCCGCCTCTACCGCGTTGGAAAAGACGGGCGCGAGGCCGATGTGGCGGTGTTCTCCAAAGGCGAAATGTTTGCCGAGAACGTCATGTACCTGGGGCGTGCCACCGCCAGCGCGGAGGCTGCCGAAGCATCCAACATTGCGCGCATTGACAGTGCCAAGCTTCGCCAATTCGCCGCCGCAGACCCCGATGTGGCGCAGGCTTTCATCGAGCATCTCTGCCATCGAGGCAATATAACGGAAGACCTGCTCGCACAAGATCGCCTGCTCACCGCTACGCAGCGCGTTGCAAGCTACATCCTCAGCCATTGTCCAAACGGCACCACCACAAGCTTCTCGTTCCGCTTGCCGTTCCAGAAGTACGTGCTTGCGGGGAAGCTTGGCCTGGCCCCGGAAGCCCTGTCACGCGCCTTTTCGACGCTGCGCCAGTCCGGGGTCACCGTAAAGGGTCGGATGATCGAGATTCACGACCGGCACGAGCTGGAGCGGATCTAAGCCGGAGCAGCAGCACGACCGATCCGAAAATACACGCACAACGTTTAATTTACTGATAATTGAGGAGTTGACACAATACATCTTCCGGTAAGACATGGTCCGGTTCCAGAAGGCTGCGGATGCTTGGTTTCGCTATCCGCGTCGCGCGAGGATGGGGAACCATGTGCCGTGCCGTCAAGCATCGACTTCAAGCCCTGGATGCGATCGGCAAAGATCGACAGAAGCCTTGATTTGTCCCCCTTGGGGGATAGATGCTCTTTGCTAGGGGCTGTTCATGACGAGGGAGCAACTTCATGGGACAGTTGACGACGCGCGAACGGGATCGAGCCGCGGCAATATTGCTCGTCCTGGCTATTGTGGGCATAGCCATGGCGGCAGCAGGCCGGTTCGACCCGCTCGGAGTACATGGCGCGATTGTCCTCTTATACAGCCTCGGCCTGCTGTATGTTATAATGTCGAGCTCGTTCGGACCTCCGCCGGATCCGTCGCGGATCTCGCGCTACTACGACGATCCCATCAAGGTCGGCGTCTGGTTCACGTTGTTTTGGGCGATCTTCGGCATGTTCGTCGGAGTCTGGGCCGCCGCGCAGCTCGCCTGGCCTAGCCTCAATTTCGATACCGCCTGGGCGAGCTTCGGGCGGATCAGGCCGGCCCACACGACCGGGGTAATTTTCGGGTTCGGCGGCAACGCCCTGATCGCAACCTCGTTCCACGTGGTTCAAAGGACCTCGCGCGCCCGGCTGGCGGACCAACTCAGCCCATGGTTCGTGCTGTTCGGCTACAATCTCTTCTGCATTCTGGCCGTGACCGGCTATTTCATGGGCGTCACGCAGTCGAAGGAATATGCCGAGGCCGAATGGTATGCCGACCTCTGGCTCGTCATCGTCTGGGTCACCTATTTCATCCTCTACATCCGGACGCTGGCGCGGCGCAGGGAGCCTCACATCTACGTCGCCAACTGGTACTACATGGCCTTCATCGTGGTCGTGGCGATCCTGCACATCATCAACAACCTGACAGTTCCGGTCTCCCTGGGGCATGCCAAGAGCTACACGATCTGGGCGGGCGTGCAGGACTCTATGGTGCAGTGGTGGTACGGGCACAATGCGGTCGCCTTCTTCCTGACGGCAGGCTTCCTGGCGATGCTCTATTACTACCTGCCGAAGCGTGCCGAGCGGCCTATCTTTTCCTACCGGCTGTCTATCCTCAGCTTTTGGGGCATAACCTTCTTCTACATGTGGGCCGGCTCGCACCACCTTCATTATACGGCCCTGCCGCATTGGGTGCAGAACCTCGGCATGACATTCTCTGTGATGCTGCTTGTTCCCTCATGGGCATCGGCCGGCAACGCGCTGCTGACGCTGAACGGCGCCTGGCACAAGGTTCGCGACGACGCGACGCTGCGCTTCATCATGATGGCCGCCTTCTTCTACGGCCTGTCGACCTTTGAGGGATCTTTCCTCGCGGTCCGTCCCGTCAATTCGCTTTCGCACTACACCGACTGGACAGTCGGCCATGTCCACGCGGGGGCTCTGGGCTGGGTGGCGTTGATCACCTACGGTTCGCTCTACACGCTCGTGCCGGCGATCTGGAAGCGCGAGAGGATGTATTCGGCAGCCCTCGTTGAGGTCCATTTCTGGCTCGCCTTCGCCGGCACCGTGATCTACGTCTTCGCAATGTGGAACTCGGGCATCATTCAGGGCCTGATGTGGCGGACCTATACCGGGGAGGGGACGCTCGCCTATTCCTTCGTGGATTCCCTGGTAGCGATGTACCCCTACTACATTGCACGCGCCTTCGGCGGCCTGCTGTTCCTGATCGGAGCCGTTGTCGCCACCTACAACATCTGGATGACCGTTCGCGGCGTCCCTGTGCTGGCTGAACGGCACGACGACGTTCCGGTCGCCGCGCCATTGCCGAAAGGCGCGGCAACGGGACCGGCGGAGTAGGATCATGCGCGAACTTATCCATCGAAAGCTCGAGCGGACGGCGATCGGTTTCGTGCTGGCGATCATCCTGGCGGCCAGTGTCGGCGGCATCGTGGAGATCGCTCCGCTGTTCACAATTAACGAGACCGTCGAGGACGTCGAGGACATGCGGCTCTACACGCCGCTGGAGCTCGCCGGCCGAAACATCTATATCCGCGAGGGCTGCTATGCCTGCCACAGCCAGATGATCCGCACGCTGCGCGACGAGGTCGAGCGCTACGGCCCGTATTCGCTGGCGGTCGAATCCAAATATGATCACCCGATGCTGTGGGGGTCGAAGCGAACCGGACCGGATCTCGCCAGGGTAGGAGGCAAATATTCCGATTTCTGGCATGTAGCCCATCTCACCAACCCGCGCGACGTCGTGCCGGAGTCGAACATGCCGGCCTATGCCTGGCTGGCGCGGACACCATTGCGCCTGGATGACCTCGGTCTTCATCTGGAGGCGCAGCGAAGCGTCGGAGTGCCCTATACCGACGAAATGATCGAGAACGCCGCGCAGGACGCCTTCGGCCAAGCCATGCCCGACAGCGAGCAGGCGTCGGGCGTCACCGAACGATATGGCGAGGAGACCCAGGTCAGCGCCTTCGACGGGGTGGCAACACGGGTCACGGAAATGGATGCGCTCGTCGCCTATCTGCAGGTCCTCGGACGGCTGACAAAGGCGGCGTACCAGAACACGGCAGCGCCGGAACAGGTACCCGATCCAGCCGATTGAACGAGAAAGGGACAATTCGTCATGGACGTGACGCACGAGACACTGGTGGAGGCGGCGAAAAGCTGGGGGCTCTTCTATCTCATCGGATTCTCGATCTGTGTCATCGTCTACACGTTCTGGCCGGCTAACCGCGACCGTTTCGATCGCGCCAAGAAGGCGATTCTCGACAAGGATGATCAGCCATGGACGTAGAAGAAGTCGATCCAATCAGCGGCCGGAAGACCACCGGGCATGAGTGGAACGGCATCAAGGAGCTCGACACCCCGGTTCCGCGCGGAGTGCTGCTTTTCCTCGTCATCACTCATGTCTTCGCGCTTATCTGGTGGGTTCTGCTGCCCACGTGGCCGCTGGGCACCACCTACACCAAGGGCCTGCTTGGGATCGACGAGCGCGACGTTGTCGAGGAAAAACTAACCGCCGCGGCTGCCGCCAGAGCGACCTGGGAGAACCAAATCGATACGCTCTCCTACGACGAGATAAGGGCGGACGAACGCCTTATGGCGACGGTGCGCTCAACCGGCCATCAACTCTTCGGCGACAACTGCGCCGTTTGCCACGGCGTCGACGGAAAGGGTCGCAGCAACTATCCGGATTTGACCGATGACGACTGGCTTTGGGGCGGCGGACCGGAGGATATTGAGCAGACTCTGAGGGTTGGCATCAACACCAGGCACCCTGAGAGCCGCGTCGGGCAGATGCCCTCGTTCGGACGCGACCAGATGCTCGAACGCAATCAGGTCCGTGATGTCGCCGCTTACGTCTATTCGCTCACCAATCCCCAATACTCCACGCCGGAGAACATTGGCCGGATCGAGGCGGGTAGAGAAGTGTTCCTCACCACTTGCGCCGCCTGCCACGGCGAAGACGCGAGAGGCAGTCGGGAGGTCGGCGCTCCGAACCTGACCGATGCCTATTGGATCTACGGCGGCTCGATGCAAACCATCATCGAGTCGGTCCATGGCGGACGCCAGGGCCACATGCCGACATGGGACGAGCGGCTGACACCGGCGGAGATCAAGATCCTGGCCCTCTATGTCAACGCGCTGGGCGTGGAGAAGCCGTGATGACGAAGGTTGTTGCCAGACGAAGCAGATCGGCGCTGGCCTGGTGGGGCCTCGTTGCTGCGGCGATTTTCCTCGGCGCTAACGCCCACATGCTTTACGTCGCGATCGATAGCGATCCCGGATGCGTCGCCCACCTCAAGGAGACGGGACCGACACCGGGACAGTACAGGGCCGCAAAATCATCCTGCTGACGGCATGGTGTACCCGTGGAGAGACATATGTCTGGAACTCGAAAGTTACAGCGTTGGGTAGGCGAGGTCTCAGGCATAGAGGAGACCTGGAACCCGAAATGGCAGCGCCATTTACCGGCCCAGGCGCCCTTCGAGTGGTTGGCGAAAGGTTGGCGTGACCTGATCAGTTTCCCGATGCTCAGCCTGAGCTACGGGATAACCGTCTTCGTCGTTTCCTTCCTGATCATCTGGCTCCTCTTCGCGACCGGACGCGACTATTTCTTGTTCCCCGCCGTTGCAGGTTTCATGATCATCGCGCCGCTCCTCGCCACGGGCCTTTACCTGAAGAGCTCGCGCCTCGAGCGCTCCGAGCCGGTCACTCTTGGGAGCATGCTCCGCGTCAGACCGGTGGCCGGCGCCCAGGTGTTCTTCACGGGGCTTCTGCTCTGCATGCTCATGCTGCTCTGGATGCGTGCGGCCGTGCTCATCTATGCCTTGTTTTTTGGAGTTCGGCCGTTTCCGGGCCTAGGGCATGTCACGCAACTGCTTCTGACGACGCCGACCGGTTGGGCCATGCTTGCAGTCGGCATTTTCATAGGCGCGCTTTTTGCGGGCTTTTCCTTTGCTATAAGCGTGTTCTCCATCCCGATGCTTCTGGACCAGCGCATCGATGCGTTCACGGCAATGGGGATCAGCGTGGCGCTTGTCTGGAACAATCTCCGTCCGATGCTCGTCTGGGGCGCGATTGTGCTTGGACTGTTCCTGGTAAGCGTCGCCACCGGGCTGATCGGTCTGGTCGTGATCTTCCCCTTGCTCGGGCATGCAACGTGGCACGCCTACAAGGCGGTGCACTAGTCATGTCCTGCTGTTCCGGGATAGCCGTTGCAAGCGCTGGGGCCGCTCCTCGGACGAGCCCGCAGGCTGAGGAGATCCGGCTTGCGAGCCGCGATCTCGGCGACGGCCTTCGCCAAACCGTATTGGCGCTGCCCGACATGCATTGTGCCGCCTGCATCGCTGCCGTCGAAGGCGTGCTTAGGAAACTCCCCGGCGTGGAACTCGCACGAGTGAATCTGTCCTCCCGGCGCGTGACCATCAACTGGCGCGGCAATGACGACGAGAGCCCGGATTTCACCGCCGCACTTGTGAAAATCGGCTATGCCTCGCATCTGGCCTCCATTGAGGAGGACACCCAGGATCCGGTGCTTTCTTCCCTTCTAAAGGCGCTCGCGGTTGCCGGCTTCTCGGCGATGAACATCATGATTCTCTCGGTATCGGTCTGGTCCGGGGCTGATCCCGCGACGCGCCATGCTTTCCATCTGATCTCGGCCGCGCTCGCTCTGCCGGCGATCGTCTATTCCGGCAGGATTTTTTATCGCTCGGCCTGGGCGGCGCTGCGGCACGGCCGCACCAATATGGACGTTCCGATCAGCGTCGGCGTTCTCCTTGCCTTCGCCCTGAGTGTTTACGACACCCTACACAACGCGGCTTATGCCTATTTCGACGCGAGCACGTCCTTGCTGTTCGTCCTGCTGGCAGGGCGAGCACTGGATCACCTGGTGCGGGGCAAGGCGCGTTCCGCCGTCGGAGCGCTTGCGAGGCTCGCGCCGCGGGGCGCCAATGTGATCCGGGCGGACGGCGCGATTGATTACGTCTCGCTTTCCGAGATCAAGCCTGGCATGCATCTGCTGGTCGCCGCCGGCGAGCGCGTGCCGGTCGACGGCGTTGTTGTCAAAGGCGCCTCGGAGCTTGATTGTTCGCTCGTTTCAGGGGAGAGCGAGTGGAAGCGTGCAGCGCCGGGAAGCGCATTGCAGGCGGGAGTGATGAACCTCGCCAATCCGCTGACACTGGTGGCGACCGTATCCGCCGACGGTTCTTTCCTGGCCGAGATGACCCGCATGATGGAGGCTGCCGAGAGCGGGCGCTCCAATTACCGCCGAATCGCTGATCGCGCCGCAAGCTTGTATGCGCCCGTCGTGCACGGTGTCGCCCTCCTTTCCATGTTCGCATGGCTTTACGGAACCGGAGATCTCCACAAGTCAGTCAGCATTGCCATCGCCGTGCTGATCATTACCTGCCCATGCGCCCTTGGACTTGCCGTGCCGATGGTACAGGTGGTGGCGGCACGGCGCCTCTTCGAACGCGGCATCATGGCGCGCGACGGGTCCGCATTCGAGAGACTGAACGAAATCGACACCGTACTCTTCGACAAGACCGGGACGTTGACCTTCGGCGAGATGCGTCTGGTCAATGCGGACGACATTGAGCCCCGGCTCTTGTCTCTGGCCGCGGCGATGGCGAGGGTCTCGCGGCATCCCGCCTCCGCGGCCATTGCCATGGCGGGCGCAGGACGGCACGGGTCCCCTCTGGAGTTCGAGAGTCTGGAGGAGATTCATGGCTGCGGAATCGAGGGGCGGGCAGGGAATGCGGTCTACCGTCTCGGGCGCCCGTCGTGGGCGTCGAATGCAAGGCAGGTCGACCTGGGAGCGGCGTCGGTAGCCGTGCTGTCGAAGGACTGCGAAACGATAGCGGTTTTCGCATTTGAGGACTCCATCCGTCCTGGCGCTCGAGAGCTTGTACAGACACTCCGCTCCGCCGGCTATTCACTAGCGATAGTTTCAGGAGATGCCCATCCCGCGGTTTCGTCCGTCGCCAAGCAGTTGGGCATCGAGAAGTTCTCGGCCGAGCTACTTCCCGGTGAGAAGGTGAAGGCCATCCGGTCATTGGCCGAGGCGGGCAGCAAGGTGCTGATGATCGGCGACGGTCTCAACGACGCGCCGGCTCTTTCCGCCGCACACGTGTCGATCGCCCCGTCGTCGGCGACGGACATCGGACGAAGCGCGTCCGATTTCGTGTTCCTTGGTCACAGCCTGCTGGCTGTCCGAGAAGTCATCGAAGCCGCGTCCAGGGCCGATGTGCTGATCCGCCAGAACTTCGGAATGGCAGTCGCCTACAATATCGTCAGCGTGCCCTTCGCAATCGCAGGACTGGTCACGCCGCTCGCTGCGGCGCTGGCCATGTCCTTGTCCTCGATCGTCGTCGTTGGAAACGCGCTGCGCCTCCGTGCAAAGGTTAGAAAGGGCCCGCGCTTTTTCCGGGCGACCAAACCAGTCACGGCAAAGCCATGAACTATCTTGCCGTTCTTATACCGGTGGCATTGGCGATGGGCGCTGTCGGACTGCTGGCATTTCTCTGGTCGCTGCGTGCGGGTCAATATGAGGACCTGGACGGGGCGGCTGAAAGAGTCCTGTTGGACGATGAGGAAGACGAAGGGCCGCCGGCGGACCCGGCCATGGACGGAACCGCCAGCACAGGCCAGCGTTCTGGACCGAAAGAAGACGATGAAGCGACGCTGCACCCCGGAGGATCCAATGCCAAACACGGATGAACACATGGACAACCGCTCCCCGGAGCAAGCTGTGGAGAGGTCAAGTTCGAAACAGAACGACATGCCGGACCGCCAGATTGATCCTTCGGAGTCCGTGACCTTGTTTGCAATTGCCCTTGGCGCGATCGGCGGTCTAGTCGGCCTCGTCACCGGGATCATTCTCCTGTCGAATTCCGGACTCGGGGCCGCTGTCCTCAATTGTCTAATTGCAGTCCTTGCTGGTGGGTCTGCGGGGATCGTCGCCGGGGGGACGCTGGGAGCGGCGATCGGCATCACGCGCGGCATCCGGGTGCCTAGACAAGTCGGGCCTTGATCATCACGGCTATCGCGTCGCTTGAAATCGGACCTATTGCGACGCTGGTTTTATCGCTGTTGCCCAAGCGTCGGTGGTAAACGCCAATCGTTAGGGCGAATGCGGCCAGCTGATCCGCGAATAACTGCGCTTATCTCTCCGACCCCGCGTTTGTTGATCTGGAACAAGGATTGTTCCAACAGGCTCGTCTATTTGCTGCATCGAGTGCTGCGCCCGTATGGAGAATGGACGATGGCGAGACGACGAACGGGATTGAGCCGAGGGCTGGCGCTGGTCGCCGCTTGCATGCTCGTCCTGCAGTCCGTTGTCCACGCTTTTGTCGGCCAAGGACCGGTTGTCCGACAATTGGATCCCTTCGGCGATCCCCTCTGCATTACGGGGGCAAGCCACTCCGACACTGACCCTGGCGGCGGCGATCACGACAGGCTGGCCGAGTGCTGTATCCTCGGATGCGGCCTGTCCTCGGCTTTGCCTGCCCCACCTGGCGGTATCGCGTCGGTTCCTGTAACGCCGCGGTCTTCAAGCGCTGTCCTGCCCCCATCCTGCGAGCTGTTGGTTCGCAGAAGCGACCATGATCCCGGCTGTCCCCGAGCTCCGCCGCCGACTGCCTAGATCGCGTCGAGCGTGTTTTCCCACGCCGGAAACTTCCTGACGCCTGGACCAACGTTAGTCGAGGTGCAGGCTATCCGAACTTCGTGAACTGCGGGCTGCTGTCCAGTCCCCAACTCAACCCCTTCAGCTGTGAAGCGGACCGGCGACGCTGGTCCTCGCGAATCCCGCCGACGCGAGCCGGCATTCGATAAGGAGAAAAGTCCAATGCTAAAGAAACCGGTGCTGACCGCCGCCCTGATTGCCGTTGGTGCGGGAGCGGCGATCGCTCACACCTCGCTCGAAACGAAGGAAGCTCCGGTAGGCGCGAGCTATAAGGCCGTCTTCCGCGTGCCGCACGGCTGCGACGGGAAGCCGACCAACGCGGTGCGCGTCCAGATTCCGGAGGGCGTTATTGCCGTTAAGCCGATGCCCAAGCCCGGCTGGACCCTGGAGAAGGTAAGCGGCGCCTACGAGAAGTCCTACGACAACCACGGCACCCCGACGAAGGAGGGCGTGAAGGAGGTGCTGTGGAAGGGTGGCCACCTGGGAGACGACGAGTACGATGAGTTCGTAGTGCGCGTTTATCTGACGTCGGACCTGCCGGCGGGCAAGGTGCTCTATTTCCCTACCGTGCAGGAGTGCCCCGACGGCGCGGCTGAACGATGGATCGAGATCCCGGCAGAAGGCCAGAGCGGCGACGATCTCGAGTTTCCGGCTCCCGGTGTAAAGCTCCTCGAGAAGGCGGGCAGCCACTAAAAACAATGAGAGGCGGAGGGAAGCGTGCACTCGAGGCGCGCTTCCCTATATGGCTGACGGAGATTGGCATGATCAACCCGCGCTTGGAGGGACGCCGATGCCACGCCCCGGCTCGCATGCTGGCGCTTTCGGTGCTGGCCTGTTCTGCATGGCTCTGGCTCGCCGCAACGGCCTTCGCGCATGCATCGCTGGTCGAGACCAACCCGGCAGACAACGCCGTGCTCGCCGAGGCGCCTGCGGCGTTTTTGATGACCTTCAGCGAGGTGATCTCGCCGCTCTCCCTAAGACTGGTCGGGCCGCACGGCTCGAGCGTTAGCCTCGAACACTACGAGCTACGCGATCGAACACTGAAAATCGAACCACCGTCCAGACTCGTCCGGGGCACGCATGTGCTTTCCTGGCGTGTGGTCTCCGAAGACGGACATCCGATCGGTGGTTCGGTGATCTTCACGATTGGGGCGCCGAGCGCAACGCCTCCCGCAGCCGCAGTGGGCATAGACTGGGAGGTTGGCACGGCAATATGGATGGCAAAGCTCGCCCTCTATCTCGGCCTCTTTCTAGGAATTGGCGGGTCGTTCGCGCTGTCGTGGCTTGGAAAGGGCGAGCGCTCCGGAACCGTGGCCATTCACATCATTCTCGGCGTCGGACTCGTCGGAGCGCTGCTGTCTGTCGGCTTCCAGGGTCTCGACGCGCTCGCCGTTCCTCTTCGGCGCCTCGTGCATTTGGCGACCTGGCAAGCTGGAATGAGCACTAGCTTCGGCCGGACCTCCGTCGTCGCCGTTCTTGCTTCTGTGATGGCAACCTTTGCGCTGGTTGCGAAGGGCGGCTGGGGGCGCCTTCTTTCTCTGGCTGCGCTCAGCGGGACCGGTCTGGCACTTGCGCTGAGCGGCCATGCCAGCGCCGCGGAACCGCAATGGGTTACGCGCCCGATGGTCTTCCTTCACGGCGTCGGGATTGCGTTCTGGACAGGAGTGCTTACACCGCTGGGACTAGCGCTGGCACGTCGCACACCAGAGTCTGCGGGCATGCTGCGCCGCTTCTCCACCACGATCCCGCTCGTTCTCGCCTTGCTGATCGTCGCTGGCATGGTGTTGGCCGTGACCCAGGTTCGCAAACCGGCAGCATTGGTTGAGACCGCCTACGGGGTGGTACTCCTCGCCAAATTGGCTTTGTTTGTTCTGCTTCTTGCTCTTGCGGTGTTTAATCGCCTGCGGCTGACGGAGCCGGCAGAGCGACGTGACGCACCGGCTGCAGGGCGCCTCGCTCGGTCGATCGCCATCGAAACCGTCGTCGCCGTCTTGATCTTCGGCGTAGCCGCAGTATGGCGGTTCACGCCCCCGCCGCGGGCATTGGAAGTTGCCGCTTCCCGACCTGCAGCCGTTCATCTCCATGCAGCGCGAGCCATGGCGAATGTGCGGCTCTCGCCAGGCCGTGTCGGTCAGGTGGCGGCATTCATCGAGGTGTTCGGCAAGGACGGGCAGGTCCTCGCGCCAAGGGAGGTGACGCTCGTCCTTTCCAATCCCGCGTCTGGCATAGAAGCGATCCGGCGGCCCGCGCAGCCCACCGGGGAGAGAAACTGGCGCGTCGATGGTCTCGTGGTGCCCTTGCCCGGCGCTTGGCATGTGCGGCTTGATCTCCTGGTCTCCGATTTCGAGCTCGTGAAGCTCGAGGGCAAGGTTGGAATCCGGCCCTGAAGATGCCCCTTGCTTAGCTTAACATCCACTGGGGGGCGAAGTCTCGAGCGGCCAGGACGCCGTGTTCGACAAGACATTCGGCAAGCCACTTTCCTGCAGGCACAAAGGCGCGCGTGCTCTCTCTCTGCGAAAGCACAATTCTGGAGCGCGACGTTGAAAAGCACTGTTTGCGCAGGCGCAAAGACGTGCGGACCAAAATTCTGCACAAGGAATGTCGAATTCAGGGACGCGAATTCGGCGCGATACTGGCTTCGGCCAGCGGAATCCAAGCACACACCTGGGAAGAAACACGGCAAAGGAAAAGCTCATGACGGAAATAAGCCTCAACAACACTGTGTCAGCAATCGCAGCAGAGCTGCCCGGAGCCGCGGAACTATTCCGGGGACATGACATCAGCTTCTGTTGCGGCGGCGACGTCCGACTCTCGGAAGCCGCCGTTAAGGCGGGTCTCGCACCGTCGGCGCTGCTTGCAGAGTTGCAATCCCTCGTAGTGGCCGCAAGACGAGATGCACCTGCGCAGACATCGGACCTCATCGGACACATCCTGGACAGATATCACCAGACGCACCGTGCGGAGCTCGCCTGGCTCATCCCGCTCGCCCAGAAGGTGGAGCGGGTGCACGGAGACCACCCCTCGGCACCGATCGGGCTCTCCCAGGTTCTTGAGCACCTGCGGGACGACCTAGAGAGCCACATGATGAAAGAAGAGCAGGTCCTCTTCCCGATGATGCAACGCGGCGGCAGTGCGGTGATCGCCCATCCGATCATGCGGATGCGAGACGAGCACGAGGAGGAGGCGGAGCATCTCCGGACGATCGAACATGTGACCCATGGGCTTTCGCTGCCGCCAGGCGCCTGCGGCTCGTGGACCGCGCTTTATACGGGACTGCGCAAGTTCACCGACGACTTGATCGCGCACATGCATCTCGAGAACGCCGTGCTGTTTCCGCGCTTCGAAGACCAGTCCCAGGCGGCCGTTTGACTTACGAGTCGACCGATTGGGGTTCCATCTGGCGGGCGCCATACCGACCCCTGTTTTTTCTCGCGGGACTATGGGCGCTTGTCGTGCCCATGGTCTGGCTCCTCCCGCAACAACTCGCACCGGACAGGGTCGAGTGGCACAGCCGCGAACTTGTGTTCGGCATGGGGGGAGCTGCGGCAGGGGGCTATCTCCTGTCGGCCCTGCCAGCCTGGACGAAGAGGAGGGCGGTCTCGCCGGCCGCCACTATGGTTGCAACCTGGCTCTGGTGCGTCGCCCGTCTGACCGGCGCGCTCTCGGACCATTTGCCCTTTATCGCTGCCGCGACCGGGGTGTCCGCCTATTTCGCGTTCCTGACTGCGATGTTGATGCATGGCATTGTTGTCTCCGGGGCGTGGGATCGGTGCTGGGCGCCGCTTGGGACGGGCGCGCTTGGCATAAATGCCTTGGTTAGCATCGGCGATGGCCCGGGTCCCAAGCCGCTGCTTTATGCCGTGCTGATCGTTTTGATAGGCGGACGCGCCGTGCCCGCCTTCACGCGATCCTGGCTGGACCGGAGAGGAAGAGGGAAGTTGCTCTACACTCGGCGAAATCTTTCCCACCTGGCGATAGCGGGCACTCTCGTCGCAGCCTGTCTTCATGGCGCTTGGCCGCCTACGCTGCGAGGTCTCCTGCTGTTGTTTTCGGGCGCTGTGCTGCTGTGGCAGATGAGCGCATGGCGGAGCCTCTGGACCCGCCGCTATCCGGCCTTGTTCATCCTGCATGTTGCCTTCGCCTGGACACCGACGGCGCTCATTCTCGGCGGCCTTTCAGCTATTATACCCGACCAGGTTCCAGCAGATGACGCCCTGCACGCACTGACGATGGGCGCGATGGGCACGATGATCGCCGCCTTCATGATGCGGCCAGCCATGGTCCGCGACGGCGAGTCCCTGATCCTCGGTCGGGCCATGGCAGGCGCGTTCTCACTCGTGTCGCTCTCGGCGCTGCTGCGGATTTCCGGCGGCTGGTTGAATGAAGACGCTTTCAACACCGCCGCTGCTGCCGCAATCTGTTGGATGGCGGGGTGGACGCTCTTCCTCGTCGCATATTTTCCGGCCATGAGCGGTCCTGTTCCTAGACCCGCGTTCAGCGCCGCACTCGGCAATAAGGTTGGGCGTGGCAACGGCATCACGGCCGTGGAAGGGGTCCGCAGAGCACCAAGGTGCCGGTGCTTGAGAATGCCCCTCCGATTAGATGTATCTTGCAGGAGAGAGTCATGCAGGTTCAACGAAATCAAAATGGAGATTTCACATTCGACCCCGCTGCGCTCGCGGATCGTTTCCAGCTCTCAAGCGACGACTTGCGTCGGAACATCCGTAGGGGACTCGTCACCAGCACGGTCGAGCGCGGCGAGGGTGAAGACGCTGGCACGTGCCGCTTGCGCGTCAAAATCGGGAACCGAATATGGACCGCAATCCTGAACAGCGAGGATCGCGTGATCAGCGAAGAAATTTCCTTTTATCGCGCGAGCTCGCGTACTGAGATCAAACTGGCGTCAGACGGATCTTGACCCAGACCATTCGCAGGGAAAGGCCAGCCGCGGCCAGTCTGAAGGCCGGCCCCTCGGCCCTTGGTCGAAAACCGCTTCGTCCGGTGGTACCCTCACTCGGCGAATAAATTGGGGCCGAATACTTCGTAGTGAATATGCGCTTCGGAAATGCCAAGGCTGAGCAGCTTGTCGTGCTGCATGCGCATGAACGGAACCGGTCCGCAGATGTAATAGTCGGCCTCCTCGAGGAGGATGCTGTCCTTGATCTCCTCGACGTCGACCAATCCGGGAAAATCGTAGTCATGCCCCTCGATATCCGTCGGCAGGGGCTCGTTGTAGAAGATGAACAGCTTGAATTCCGGGTAGGTGCGGGAGGCTTCCTTCAGACGGTCACGCATCGCATGCACTGCGCTGTTTCGTGCGCCATGCACGAACACGACCTTCCGCGGCGGTGTCTGGAGCGCCTTCTTCAGCATACTGACCATCGGCGTCAGACCGACCCCGCCGCTGATCAGAACGATCGGCGTCGTCGCGGTGACGTCGATGTAGAAATTCCCGTAGGGAGCGGCGAGCTTGAGTTCATCGCCGACATTGACATCATCGTGCAGCAAGGACGAGACGTAGCCGGGCGTCCCCAAGCTGCCATCTTCTCTCTTGACGGAAATGCGATAGTTGCGTCCGTTCGGAGAATCCGAAAGGCTGTATTGGCGTATCTGCTGGTACCCGAGCTTGGGCACATGCACCGCGACACTCGTGTACTGTCCAGGCTCGAAATCCGCCACCTGTCCACCGTCCGCCGGCTCCAGAACGAATGAGGTGATGACATCGCTCTCCGGGTGCTTCTCACGGACGATAAAACGACGCCAGCCGGTCCAACCACCGGAGCGTTCGTCCGAGCGCTCATAGAGCTCACTCTCCATGCCAGCCAAAATATCCGCCAGATTGCCGTAGGCCTGTGCCCAGGCTGATATGATTTCATCTGTCGCGGCATCTCCCAGCACCTCCTTGATAGATGCAAGCAGATGTTCTCCGACGATGGTGTATTGTTCCGGTCGCACGCCAAGGCTGGCGTGCTTATGGGCGATATCCTTCAGCACCGCCGAAAGGCTCTCCGGATTTTCGATGTTGGCTGCATAGGCGTAGACGGCGCGTGCGAGCGCTTGCTGTTGCTCGCCCCTTTCCTGGTGCGCCATGTTGAATATGTTCTTGAGTTCCGGGTGCGCCTGAAACATCCGCTTATAGAAATGCTGGATGATCGCGTGCCCGTGCTGAGCGAGCACTGGGGCCGTGGCTTTGACGATATCTTTGGTCTTCTGGGTCAGCATTTGGGGCTCTCCTTTGGCCACTGAACGGCTCTTCAAACCGGGGCGCTCTGACTGCGCCGGGTTCAACATACGAGTGCAGCTGTCTCGGCTGCACTGACTGTGCATCATTCCGCTGACGCTGACGCAGACCTTGAATTCTACTCAGCAATAGAGCGGAATTGCGCGGATTGAGCTTCAGATCTTGTCGTTTTCTGACCCCCGGATCTTTGGACCACCGGCGTCACGCACGGCCGCACCGCTCGTGCGCACCCGAAGTAGAGATCATTTCAACGGTCAGTTCCGAATGGTGCTCGCACGCGATGCGAACAGCCGAACTGCCCATGAGGCTGAAGGCGGTTGAGAAGGCGTCGGCAGCCGTCGCAGTCGGGGCTACGACGCTGACCCGTCGATAGAGTCTTGGCGTTGCCCCGCTCAGCGGGTCGAGAATGTGGCCGAACCGGCCGGAGCCGCCGAATTGGAAGCCGTCCGGGCTCGAGGTCGCGACGGCCCTGTTGACGAGGTTCAGTACGCTGTCCGGCGTGCCGGCATCTTCTCGCGTCGCAAGTCCGACCCGCCACGGCCGGCCGTCGTGCTGCGCCCCGATGGCGCGTGTTTCGCCCATGCTGACGAGACTGTTTGCCATACCCGCATCCTTGAGCAGGCCGACGATCCGGTCGGTGATGTAGCCCTGCGCTATGCCATTGAGGGTCAGCCCCATTCCCGGTTGGGAGAATACGACGCGATCGCGGTTGAACTTGAGCTTGTCCATGCCGACGCGCGACAATGCGCGCCTCTTCGCGGCCTCCGGCGGTCCCGCAGGATCAGCGTCGCTGGCGGAAAAGTGCTCTGCATAGAGCGTCCACAGAGGTTGAACGGTGGGGTCGAAGGCACCACCAGTCGCCACCCAGAAGTCAT
The DNA here is from genome assembly GCF_052044265.1 of Sinorhizobium sp. 22678. NCBI lineage: Bacteria > Pseudomonadati > Pseudomonadota > Alphaproteobacteria > Hyphomicrobiales > Rhizobiaceae > Sinorhizobium > Sinorhizobium sp. 22678. The sequence goes on along the minus strand of NZ_JBQEMS010000034.1, from coordinate 21,809 downwards.
GGCTCGCCTCGAGCAGGTTCACCAGATCCGACGGCGGAGCGGCGATCGCTCCGGTTCGGTTCAGTTCGGAGAGGACGGAATCGCTCTGGTAAAGACTGAACACCCTCTCGAGGCGCGACACCTCGGCAACGACACGGTCTATGAGCCGCGCCGCGGCTGCCTGGCTCTCTAAGTTCAGGATCAGTGTCGCGGGCGCGCCCAGGGCGCGGCCTGTCCACGTCAACGCGGCCACTGCGGCTTCGGCACGTCCGCCAGTGTCCAGCAGCGGGAGTCCGGCGGCAGCGGCCATGATGCAGATCGCCCGGCGGCGCGTAATCGGGCTAACCATGAGTTTGAGCCTCCCCATGGCTCTCGGTTTCGATTCCCGCGCCGTACTCGGAGGCCCCGGTCCCCAGTACATAGTCCTTGGGAATTTCCTCGAATCCGGTCACCCGGCCGCCATTCCTTGCAGCGAAATCCCGTGCAGCGCGTTCGCTCGAAAACGGCACCGCCTCCTCGGCCCCCATTCCGCCCCTTACCTTGCTGCCGATGACGTAGAACGCCTTTGTCGCGTCGATCCAGTTCTGCGCTCCCGGCTCCCCCCAGCTCGGCGCTGCGCCCATGTCCGATACATAGATCGCGGCGACGTCCTTGGGTTCCTCCGGTAACATCGTAAAGGCGACGGCGTCCCGCGCCGAAGAGAACCAGATGGGTTCGGGGATGTCCTGCAGGATGATCTGGCCCTTCGGCCCCGGATGCTCGAGGACGTTCATGCCGCAGTAGCGTCCCATTGCGTCGGCCGTGAGCGCATAGGGGGAGGGCATCATCGCATCCTCCTCCTTCTGGCAGCCGGCAAGGACAAGCGTTGCGGCGAGGATGGCAGTGGCGACCGTGAACCTCATAGCTCCCTCCTTGAGAAGATCAACGTGGCGAATCCGAGCGGTGCGAGCGTCCAGAACCCGAACGCTGCAAGCAGGACGGGCGCGGAAAGGCCGGTGTGGTCGGCGACGCCTCCCAGGGCCGAAAGAGCGCGTGCCCCACCGGAACCGAGGTTGAGCAGGCGGTAGACGTCGGTCGGGTTGGCGAGCAGGAGCAGGTTGAGCAGCCCGGTCGGAATGGGCAGCCCCTGCGCGGCAACGAGGCCGCCGAGCAGCGCCATGTCGTAGATCAACACGAAGAACAGCCAGATTCCAATCGCGATGCCCCCGGCCGTCGCGCGCTCCCTGGCCACCGAGCTTATCAGATAGCCGATCGACGCAAACACGGCGCCAAGGAGGATCGAGGATGCGATCATCGACCCGAAGGCCCGCCAGCTATCCGGTCCGACAGCGCTTCCCGTCGCGACCAGCGCCGCAGCAGCCGCGCCGTAGCCGAAGAGCGTCGCGAAGGCGAGTATCGCCAGATGACCGAGGAACTTCCCGAAGACGACCTCGCGGCGTCCGATAGGATTGCTGAGGAGAAGCAGCATCGTTCCTCGCTCCATCTCGCCGACGATCGCGTCATGCGACAGCAGGAGGGCGATCAACGGCACGAGGAAGATGGTCAGGCTCGAGAGGCTGACGATGACGACATCAAGCTTGTCGACGCCCACGCTACCGGTCGGCACGCTGCCAAGGAAGGACAGCGTCAGGGCAAGTGCGGTCAGTAGCAAGGTGGTTGCCAATACCCACCGGTTCCGCATGCCTTCCTGGATTTCTTTCCCGGCGAGGGTGATTATATTGCTCATTTCGTTACCCCGCCCTTGAGAAAATGCGCGTAAAGGTCATCAAGCGTCGGTTCAGTGATCGTCAAGCCGGAGAGCAGTGCAGCATCCGCGGTGATCTCATGCAGCAGCGAGATCTTGCGGTCCGAGGAAACTTCCGCGTCGAGGACGCCGTGCGGGCTGCGGCACCATTTCATGCCGCCGTTCAGCCAGGCAGGCGTGGCGTCGGCCTGGGAGAGCGTCAGGCTGATTCGCGTCGGCAGCCGGGCGATGCCACGAAGCTCCGCAAGTGTTCCGTCTGCGATCTTCACGCCATTGTTGACGATGATCACGCGATCGGCGCGGCCCTCGAGTTCGGTAAGGGCATGCGACGAGAGCAGCACGGTGGTGCCCTTTGCCCGCAGTTCGGTGATCAGCTCGTAGAAGTTCCGCCGCAGGGCCGGGTCGAGTCCGCTAGTGGGTTCGTCGAGCAGCAGGATCCGTGGCGTGCCGAGCAGGGCCTGCGCCAGGCCCAGGCGTTGTCGCATGCCCTTGGAATAGGTCCGGACGGGCCGGTCGACGGCTTCCTCGGCTAGCCCGACGCGCTCGAAAAGATCGCTGGCGGCTACACAGTCCACCCGCTTCAGCCGTGCGTAGAAGCGCAGAGTCTCCCTCCCTGTCAGCGCCATGTTGAAGGAGACGCTCTCCGGGAGATAACCGAGGCGTTGCCGTACCGCGAAGTCGCCCGTCGCCGGGTTCTCTCCGAGGACACGCACCAGACCTTTTGTCGGCCGGATAAGGCCGAGCATCAGCTTGATGAGGGTGGTCTTGCCGGCGCCGTTATGCCCGACGAGCGCGACAGTTTCGGCTGCTCCCAATCCGAAAGAAATGTCCCGCACTACGGTCGAGTTTCCGTAGCACTTGCTGACGTTGACTATCTCGACTGTCCCGGTCATTGCACGACCTTCCTGTCTGCCGGCACCATCAGCGGGTGGCTGTCGACGACGCCGCCGGGCAGGATCGCCGGAAACTGCGCCTGCGCCCAGCGGATCACCTGGACGGCGGGGCTAGTGGTCAGCAGCTTTGCCTGCGGGGAAGTCCATAACACCTTGTCGATTAGATCATTCGGTCTGTAGGGGCTATCGCCAACACCGTCGCCGTTGAGGTCGAAGGCGGGGTTGTCGCTCCAGTAATTGCCCTGTCCTTCAGACGACCAATCGAGGTGGCGCGTACCAACATACTTGACCTGATTTCGATTGCTGACGAAGGAGTTGCCGCTGATCAGGTTGCCCTCCGAGCCTGCGGTGAAGTGGATGCCGATCGCGCAGCCCTCGAACACGTTGTTCCGAAAGCGGTTCTTGTTAGCATTGTAGATGAAGACGCATTTTTCCGGCCCAAGTCGGCGGCCTTCAACTCCTGTCTGTTTCTCGTCCTCGGCCTTCGGAACGCCGTGCTCCGAGGACCGCGCCTTCAGCCAGCGGTCCGCCGGCTGAAGGCGGCCGACGACGATGTTCCCGGTGATCCGGGAGTTGTTCGCGTAGTTCAACAGAAGTCCGTGGTCGCGATCCCCGTCCGAGCGATTGCCTTCTATCTTGAGGCGGTTGGAATACATGATCGCATAGCCGACAGCGTTGCCCGTCGAGACGTTGTCGCTGATTTCGCTGTCGTTCGTGTACATGTAATGCACTGCGAACCGCAGTTGACGAAAGCGATTGCCGCTGAAGACATTCCGCTTGCTCGTTTTGCTGAAAATACCATCGCGCCCGTAGCTGACGTCATTGTCGACGACCCGCGCGCCCGGCGCATTCCAGACCGATATGCCGTCCCCCGCCTCGCTGATCCTGCCCTCGCGCAAGCCGATGATCCGGTTGCCTAGTGCCCAGGCGTCTCGTGCACCGTGAAGATAGATGCCGACGAGATTGCCGATGATCGCGTTCTTCTCCACGCGCGCTCCGGTCGCCGTCTGTGCCACGAAGATGCCGGAGTCCATTCCAGAAAGGTCCTTGCCCGAGCCTCTGATTTCGAGGCCGCGGACGATCGACTGCGGCGCCTTCACGGTTATCACGCTGCCTTTGCCGTTGCCCATGATAAGGGCTCCGGGTTCGCCTTCGAGCGTCAGCGTTTTGCCGATTGTAACCGGTCCCTGATGTTCGCCTTGCAGCACGATGACGTCGCCGGGCGAGGCGCGGTCGAGCACAGCCTGGAGCGGTAACCCGTCGGCAGCCTTCCGAATCGTCGCGGCTGAGACGGGACAGGCGAGGATGACGGCGGCAAGCGCCGCCATCCCGAAAGCCGATATGTTCGTCCGAACCATCAGGCGCCCTGCGCCTCCACGAGCATGCGGCCCTTCATCTCCATGTGCATCGCATGGCAGAACCAGGTGCAGTAGTACCAGTAGACCCCCGGCCTGCTCGCCTTGAAGGTGACGGAAGCGGTCGCTTGCGGTGCCACCTCCATGTTGATGCCGTAGTTGACGATGCAGAATCCATGCGTGAGGTCCTCGACTTCGTCGATATTCGTCACATAGACCGTGACCTCGTCGCCCTGCTTGACGGTGAAATCTTCCAGCCCGAAGGCCGGGGCGGCGGACGTCATGTAGACGCGGACCTTGTTGCCGTCTCGGATGACTTCCGAATCGACCATCAGGTCGATGTTGTCGGCCTTAGCCTGCGCGACCGCATCGGCGAAGAAAGGATCGTCCCTGTTCCAGACATGGACGGGGTTGATCTTGGAGGCATGGACGATCGTCGCGTCATGGGGTTCGGCAAAGGTCGGGTTGTCGTGCACGAGTACCATCTCGTCGCCCGAAATGTCGATCAGTTGGTCGTTTTCCGGCTTGAGCGGGCCGACGTTCAGGTAACGGTCCTTGGAGAACTTGTTCAGCGAAATTAGCCATTTGCCGTCCGCTTCCTTGGTCTGCCCCATGGACGTGTGGTTGTGGCCGGGCTGGTAATGGACATCGAGCTTGTGGCGAATGGGATCGACCTTCTCGCCCGCATAGGCCCGCTTGGCGTCCTCGATGTTCCATTTGCAAATTTGGCTGTCGATGAACAATGTCGTGTAGGCGTTGCCCTTGCCGTCGTAGGCGGTATGCAAGGGACCGAGACCGAGTTCCGGCTCGGCGACAACGGTGTCGCGGGGCTGGATCTTGTCATCGAAGAGATCATCGAACTTGCGTACGTCGAACACGGTCACGGTCGGCGAGAGCTTGCCATTCGCAACGACGTGGATGCCGTCGGGCGCCGTGTTGATGCCGTGCGGACTGTTCGGCACGGGCACGTAGCGCGTGTAGGGCGAACCCTTGCGGCCGTCCAGCACCGGCACGCCGCCGATTTCCTTGTAGTCACCCTTTGCGACTGCCTCCTCGATCCGCTTCAGGTTGAAGATGACGACCCAGTCCTGCTCGCTCGCCATCATGTCCGCCAGGGTAAAGCCCTCTTCGGAATTGTAGCAGGTGGCAAAGCAGTACTTGCCCTGGTAGTCGGCGTCGACGTTGTCGAGGTTGCCGTCGACCATTACTTGCCAGGCGACCTCCATCGTCTCACCGTCCACGGCGGTGAATATCGCCTGGTAGGAGTTCTTATCGCCCATGGTCTTGCCGTCATTCGGGACTGGCACGGCGTCCTCGCCATTGCAGAAGACGTATCCGGTCTTCGGATATTTCTGGACCCGAAGCCCGTGGACAGTGTGCTGGTTCGGAAGCTGGATGATCTTGTCGCACTTCATGACGTCGAGCCGAATGCGGCAGACGCGGGAGTTGGATTTGTCGTTGGCGTAGAGGTAGCGCCCGTCATAGGTGCCGTCGGTGAACGACGGATGCGGATGGTGAAGGTCGCCGTTCAGGTAAAGACCCCCCTGATCCTTCAGGAACTCGACCGTTTCCGGCAGCAGCCCCTCGGTCATGACCTTGCGGCTTTCGTTGGTCTGGCCCCAACCGGTGGCACTGCACCGGTTGAAGACGGGTATCCGCATCATCTCGCGCATCGAGGGTGCGCCGAGAATACGGATTTCGCCCGACTGCCCGGATGAGAAGAACACGTAGTATTCGTCGAGCTCGCCCGGCTTCACTTCGTAGCTTCCGTCGGAAGCCGCCTGCGCCTTGGCCGGGGTCGCCGTGCCGCCAGAAAGCGTCAGCGCACCGCCTGCGCTCATAGCGCCGGCCGCCGCCATAAAGGCGGTGGTGCCAAGCATCTGTCGCCTGTTCAGACGCATCTTAGTTTCTTCGTTTGACATTGTGCCTCTCCTTGGATGTTGGCTTCAGACGGGATTTTCCGGCGTCGTTTCAGTCTTTCTGATCGGGGCGCCCTTATGGGTCACGACGGTCTTCGACGGCACTTCCCCCCGCGAAACCGGCGTCGAAAGCGCCATGAACTTTTCGCGCTTCAGCCGCACCTGAATCATGTGCGGGCAGCGCTGATCGTCGTGGTAAAGCTCCTGGCAATGCATGCAGTAGATGCATTCGTTGACGTTGATGGCACCCTCCGGATGGATGGACTGGACCGGGCATTCCTTGGCGCAACGCTGGCAGGGCGAGCCGCATTCCGGCCACCGTTTCAGCCACTCGAACATGCGGATCCGGCCAGGAATGGCGAGTGCTGCGCCCAGCGGGCAAAGGTAGCGGCAGTAGAACCGTTCGATGAAAAGGCCGGCGGCGAGCACGGTGAGCGCAAACACGACGAAGGGCCATTCGCGGGCGAACTTCAGGATGATCGCCGTCTTGAACGGCTCCACTTCAGAAAACATCTCGGCAAGCGCGAGAGAGTAGAGCGACAGTCCGAACAGGCCGAGGAAGATGATGTATTTGATCGGCCAGAGACGCTCATGCAGGCCCCAGGGCACTCTCACCTGAGGCACCTTCAGCAATCGCGCGACATTATTGGTCAGTTCCTGCAGGGCGCCGAACGGACATAGCCAACCGCAGAAGGGGCCGCGCCCCCAAAACAGCAGAGCAGCGGCCACGCTGCCCCACAAAAGGAAGACCAGAGGTGCGGAGAGGAAGAACTCCCAGTGGAATCCCGTCACCAGGGAGTTAAAAAATGTCAGGACGTTAACAACGGAGAGCTGGGCGTTCGCGTACCAGCCGAGCCACACCAGCGTGAAGAGCAGATAGCCGCGTCTGACCAAGGCAAACAGCGCCGGCCGCTTCACCAGCCAGTCCTGGAAGAAGAAGATCAGGGTCAGGACGAGCACGGCGGCTACCGTGACCGCCACCGACAGCCGGTTCATGTCCCACATTTTCACCCAGAGGGGCTGCTCTTCCGCAATCGCGTCGGCGGGTGCGGCCTGTTCGGCGGCGCTGACCGGTGGTGCCTGTGCGGTGGCTGTCTCGACGGTTACATACGCGTCGGGGAGGGTGTAACCCAGATTATAGGGCAGAACGGCCTTTTCGCGCCCGCCGGCACTTCGCTGCACCAGCAACTGCAGCTCCCAGGGGGCGGTCACATCGAAATCGAACTCTGCCGGAATCACAAATAGGGCGATTTCGCGCAGCCGCGGCGCACCGACCGCCGCGAGCGCCGGCAGCCTCGTATGATAGCGGTCGCGGAACCGCAGCCCCTGGCCCTCCTGGAGCAGTTCGATGCGGTCGAAAATACCGCCCCGAACGTAGCCCGAACCCTTGAACGAATAGGCGCCATCTCCCGCGACGATTATCGCTTCCTCTCCGGGTTTCAGCTTATGGCGCATCTGCTCGTAACGAGCATCTCCGAGCAGCGACCTTCCGATTGCCGGCACGCTGACCGGCGCGACGTAGAGATCGATGAACCGGTCGCCGGGGTTGTGGGTCTCGGGCCGGCCTGCGGCGGCTTGCTGACCGGCCTGCCGAAACGCTTCGGAGACCTCGCCGACTGTCAGCCGTAGACTTCGAACGGAGCCGTCCCCGATCAAGGTCTGCCAGTCGCTCGTATCAGTCTTGTCAAGATCAAGCTTGCGGATCTCGGTGGTGGATCCGGCCGCCGTTCCAGCATCCATACCAAGCCTGCCGCTGCGGATCAGCTTGACGGAGGAACGGACGATGCTGTCGCCCATGACGAGGACGGTTACGGTGGCACCGCTGACGATATCGACTTGCGGGGGCCGATCGGCCCCTGCCGAGACGCGCCCGAGGTCCTTGCCGATGAGGGCATTGACCGAGGCGACGACCTTCGCTTCCGGAATGCCTATTAAAACGATCGGTTCCTTATGGTCGACAAGCTTAAGCCCGCGTACGACGCCTTTCGGATTGATTCCAACTACGACATGGATGGGCTTGCCGGAATAGCCGACGGAGCTTGTGACATCGGAATTGAGATACGCGTAACCCAGCAGGCTGTCGCCGCGGAAGACGGGTGCGATCGGCGGATCGCCGGTGACCTCGCCGAAGCGGGTTGCACCAGGAAATATTTGCTGCGGCTGCACCTTTTGAAGGTAGTTGGAAAGTTGGCCCGCGGCCATGCTTGGACCGGCTAACAAGATGGCCATGCAGAGAGCGACGAGGCCGCGAAGAAGGCGTTTAATGTGGTTCTTTTGTATCGCTGCTTGGTACATCGGATTTCCTAGGCCCACGGAGCCACTGCATCGCGGCCATTTCGCACGGCCCGAAATGTATTTCTTTGCGCCAGATCAACTTGATTAACTTCAACTCGGTCCAATGTGTCGAAGGTCGAGAAGATCGAGCTCAAATTGCGCTACTTGCGCGTGCCACCGGGAGAGCAGGACATGCCGCAAAAGAGAACCGAACCCTGGGTAATGGCGTCGATGACAGAGTTGCTGTCGTTCGCCCGAGCAATGGAGCAGGAGGCTGTCGACGGCTATGTCGCCCTGGCAGCGCGCATGCGCGCCGAAGAACGCCCCGACCTCGCCGCAGTCTTCGACGGCCTTGTTGCGGAAGAGCAGGGGCATCTCGGAAAGGTGGACCAATGGCTAGGCGAGAGAGCGCCACAACCGGTCAACCTCCCAGAACCGTTCTTCGACGACGAGGGGGCGGGCGTTGTCGCTCCGGAGCTGCTGACGTCGTACCGCGCGTTTTCCATGGCGGTGCGCAACGAGGAGCGGGCCTTCGTCTTCTGGACCTATGCGGCGGCGCATGCGCCTTCCGAGGCAATCAGGCAGGCCGCCGAGCGACTGGCAAGGGAGGAACTGGGTCATGTGGCGACACTGCGTCGCGAGCGCCGCCGCGCCTTTCACGAAATACGCCGCGCGGAAGGCGACTCAATAAGGGAGGACTTGCCGACGCTCGAAGGGCGGCTCGCCGAACTGTTGATGCGCATCCCTGCGGCTGCACCCGGAGAAACTGCGGAGCGGTTGCGCGGCTTGGCGAACGAGGCGCAGGAGCGCGCGACCGCTCTAATAGCAACGCCGCCTGGCGAAACGCCTCTCTTGCAGCACGTTCCCGCGAACGTCACCGGGCGGCTGGTCCCACTCTGCGAATTCCTGCTCGATTGTTATCTCGACCTTGCGGAACACGAAAGCACCGAGTCGGCAAGAGTTCGGATGCAGTCGTTCGCCAGCGACATCATCCGCTGCCTCTATGCAGCACGGGACCTTTAGGCTGCTGCCCGGTGGCACCGTCGCAGGCACTGGGCCACTCCGGCGCTGAAGCCACTAATCCATAGACGATTAGCTTTGATTTCGCCATCCGCTGGTACATCGGCGAAGCGGAGAGGCATTACCCCAGACGCTCCGAGCCGTTTTGATTGGTTTCCTGCGGTGAAGAGGAGATTGATCCGGAACAATGCGCTCCATTCTCCTTTGACTAAATGTTCAGCAATCATCTTCCGCTTGCATTTGTCGGAAGGGAGAAGGCGCAGCCAAAGGAGACCACTATGGGAAACGGGACCGCAAATCTGATTACCCGAACAGGCCTTAAAATTCGCGTCAGGGCCGTTCGAACCGAAGATGAGCCGATGCTTGCCGAATTCTTCACCCATGTCACCAAAGAGGACCTGAGTTTTCGTTATCTTGCTGGCCTAAACGAGGTCGGCAAGGAGCGGATCGCGGCCCTCACCAATGTCGATCACGTCCGGACGGAGAATTACCTGGCCTTCGGCGAGAGCGGCGATCCGTTGATCGCCACTGCCATGCTGGCCTGTGATCCCGCATTCGAGCGAGGCGAGGTGGCAATCAGCATTCGCTCGGACTACAAGAATCTGGGCGTTGGCTGGGAGCTCCTCGGATTTCTCTCGCGGGTCGCCGAGGCAAAGGGCGTCAAGGTGCTCGAGTCGATCGAGCGGCGCGAGAACCGTGCGGCGATCGAAATCGAGCAGCAGATGGGATTCACCACCGTGACCGATCCCGACGACCCCACGATCCTCCTCGTCCGGAAGGAACTCAGAGCTGCGTGAGACGCCGTACGTAAGCAATTTTTGTTCGGCCGGAGCATGCTTTCCGGCCGGAGTGCTGACATCTCCAGTCTGGACCACGATACCGTGAATGACTGTGGCAAGTTCAAACGCAACCGCGGAAACTGGAGCTCGCTCCACTTCCAGACTTGCGAGGACGGCCAGCTTTTTCGGTTGTTGTTCCTGCAGCGGCTTGCGGATTCCGTTGGAAGTTGAAGGCGTATCAATCAGTTCCGAAACTTCCGCCGTAGCTCGCCGCCAAGAATCAAGCCGGCTGCGACGGCCGCGAAACCGTAATTCCCAGCTATCCTTCCGTTCAGCAGAGGCCTACCGACAGGCCGATCGTGAGTCAGTCGGTTAGTGGCCAGAGATAACTGATTTCGGTGGCTGCGCTCACACTGCGTTATCGATTCGCGACGATGGACTAGCGCTATTTCGCCTTCATGTACGCAACGAGATCGGCAATCTCGGCGCGTGTCAGGGATAGATTTGGCATGCGGGAGTGGTGAGGGGTAGCCAAGAATGCCGAAAGGCTTCTCTCGTCAAAACGTTCCGATGCACCAATCTGAGCGAACGTCGGAACAGTATCAGAGCCGCGAACTTGTCCAGGTGCAACGACGTGACACTCGCTACACCAGCGTTGGGCGATGGCGCGGCCGTGGAGCCGATCGGCCGCGGGGGCCTCGCCAGTGACAATCAGAAGGAGGGCAACGGTGCCAGCACATTGCAGACCACATATTCGCTTCATTGCAGCCGTGTCCTAATGGTTGACCAGCAACTCGTACCAGCCGATGCGTCTATTCGTTTTACTCGTGCTCGAGCGATCGATAGATTTCCAGCTCCTGGGCGAAGTGGAGGCGAGTGATAGCTTCCAGACCGTGCAGCAGGCGCTGGATCTCGTAACGCTGTGCCGGGCTCGACGCATGTTCGCCAAAGGCTTGTCGAAGCAAAGTGAGGCTGTGGACCTGACGCTGGATCTCCATGTGAGTTCTGCTCATGCCGGCAAGAGCATCCGGCGCGCCTGCCTGCCTGCGCAGCTTGGGATAGACTTCCTCGTCATCCTGGCGTTCGTGCGGAAGAAGACGTTGTCGTAGCAGAGTATCTAAGTGCGCAAGCTGATTACGGACCTCATCTTCCGGGAGGTCCTGGATGCGCGCGCTTGTATGACGTATCTCGTCCACAACATCCATCAGGGCACGATGCTCGGCTTCGAGCTTCAGGAGCTCTGCATGCTCCAAACGTGTTGTTTTCCTCCAACCGCGCATGGGGCCGCCTAGCGCGCGCAGTGCATTCAAGATGGCGACGATGTCGATTGCTTCCTGCAGCAGCGCGCCCTGAACCGGTGTCAGATAGCCAAAGGCGGCCGCAACCATGCCAGCGGCGGACAAGGCCATACCCATATAGACGCTCTGGAGGGCTATGCCGCGTGAGCGGTGCGCGATGCGGATGGCGCTGACGAGGCGATCGAGCCGGTCCACCAGGATGACCACGTCCGCCGCTTCGGAGGAGGCGGCAGCCCCACGCGCGCCCATGGCTACCCCGACGTCGGCGGCTGCGAGCGCCGGTGCGTCGTTGACGCCATCGCCGACCATCATGACCGGTCCTGCCGCTCTTTCCTCTACCACAATTCGGGTTTTGTCTTCGGGCTTCAATTCAGCGGCAACCTTGTCCAGTCTCAAAAAGGACTGGAGACTCTCCGCCAGCTCGGTACGATCGCCAGTCGCAAGCACGATCCGTCCGACGCCGGCCTCCCGCAATTGCCGCAGCACGCTGCCGACCTCTGGCCTGACCTCGTCGGCGAGGAGAAACGCGCCCGCGAGAACTCGGTCCATGGCAGCGAGCACCGAGACGACGCCATCCCTCCGGATCCACGTCCGTATGTCTCGCGAGAAGGCGGTCTCATCGATCCTTGCGCTGATGAAATCCCAGCCGCCCACCGCGATTTCGTGGCCATCTATGTTGCCGCTCACGCCCGAACCCGCCGATTCCCGAGTTCCGGATGGTGCAACGAGTTGCAGGCCCCGCTCTCTTGCGGCTGCGACCAAGGCGCGGGCAATCACGTGATGTGAGCCCTGATCCAGCGATGCCGCCAGCCGCAGCACCTCCAGAGGGTTGAGATCGGTGCGCGACTTGAGCTCTATAAGGTGGGCCCGGCCGTCTGTAATCGTCCCTGTTTTGTCGAGGATTACTGTCTTGATGCGCGCAAGCATCTCCAGCGCGCCTCCGCCTTTCACGAGCACCCCCTTGCCGCGCAACGGGAAACTCCGGCGATGATCGCCACCGGGACCGCGAGAATGAGCGGGCACGGCGTTGCAATGACCAGCACGGCGAGCGCGCGGACCGGCTCCCCGCTTATGGCCCAGGCGCCGCCGGCGAGGAGCAGCGTGACCGCAAGAAACCCCAGCGCATAACGGTCCGCAAGCCGAACGATAGGCGCCTTCACGGCTTTTGCCGCCTCCACTAGCCTGACGATTGCCGCATAGGTGCTGTCGCTCGCCGCGCTCGAGGCGACCATTTCGAAGGCATCGCCGGCGTTTGTCGTGCCGCTCGTCACTGGCTCTCCGGAGAGGCGCCGGATCGGCATTGCCTCGCCCGTCAAGGCCGACTCGTCCAGCACAGCGATGCCATCCACCACGCTTCCATCGACCGGCACCACCTCGCCACGGCGTATCAGGATTCGGTCGCCAGGATGGAGTTCTTCTATGTTAACTTCCTGCAACTGCCCGTCCGCGTAACACACGGCGGTGCGCGGTACCCGGTTGAGCAGCGCTGTCAGTTCTCGGCGTGCGCGCCTTTGGGCGAAATCCTCGAGCGCCTCGCCACCCGTGTACATCAGTGCGACGATGGTGCCGGTCAGGTACTCGCCGAGAATGAGGGCACCGCCCATCGCGAGGGCCGCGATGAGATCCAGCCCGAATTCCTTCCGTCCCAGACTGATCGCGATCTCGGTCAGGAGGCTCGCCAGGATCACCGCGGTGCCGGCAGCCCACGACGCGGCGCTGAGGTCGGGCCGGCCCGCGAGCCAGGTGACTGAGCCGGCGAGGATGGCTACAGCGATGAGGGCAAGGAGAAGGCGCTTGCCCAGCTCTTCCCCTTGCCAAATCGGCGCAAAATCTCGGCTCCTGGTCAAGGTACTCTCCAACAGATCTCGTGAAGAATATTGGATCCCAGAACCGTTGTCTTGATTCTGCGCAATATCCCGCAAGAACCCCACCGGCGAGCCAAAAAACGCATGGCAATGGGAATCGCGGCGTCGTTCGCAGCGCATCGCGAGCTTGCAACTCCGCACCGGGTTTGCTTTTACTCGGCGGGGGTTCACTTGGATCATCACAAATGACGGTACAGCGGCGGCGGCGCATCATTAAGCGTCAGAGAAGTTCTGTTGGTTTGGCGCTTGTCGCTGCAATATCGTTCCTCGCAGGCATGACCGACGCCATGGGGCTAATGTCCCTCGGGGATTTTGTGTCTTTCATGAGTGGCAACACGACTCGCGCATCCGTCGCTCTGATCCAGGCGGACGTCGCGCGGGGAGTGCTTCTCATCGGGGGACTCATGACCTTCGTGATAGGGAACGCCGCGGGAGTGATGGTCTCGATCAGGTTCAGGCCGCATTCTGTTTTGCTGTTCGTATCCGTTCTGCTCGCATGCGCAGCCCTGTTAGCTGATCGAAGAGAGATGCAGTTCCTTTTACTAATTCTGGCGATGGGAGCCATTAACGCCTCTGTCGAACAGATCGAAGGGCTGCCGGTCGGCTTAACATATGTTACCGGGGCACTGTCACGCTTCGGACGCGGCTTGGGACGCTGGGTGATGGGCATCCGCAGCACGCACTGGGTCATCCAAATCGTGCCGTGGCTCGGCATGATGGCAGGAGCCATTTCAGGGGCAGCCCTCGTGCAAGAAATAGGAAGGCTGGCCCTGTGGATCCCGTCGGCTGCAGCCCTGTTATTGACAGCAGTCGCGATCCAAATACCCCGTCGCTGGCAAAGTAGATTCATTCAACATCGTTAGTGGTTATCCCCATGTGAACTGCCCATACTCCATTTGCAAAGCCGCTCGCTGCCTCTCCTTCAAATCGGAAGTGCTTTCAACCTTACTCGGACGTCTCAGGATCGCGATGGGCGTCCAGCCATGCGACATCGCCTCCAACTCACGAACGATCTCGTGCTTGGCGAAAAGATTGAATATGCTGCCCTGGACGGTGCGTTCTTGGCGCATTGGCGGGTCCGGCCGTTGCGGGTTTGTCTTTAGAATCAGTGGCTTGATGCTAAAGTGTACCAAAACCGCCGGGCCTTGCCCGCACAAAAAAGGCGCTTTCCCGCAATAATTTTTGATACTTGCTGTTTATGGATGGGCACTAGTCTAGAGCAGTGCCCCACGCCATTGGGCTGGGCACTGCTTGGCTTGTGCTGGTCTTGCTTGGATCGAACGGAATTCTGCAACTCGTCGGCGTAAGACTTCAGTCCTATTCCAAATACGTTGTACGCCCTTAATTGACTTAGATGTCCAAGATAGTATCAACGATAATTATTCTATTGCTGATTCTCGTCATGCTCGTGATGGCGATCTACGGCATCGTTGGGGTTCAACGGCTAATCTGATCCCCCAGCTTAGCGGCAAGAAAAGCAGCGCTCCGGCTAAGTCGACGTTCTGAGGAGAGACTTACTCAACACCTTGACAAACCGGCGAGCTCGCGTGAATGTTCCGACGAAATCAGATGAGCTCCAAGAAATCTTTTGTGGCAGACCTGCGAACGTCGCCGCCATCATCGTCGTCGGCCACCAGCCTTGCCAATTCCGCACCAACGTCAAGCGGATCCGACGAGTCGTTCCAGAGCCGCGAACAGTCGGCGCTCCTCGGTCGGCTTGCCGACATTTGGCGCTCCGATCAAAACGTCGCCGCCGATGAGCTCCGGTCTGGAATAGGCGCTCGCCACAACAAACGGTACGTTTCGGGCGCGGAGCTCCTCTGCCAATACCGTGACCACCCCGTCTTTCAAGCTCACGTCTAGAAGAGCTACTTCAGGCAGTTCGTCGCCCAACAAAAGCAGCGCCTCTTTCACGGTCGCGGCCGGTCCGAGCACCTCCCAGCCGCGGCTCTCAAGCAGCAGCTTAAGATCAATCGCGATCAGGAACTCGTCCTCCACGACCAGCACAGTCTTCCGCATGCGATCAGCCTCGGGGTCATGAGACCGATCCTAACGGGGCGACGATCTCCACCTCCAAACCCGTCGACGCATAGTTCAGTTCCAACCGTCCTCCGAGTTCGCGAGTGGCGGCAAACTTAATGAGCTTCGTGCCGAACCCAGGAGATGCCGGCGGCGGTACCGGCGGTCCGCCGCTCTCCCGCCAGACCAGCCTCAAATGTGGAGCGCTCGCATGCTCGATCTCCCATCTGACGCGGACCTGCCCCGTCGCCCCGGAAAGGGCGCCGTACTTGATTGCGTTGGTGGCGAGTTCGTGCAGGATGAGGCTTAGCGACATCACCTGCCCCGATGCAAGTGGCACTGGCGGGCCGGGCTCGACGAGAACTCCGGCGCGATTCGCTGCATAGGGTTCCAACGTCCGTTCGATAAGTTCCTTCAAGTCGGCGCCGGCGCCATCCGAGAAAGCCGCTTCGTGCGCCTGTATGAGTGCATTGAACCGGCCAAGGAACGCGTCGCGGTACTCCTCGGCCGACCGGCCCTCCGTCGAGGTTTGGCGCGCCATTGCCTGAACCAGGGCGAGCAGGTTTTTCACGCGGTGCCGGAGTTCGCCCAACAGGACGTCCTTTTCTGCTTCGCGCTCACGGCGCTTCGTCGCATCGACGATTGAGAGCAGCAAGGTGCGGCTGTTATTGTCCGGATGGAACAGCCGGTGTGCGCTCACGAGCATTGTCCTGCGACCGAGGCTCGGAAAATCGTGCTCTACTTCATAGTCGACCACTGCGGTGCTCTTGGGGATTACCTCATCAAGCAGGCGGCGAAGCTCCGGGATGTCCCATTGCCGATTGCCGAGCTCGTAGAAGTGCTGCCCGATCGTTTCGTCGCGGCCCACATTGAATGCGGCAAAGAAGGCCCGACTGGCACTCTGGACACGAAGGTTCTCGTCAAGGATAAGCAGCGGATCGGGGACGGTGTCGAATATGCCCTGCGCTTGGACATGGCCATTTCGCAAGAGCCGATAGAGTTCTTCCAAATTCATTTCTGTTCCCCTGACGCTAGACTGAACAATCATACTACTGCGACCGTGCGCCCGCAAAACGACAATTGATCGCGGCCGTCGGCGCGGAAGCAGCTGCGTCGTGGCGACCGAACCGCTACGCAGCGCTGCGATTGCACGGGTGTCGGGGACGAGTTCAATGCCGCGACTGGGCCTCATGGCGCGACCTTCATTCCGGCTGATGCTCAGCGCAGAACCAGTTCGGCTCCGCCCGGCCGACGGCGAAGCCGAAGCTGCCCCATCTGGTGCAGCCCGGGTGCTCGCAGTAGTGGATATAGGGGTCCGGCGTCGTAATGAGGCTTGGCGCCTAGTTCGTCACTCATCCAGGTCGCCTCCTCTTCCTTCAGAGCTATGGCGACTCGTTGGGCTTCAAAGTTGGGGTGATCTCGACCGGCGCCAAACTGCTGCTCGAACGCCATTTCCCAATTCGGATGGCATGAGGTGCTGACGTGCCTCAGCGGCTCGAAATGGTATCGCGACAGCAGGGCGGCCGAGATTATCCGCGCGATTTCCTTGCGCGTCCTATCTGCTTTCAGCCGATCACGGTCGCAGGCGGCCCGCCGCAGTTCAAGCGGGATCGAGTAGAGCGTCTGCGTTACAAATGGCGCGATCGCTGGAGATCGCAGCACCGCCTCCACGTCGACGCAAAGGCGCCGAAGGATTCGGCAATCCCTTGGCGAGTTCCCGAACGCCGCGGACATCGACGGGACGGCGATACTGGTCGAGGCCGGCGTAGGCCCGCCTCTGGTGCGCAGGCATTCGTTCGAACCATGAATGCGGTAGAGAGTGTTACCCAGGTAGAGGGTCCGCGCGCCGAGCGGATTGTCAGGCCTGCCGACCATATGTGTCGGGAGATCCGGTCTTCGAGCGAGCATGTCCGCCGGCGGGCGCCAATCCGGCCCAGGACGTTTGGCGGTCACCGTCTCGGTTCCGCGCCAGCCATAGCCTTCTCGACCGACGCCCACGCTGTAGCGAGTGGCTGTTCCACCAGCCTCGACGTAGTAAAATGTCCCTCGGCCCTTTGTTGTTCTCGGCTGCCTGAGGACGTTGTGCCCTGCCGAGCGCAGCGTGAAAGTTGTTTTCTGCCGAATGGCTTGACGAGCGCAAACATTGCTGGCGAGCAAGACGCTGAAGGTTGATCGGCTGAGTCAAAGGGGCCCCTTGTCCTTGGCGGTCGGGAATTCCATGCTGTCCTGATTGGGATCCGGTAAGCTTTGTGACACCGAGATGACGACCGTAGGATACAACCAACAGTATCAGCAACCCTCATATCTTGGGGGCTGTTGCAATTTCAAAATGCCGAAGGTTCCGTATCAGAAGTTCAGCCGATCCACGCCTTGTTCGTTCATGCTCACGTTCATCACGGTAACGACTACTTCATCGGGAGAAGTTGGGCGACCCTGGCGGCGCGCATCACTCCGGACGGGCGCTGCCTTCGTACATGAACGTCATCGGTTTCGGTCCCTGCATGTATC
The DNA here is from genome assembly GCF_052044265.1 of Sinorhizobium sp. 22678. Lineage (NCBI taxonomy): Bacteria > Pseudomonadati > Pseudomonadota > Alphaproteobacteria > Hyphomicrobiales > Rhizobiaceae > Sinorhizobium > Sinorhizobium sp. 22678. The sequence goes on along the minus strand of NZ_JBQEMS010000034.1, from coordinate 4,156 downwards.
CGGTCTCGACCCGCTCGATCCGGAAGCCGCCGCATTCGATCATTGACCGGATCGGACGATTGAGGTGACAGCCGCCGCTGATCCGCCGCCAGACAGGCGTGAGAGTATCCTGCCACCAGCGTACTCCCCGGTCGGGCGCAAGGCCGTGTTCAACAAACAACAGTTTTCCGCCAGGTCTGAGCACGCGACGCATTTCCGTCAGCGCCGCGGCGGCGTCCGGGATCGTGCATAGCGTCCAGGTCGTCACGACGGTGTCGACGCTCCTATCGTCGAGCGGTATGGCCTCGGCAGACGCGTCGATGAAGCTGACGGGCAAGTCGGGACGCCGGGCTTCGCGGGCCATCGCCACAAGACCCGCGGACGGCTCGAGCGCCAGAACTTCACCTACCGAAGGGCCGTAAAACGGGAGGTTTAAGCCAGAGCCGACGCCGATTTCCAGAGCTCGCCCCTGCGCAGCGCCGATTACGCGCTCGCGGTAGGGGCGCAGACGTTCGTTGCGCATCGAGAGATCGCATAGCTTCGGCAAGATCACGTCCCGATAGATGCCCATGGTCGTTCTCCCGCTTGGACTCTCCCTCAGATCGTGGTTTGTGGCAAACCGCTCCGGGGTAGGCGGAACGCATCGTCCTTGCCGAATGCGCCGGTACGCCACTCTCGACGACCCGCACGATCATCGGGCGCGTTTGCATCGCGCTGCTTTACATGGCGTGGGTTGGTATGAGCCCAATGCCTCCAGCGACCATCCAGACTGCCATCGCGATCATCATCAGGTTCTCGGTGAGCGAGATGAAACCAAGGGGGACGTTGCTCGATCCGCCGACGCAGGCGCACTTCAATTCACGCTTGTCGATGTAAACCGCCTTGAAGACCGAAACAGCCCCTACCGTACCGATGAACATCGCGACTGGAACAGACAACCAGTTCAGAGCGCCTGCCACCATGAGCACGCCAGCCAGTCCCTCGGCATAGGGATAGATGTAGCTGTATGGGACCCAGCGCTTTGCCAAGAGGTCATAATTCAGGAACATCGTCGCAAAGCTCTCGACGTTCTGGAGTTTCATCATCGCCAGAACCACCATCGAGAAGGCGATGAACCATGCGGCTGCGCGCAAGGTGAATGGAGTTCCGTTGACGGCATAGCTCGCCGCCATCGCCGTGAGTGCCGTCAGCGTGAACAGCACCATAACCGGGCGATAGCTGGTCGCCTTCGGCTCGGTTACGGGCTTTCCGAGAAAACGACGCAAATCGTCGTAGCCGCCGACCCGCTTGCCATCGACGAAGACCTGAGGCGTCGTCGGCACGCCGTGCTGCGCCTTGAAAGCGTCCGTCTCCTCGCGGGTGGTCAGGTGATGGTCGTCCACCTCGTAGCCTGACCGCTGCAGCAGGTCCTTTGCCTTCAGCCCGTAGGGGCAGGTGTGGCCTGGCATCACCATCCGGTACAGGACGGCCTTCCTGGCCAGATTCTGCGGATTGGTCCTGTCCAACATTTTCACATCTCCTTGTTCTTGTGAAATCGTTGGCAGGACTATAGGTTCCGTAGCATGGTACAGAGTCAAGACCTTCAAGAACTGACGATCGGGAAATTTGCAGCTGCCGGAGGCGTGGGTGTTGAGACCATTCGTTTCTACCAGCGCAAGGGGCTGCTGGCGACGCCGAAGCGGTTAGAAGGCGTGCGCCACTATGGAGGCGAAGACGTGCGCCGACTCCGTTTCATCAAACAGGCGCAGGCGGCCGGTTTCACGCTTGAGGAGATTGGGCAGCTTCTGGCACTGGATGCCGGGCACAACCGCTCGGCCGCACGGGAACTGGCGAAGAAGAGGCTTGAACAGCTGGATGCCAAGATTGGAGAGCTTAATCGGGCTCGGGAAGCACTCCGTAAGCTGGTCTCTGAATGCGCAGAGGACAAGACCGGGCCTTGCCCGATCCTGGCTTCCTTTGGAGTTTGAATTCGGATCAGGTCGGCCGCGGAGGGATTCGGTTCGAGCGTCATAACATAATGATGCGAACGCTGCTCTATGAAGCGGCTCAAGTAATGCTAACGGTGGTCAGGAAATGGTCCTGGCTTAAGGCGTGGGCGATGAGTATTGCCAAACGTCGCGGCCATCAAAAGGCAATTGTGGCCTTGGCACGCCGACTGGCTGTGATCATGCACCGCATGTGGAGTGATGGTACGGACTTCCAGTGGTCAAAGGACTCCGGATGGGCGAAGGCCTGACCATCTTACACGGCTGGATTCCACCGCCGGTGGAAAGAGGTCCTTCACGGGCCGATGAATGAAGTGAGTCCGCTATGGAACTCGTACCGATCGGCTTCACCGACCAGGACGCGTCTTAGATTGTTCAACTTCATTCTACTGATCCCATAATGGGGGGGCAAAGGCCGCGATCCCGAAGAGAAGCAAGGCTCCGTACGACATCAACTAACGGTGAAGGTGGAAGGCTCGATAGCGCTTGACCTCAAGACGCCGAATTGAGAAGTTCCATAATATGCGTTATCTGATTTTACAATTGTAGCGGCAGTTTAGAGATGCGACATATGAGCCAGTTAGAGATGCGACAGTCGTCGCCTCTCGGGATGCTGGTCAAACGTCAACGTTTGGAAGGAAGACTGGCGACGTGAAGCGTGGTTGAGACCATGAGCGTTCGGAGTCGTCATGTCTTGTTTGATCACCATGTCGCAGAAGGAATTGCATCGTCTTGAACTCATACAGCGGATTCGCGGTGGCAGCCTGACCGTCGTCGAGGCGGCCGCGTTGCTTCGTCTCAGCCGCAGTCAGGTCCACCGGCTGTTGCAGGCCTATGACCTGGACGGCGCCGACGGTCTCGTGTCGAAGAAGCGCGGCCGTCCGAGCAACCGGCGTCATAGCGAGGATTTCCGCAACCTGGTGCTCGATCTGGTGCGTGAGCATTACGGGGATTTTGGACCAACGTTGGCGGCCGAGAAGCTGCTGGAGCGCCACCGGATTGCCGTCAGCAAGGAGACGCTGCGTCAGTGGATGATGGAAGTCGGCATCTGGGTGTCGCGACGCGAGCGCAAGAAGCGGGTCTTCCAGCCGCGCGGCCGGCGCGATTGTTTCGGCGAACTCGTTCAGATCGACGGCTCGCTTCATTGGTGGTTCGAAGGCCGCGGCCCCAAATGCGCCCTGCTCGTCTATATCGACGATGCCACCGGCAAGCTGTTGCACTTACGCTTCGCCGGATCGGAGAACACCTTCGACTATCTGCACGCGACGAAGGCCTACCTGCAGCAATGGGGCAAGCCGATCGCCTTCTATAGCGACAAGCATGGCGTCTTCCGCACCACCCATGCTTCCAAGAAGGACAGAACCAGTGGCCTGACGCAGTTCGGGCGAGCCCTTTATGAACTCAACATCGACATCATCTGCGCCAACACCCCGCAGGCCAAGGGACGCGTCGAGCGCGCCAACCAGACGCTGCAGGATCGCCTCGTCAAGGAACTGCGGCTGCGCGGCATCGACACGATCGCGGCGGCGAATGCCTATGCGCCGGAGTTCATGGCCGACTTCAATCGCCGCTTTGGCAAGGCGCCGCGCAATCCGAAGGACATGCATCGGCCGTTTGCCGCGCATGAGAACCTCGATGGCGCGATGTGCCGCAAGGAGATCCGCAAGCTGTCGCAGTCGCTGACGCTGCGCTATGACAAGGTGATGTTCATCCTCGATCCGACCGACCTCGCCACGGCGCTCGCCGGCAAGAAGGTCATTGTCTGCGACTATCCCGACGGTCGCCTCGAGGTCACCCATGAGGGGACGTCCCTGCCCTACAGAACCTTCGACACGCTGCGCTCGGTGCACCGCTGCGAGGTGGTTGAGAACAAGCGCCTTGATGACATGCTGGCGGTGGTGGCCGAGATGCAGGCCGGACGAGAGCAACAGCGCAGCAAGGGCGGGCCGCGCCGCACCGGCCAGACGGACCATATGTTCGGCATTCGCGACGGCAGCCAGAGCAATGGCTATCAAAAGCGCGGCACGAAGCCTGGCCGGAAGACGGATTTTACCAAGGATCCGGTGGTCATCGCCAAGCGCCAGCAAGCCCTTGCGCAGCTGAAAGCGGCGGAGTGATCGGGATGTCAAAGCTAAAGTTTATCTTGCAGCTGGAGCCATCCGCCGCCGACCGGGCTGCGCAACCCTGACCAG
>NZ_JBQEMS010000033.1:0-54647 GCF_052044265.1 Sinorhizobium sp. 22678 | reverse complement strand
GGTCGTGTCCCCACAGGTGGTGTAGCTCGGCGGTAGCGAAGCCGCTCGCGAGCGCGCCCTTCACAGCGCCGTAGTGAGCGGGCGGCGGAGCGGTGGTCATCGATGTTCTCCGGTAGGGTCGGGTTGCTGACACCAACCTGATTCGAAGGAACCACCGATGACCGACGACATGATGAACCTGCGTGCGCTCGTGGAGAAGTCCCCCGACGCCGATCTTTTGCGCGAGATGATCGGTTTTGCCGCCGAGCGGCTGATGGAGCTGGAGGTGGGGGCCGCCACCGGTGCCGGCTATGGTGAGAAGAACCCGCTGCGGACGGCCCAACGCAACGGCTACCGCGAGCGGGATTGGGAGACGCGCGCCGGAACCGTCGAGCTGCGCATTCCGAAGCTCAGGAAGGGCTCTTACTTTCCGGGCTTCCTGGAGCCGCGGCGCATGGCCGAGAAGGCGCTGACGGCGGTCATCCAGGAAGCCTATGTGCAGGGAATCTCGACCCGCTCGGTCGACGATCTGGTCAAGGCCATGGGCATGAGTGGCATCTCCAAGAGCCAGGTCAGCCGGCTGTGCGAGGAGATCGACGGCAAGGTCAAGGCCTTCCTCGATCGGCCGATCGAGGGTGACTGGCCATATCTATGGATCGATGCCACCTACCTGAAGGTCCGCCGCGGCGGCCGGATCGTCTCCGTCGCCGTGATCATCGCCGTCGGTGTCAACAGCGACGGTCGCCGGGAGGTGCTGGGCATGGAGGTCGGCACCTCGGAGGCCGAACCGATCTGGACCGAGTTCCTGCGCAAGCTGACCCGGCGCGGACTGCGCGGCGTCAAGCTGGTCGTCTCCGATGCGCACGAGGGCCTCAAGGCGGCCGTCACCAAGGTTCTCAGCGCCACATGGCAGCGCTGCCGGGTCCACTTCATGCGCAACGTTCTCGCCCACGCCGGCAAGAGCGGCCGCCGTGTCGTCTCCGCCTTCATCGCCACCGCCTTCGCCCAGGAGACACCGGAAGCCGCAAGCGCCCAATGGCGCGCCGTCGCCGACCAGATCCGGCCGAAGGTGCCCAAGCTCGCCGTCATCATGGATGATGCCGAAGAAGACGTTCTCGCCTACATGAGCTTCCCGAAGGAGCACCGCGCCAAGCTGCACTCGACCAACCCGATCGAGCGCCTCAACGGCGAAATCAAGCGCAGGACCGAGGTCGTCGGCATCTTCCCCAATGATGACGCCATCGTCCGCCTCGTCGGCGCGATCCTGCTCGAGCAGAACGACGAATGGGCTGTGCAGCGCGCCAGATACATGACGCTGGAAACCATCAGCCAGATGAGCGATGATCCGCTCATCAGCCTGCCAGCCGTGGCGCGCTGATCATACCGGCCATGCCGGAGAACGCGGCGACCCAGCCGCCACCTACACCACTCCCTGGGACATGATCTCTCCTTTCGTTGCGGCAACTTCGACGATCAACTTCTGGAGCATCATGAAGCTGGCTTGGACGATGGCGCGCATTTCCGAGTCTGTCATTCAGGTCTCCTGTTGTGCGATTGCACACAAGCAAGAAGACAACCTTAAACCCAGTAAAAACGCTTCATTACCGTGTCTCGTTGGGGGAGCGGCAAATGCAACGTCGAGTCACCAAGTCCCCAAAGAATTCCCGGACTGACCTCCTAGGTATTCCGCGACGCCTTATGTGTTAGAGCGTCCAGTGCATTAAGCCTCATTCCTGGGGTCAAGAGCGCTGCCGCACTTGTTTCTTAGGAGCGATCACATTCATCACTGCCGGCCGGCGCTGATTGCCCACAAAACGACGTTTCGAAAAAGGTAGCGCGGGGGCATGCTGCTGAGCTCATCGCTTGTTTGGCTTGTTTGGCGGTTCGGGACGGGACACGATGAAGGCACCGCATGTGAGCATGATCCCCGCAACCACGAGCAAAACGGTTGCCGGTGGTTCGAGCGCAACCCACAAGTAGAGGAGCGCCAAGCTCATCAGCAAAATTGCAGATACCTTGGCACGACGTGAGATTGCGCCTTCTTCTCGCCAGTCACGTAGCGGCGGCCCTAGCAATGGATGGTCCATCAGCCATTTCGCGAGGCGCGGCGAGGAGCGTGAAAACAACCATACTGCCAGGAGGAGGAAAGGCGTCGTCGGTAGCAGCGGGAGGAAGATTCCGGCGATGCCGAGCCCGACCATTACCCACGCGAGACTGAGAAGTGCAAGTCGCATGGAAAGATTCATCTACCTTCTTCCGGTCAGCTGCCAAATGCCGGCAATGCTTTTCCCGCCGAGACGAAATTAAAGCTCCGGATTGGAGGGAGAAAGCTGCTTCATTTCTCAACATACAGGAGTGACGGAGAAAAGCGCCTCGCTGCTCTAGGCACCGCCGAGTGTCTCCGTGTCGTCGAATGCGGTGTCTTTGCCGAGTTCTGATTCATCTTCAGTTAAGGCGAGATAACCGTGACTGCCTAGCCAGTCTCGAACGATGAGACGAAGGGCATCTTCCCGGTTAACCGCGTATTCAGCCATGAAGAGCTGAATTCCGCGTTCTGATTCTTCTTCAAGGTAAGTCATCGAGCTGCCCCTGTGTTGCCGGTGTCGATCAAACCGAAAATCCAATCACATGACAAGGCTCCCGTTGTGGGCCTTTTTCTTCCACGCGCTCGTGATTCCATGCAATTATCTCAGGGCACTCTGACTGAAGTCTTCTCGACCAGAGGGATGGCGAACGTTGAAGTCGCCAACCTTGCAGCATGTCGGAGCGATCTCCTCCGGGTCTGCCGCCCTCTCGCTCTCGTCCAGCCGAGGCAATTTCCGCGCGGACTGGGCGTGCTTTGAATTCCGTCACTGCTGCGTTTCGATTGTTTGGGTTGCCTTGGATATCAATCGACGTGGCTGCAGCAGGACTTCTTGAAGGACGCCCGGTAACCAGCGTCTTCAATCGCAGCGATGAATACATCGGATCCGATCCCGGATTCGATCGAGGCGGTTTTCGCCTCGAGATTGACGGCCACCTTGGCCTGCGGGTCGGCGGCTCTGACGGCTTTCTCGACCGTGGCGGCGCAATGTCCGCAGGTCATGTCTTCTACGATGAGGTGATGCATCGAAAGTCTCCTTTGATCTGACTTGACTGAATGTGGAGATTCCAACGATGGCAAGGTCAAGGGTGTGCTCTACAATTCTGTCTGTGCACCCCTGCTGATGGTGCCAGAACCAGAACCGGCGAGCCAAGGAAAGGAAAATCGATGCAATGCGGCTGATTGCAGGTAACGCTGTGCCCCAAAGCGGCCGGTAAACAGGTCCACAGCCGGTCGCGAGCTGCTGCTCCAACGCGTCAAGGCGGCTTTCCGGTGAACTTGTCGGAGCTGAGATTGGACACTCCAGCGTCGATTTCCAGCCACGAACTGGACAGTATCAGTTGTGCAACGCGCGCGTTGACGGCGAGAAATCACATCGGACCAGGCGCGGCAGCTGCTCGTCACTTCTGCGTGGATGTATTGGCGAATTTCGAGCTGCCAGCGCCTTGGCGAAGGCGCGGCTTGCAAGTAATAGGGTCACGATGGTCGCGCTTATTCACTCTTTGTGCCCAGTTCGGCACGCCTGCGAGCGGATTGAGGATCGACGGCTGCAGGACATGTGCAGCAACTGGGAACGGAGCAAATGACCACAAACGTTTTGGCAGCAAGTGGCGGCGTGAAGCAAGTCATATGCATCAATTGGGGCACAAAATATGGAGCGCCCTTTATTAATAGGCTCTACGCGATGGTTGCTCGCAACATCACGCCTCCTTTTACCTTCACGTGCTTTACCGATAATCGCGCAGGTCTGAACCCGGCGATACTTTGCGAAGACTTGCCTCCACTCGATGTAGAGCGCATGCCGACCAACACGAGAGGCATATGGCCCAAGGCGCGGCTCTGGGGGCCGACCCTGGGAAAACTGAGGGGGCCAGTGCTTTTTCTCGATCTGGATCTCGTGATCGTGTCATCGCTGGACGTTTTCTTCGAGACTGGGCGGGCGGATGACGTAATTCTGGCGAGAAACCAAACCACCCCCTTTGAACGTCTTGGGCAAACGTCCCTCTTCCGCTTTCCCGTTGGAAAACTCGCGCCGCTGCAGGACAAGTTCCGCTCCGACCCACAGGGCGTCGCCGACGAATACCGGTATGAGCAGCGCTTCGTGAGCCGCAACGCGCCTGGGGGTATAACGTTGTTTCCAAGAAAATGGGTTCTTCATTTTCGTCAGGACTGCCGCTGGCCATTTCCACTCAATTACTTCTTTGCGCCGAGCCTGCCGCCTGAGGCACGTGTCGTTATTTTTCCGCGCGGTCTGCAGCCACAGCACGCAATAGAAGGCCGATACGGAACGAAGCGTCCCCACGACACAGCGTTCAAACACATAGCGGGCGTCTTCGATGCGAAGCGAAGGAAGGATAAGGGAGCGCTACAATACTTGCGACACTATATCCGTCCGACGCCCTGGGTGGCGGAGCACTGGCGCGAATGACCGTGAAGCCGCTTAGGCCTTACGGACGGTTGAGCTGGGAACGGATTACCGAGGCGATGCGGCGCGTCTCATCCAGTGGTTCGTAGCTGTAGGGTTCGATCCTTCCCTCGAACGGCCGGGTCAGTTGCAGAGTTTTGTGCAGGTCCTGGTGATAGCGCTCGAACTTCTCCAGCCGTGGCCCCTCGACGGGGGTCAAATCCAGTATGTAGACCGGCTTGCCCGTGGCGAGAGCCTCGCACGGCATCGTGATCGAGTCCTTTGCGATGACGAACGCGTCGGCGGCTGCCATGTAGTCGAGATAAGGGTTCTCGCTTCGCCTGTCCCAGACCGCGATGTTTGCGCTGTTCAGTGCCGACAGAGCCTGCTGCGTGTGGTCTTCGGATCTGCGTGAAACCGACACGACGACGCGCCAGTCCTGTTTCTCCAATTGTTCGATAGCGCCCTTGATGTTTTGGTGGGTCCTGTCGTCGTAGACATACGCGCCATTTGAGCCGCCTACGAAGACGGCAACTATTGGGCGTCCGTCCGGCGACAATCGTCTGCGTGCGGCATCTCTGAGAGGCGCCAGTCGCGCCCAGGTAATCTGATGCGGTACTCCGACCATCGAATGATAGTTCGCCCGCCGGTCCAGTTCCTCGACCCAATCGTGACGAGAGACGAAAACGAGATCATATCCTTCGATGCGCGGGCGTTGGAGATGGACGGTGAGAGGCTTGCCGCCATAGGCCGCTTTGATGTCGAGGACCGCCGGTTCAGCGCGGAAACCGCAGGAGATCACGACCTCGGGACGCGGTTCCCTATTGCGAAACAGTCTGGGTTCGAACAGCTTTCTCAGGCCGCGAGTCCGACTGATCAGCTTTACCACCGGTTCCTGATGGAACTCCTTTCCAACGCCGAGGCACTGCGTGAGCGTTCCCGCCTTGCTTTCCGCCACAGCCCACACACAGTTCGTGCTGGGCGTTTTCACCACTCTATCGTCGTTGTCTTGCAAAGCTGAGCTCCGATGTGACGCTTGTTTTCTTTCGCCCGCGCCTCGCGCGGCTTCAAATCACCGGCCGAGGTCGATCCCGTTCTCTTCGACGAATTCGAGCATGCTGCGGTCTTCGACAACGTTCGCTTCGATATACTTGATCGTGGCCGAGACCTTGTTCCGGTATTTCTCTGCAGATCCGTCGAAGGACCAGCCTCTTTCCGTCTTTTCCTTCAGCTCCTCCATCGACTTCGCATAATAGTGATTGAGCTGAATGAACTCGGCGGAGTAAAAATCGGCAGCCTTCCGCCCTCGTCGCGATGCCACTTTCCCCGAATCATTCGCCGTCCTGTCGCCGTGGGACCTTGTTTCGAAGTGATGCACGCCCACTTTCGTGACTTCGACCGGATCGACGATGCATTTGAAGTTGCTTGCGTCGAGGCTCTGCCGCATGGGGTCGGAGACGCGCATTTTATAGTTGAGGCACACAGGCCCTGCCGGTCGCGAAATATGACCGCTATGGCCGAACATGTGCCAAGGCAACGAGATGTTGGGAAAGTCACCTGCTCCTCGCAAGGCGTCCTCCAGTGTTCGCCCGTTTTTCGGCAGGAGAAACTCATCGACATCGATGAACGCCATACGCTCGAAGCGGCTGCCAAAATTCAGGATCGCATGGGCGAAAGCGATCGTCTGCCCGTTCAGGAACTCACCGCTTCTTTCATCGCGCATACGCATCTTCCAGGGCACGACGGTCAGTTCCTCGCGCGCCAAAACCCGTTGCAGGATATCGAACGTCCCATCGGTCGAGCCGTCATCGTAGAGGCAGAAATGGCGAACGCCGACGCCTCGGTGAAAACGCACCCATTCCTCGATGTAGCTGGCTTCGTTCTTCACGCAGGCGACGACCGCGATCCCTTGCCGGCCGCGATCGCCCTGCGGAGGAGTGATCGCAAGTTCTCTCGTAAGATGTCGCTCAGCCTTTATTTTGAACATTTACATCCCTTGGTTTTAAAAACATCGAGCCGGTGGCTTCTACTTCGAATACATCGCCTTTATAGAGGGTGGGAGCCGAACTTGGTATCCAGGCTTGGCAACATCGAGAGGCCGCGGGCTCAAAGCACGCCAGGGTTGGGACGAGCAGGCATGGACTTTCCCGCTTCGGGAGCGACGGAGAATTTGGCGGCGCCTGAGCAATGGCGGGCTCTGTTTTCCAGGTTTTCACACGTTGTCCTCGTTGCCAACAGTGACGAGGTAAGCGTGAAGGAACTCCAGGAGGAATACCCTGGGACGGCCCTCTTCGTGTTTTTCAACAAGGTTTACAAAATCCTCGATGAACAATTTTCCGGCAACTCCCTCCTGATATCGCGCGCTCAGCCACGAGGCGCCAACATCGTATATCGAAACGAGGTCGCCGACGTCGTCAAGCTGCTCGCGCCCCAGAAGTTCCTGGGCATCATGAACATCCGGCTGGCGGAGATCGAGAGGCTGAACACAAGCGCGGATTACCTGGGCACGCCCACCGGCCACCTGGATCTGGTCGGCTTCTGCGCAGACTTTTACCCGAAGGACAAGGTCGCCACGAGCGGCTTCGCCATGGCCCTGTGGCTCGTGAACCAGTCGCTTCCGGCTGAAATCGTTCTTGCAGGGTTCTCGGCGAAGCGAAGCGACAAGTGGCGGGTTGTGAACGTCCACGACTGGACTTTCGAGCAGGTCTTCCTGCGCCTCTTCGCGCGTGTCGGCAAGCTGACGATGCATGGCTCCAGGCCGGCCAACAGTTACATGACGCTTGCCTCCCGCTTCCCGGAGCTGCCCGCAGCCGAAATCTCCGCGACGATCGCAGAAGTCCTGTCGCTGCGTCTGAGCCAGACCGATGCGCAAGTGGACAAATTGATTTCCCTGACAAACGCGTTTCGGTCCATTGACGAATTTTTACGTCGGCTGAAGCCGAAGTTTCTAAAGAAAACCAAAGCATAGCAGCATCGAAAGTTCTAATATCGATTTCTGGCGAGGATGTATGGGGTCGTGGATCTCCGATGCGCGCAAGCGCATATATCGAAATCTGAAGTACCGTATACTGCGCCCGGATCCGCCGGCTGCCCCGTTTCGATTCAACAGCCCCGTCGTGGTTGTCGGATCCGCGCCTCTTTCCAATAGGCCGGCCGGATTGGACGACAGTTTCAGGATCATTACCGTGAACGGCTCGCAATCGGTCATCGCCAAGTGGGGCGTTGATGCGCCGGACATTACCATGATGATGTTCAACCAGATCGAAGGAACCACTGCGAACGCGATCGAGGTCAGGCGTGTGCTGAAGGGGCAGCGTACAGGGACGCTCTACGTATTTCTCTGGCGCAAGGACGATCGCGCACGCCTGGAGGAAGGTTTGCGAGCGTTCGATTACAAATACGAACGGCTCGAAATCGTCGATCGATACGAGCGGATGGCCTTGCTGGATCGTGTGGCTGACTTGCGCTCCCTCGAGATGGACGCCGATTCCAAGTGCTCGAACGGTATGAACGCGGTCCTTTTTGCCCTCTACAACGGAGCACCCGCCGTCATCATCACGGGAATAAATCCGAACTCAAGCGGTCACGTCTACAATTCAACGGGATTGACGCGTCTTCACGTTCAAATGGATAAAGTCCTTGTTTCGAAGCTGATGAGTGAGGGCCGCCCGATCTTCACGGCGGATCCGCCGGTTTCGGAAGAATTAGGCATTCCGTTGTGGAGCGGTTCAAGCCGCTAGTACTTTGCATATTTGTCCTTATGTCGTCGTTTTGGTCGCTCAACGCCTGCGTCAGAGAAATCAATGATTTCAAATCGACCCTTTTCACGTTCCTGCATCAAGATCGCCGTTCGGCTTCTCCTGGGTCGTTCCAGGGCGCATGTCCAAGACTGGTTTCCCGGATTGAAGCTCGAACTTGCAAGCGCTGATCGAGACGGCACGATCCAGTATCGCGGCGAATTGGTAGGACGTCTCACGAGCCCCTCGCACGCCTTGGAAGAAAGACCGTCCAATGTGCTTATCGTCGGCTCCGGCCCCTCGGTCGCCCGATGCGATCTGACCCGCGCAGACGGGTCTTCGTGCCTTCTCTTGAACGGCGCGTTGCACCTTTTCCCCAGCGTGATAGCAAAGCCTCTGGCGATAGCAATCGAAGACGAACGGTTCGTATGGAGACACTTCGATCTCGTGAAGCGGATTCCTGCCGGATGCGTCTGTCTGCTGTCCGTGAGCGTCATAAGGGCGATCTGCGAGCTCGATGGCACATGGCTGCGGGACAGGCCGGTCGTATTGATCGATAACGTGCGAAAGCCGTACGGGGTAGCACGTCGGGACACCGCGGAACTGCGCAAGCTGCCGTATGTGCGGCTGAGCGAGGACGGCGACGTCGGCTTTTCCGAAGACCCTTTGGCCGGCATTTTCCAGGCAGGCTCGGTCGCGGTTTCAGCCGCACAGTTTGCCGTCGCCTGGAGGCCCCGCTCGATCGGTTTTGTGGGGATCGATCTCAGTAATGCCGATGAACCGAGGTACTACGAAACAACCGACAAGGCCTATTCGGGAATCGTCGTCGCCCAAAAGCGGATCGTCGATCATTTGGTCATGGCACGCAGCATAGCCGCCGAAAGCGGCATTGAGGTCGTAAACCACTCGCCGGTCTCGGCCCTTGTCGGAATGGGGTTCGGCTACGACGCAAGTTTCGCTCAGTGATGCTCCAACGCCGGTGATGCTCTATCGCCAAGTGGTTCTCTGACGAAAGTCCATCGCCGGCGCATCGGCACGTGAGACGACGATGGGACGGGCACCGCCCCGATGAAAATGGCTTATGGGTGTCGAGCGATTAAGCCGAGCGCTGCGTTACATGAAGAACACGATCACGTGCAGCGAACCATTCCTCGGCGTAGTCATCGTTCTTATACTCGTCGAAGTAAGGTCCGCCATCGGTGAAATGGACGAGCTTTGCATCCGGCGAATATTCGTACTCGTTTACAAGCCAATTCCAGCTCGCGGGCAGTTCGCCGATCAGGTCGTCGGAATCCAGCCACTTGAACTGATGCAGCTCCAGCCCGGTAGCGGTATTGACGTAATCCAAATCGAGGTTTCGGCACTTGGCATTGTTGAACAGGATCACGCTCGACCAGTTCTTCTTTTCGTACTTCGTTTGGACCTGGCCCAGAAACTTCGTTTCGACTTTCGGAACGTAGTCGTGTTTTACGCACATCGCTGCGTAGCGATCGTCTCTCAGTTCCCACAACTGGGCGATATCAGTCCGCATCAGCATGTCGCAATCAGCGAAAAGGGACCAACCCTCATACCGGCTTAGATAAGGCACGAGGAATCGTGAAAAGGAAAACTCTGTAGATTGGAGAGGATTCCGCTCGCGCGTGAAAATCCTGTCGACGTTGTTCAGGGATATCGGCGTGAACGTGACCGGGATGGAGCTCTTTTCCAAAATACTTTGGCAAAGAACATGATAGGCGACGACTTCCTTGCTGTCGAAGCCGATGTAAATATGAGCACTTTCCGTCATTAAACCTCCGATGACAGGTAGGCTTCAAGCGCGCTTGGCAGCCGCGAAACGACTCAAACTCACTTATTTGCGTATAAGCAGCTTTCAGATGTAGCCAAAAAAGGCGGCGCCGTGAAGCCTCGTGTAACGGATAACGTTCTCTCGCCGGCAGCGACCGCTTTCCGGCCCCATCGTCTCGTCCTGATGAAGCGAAACGATGTGTTTGGTGGTTCGCGGTCCTCGATCGGGCCTCTGGCAATTCCAGCGAACTTCGCCTAGTAGCTTGTCGCTGGTCCGCGATATTGCCACCAGCATAGGCAGGGACGATGGGGAGAGGAATGCGCAGCCTCCTGGTTCGAAGACCGGATTTCTTATACGTTCTGATTGCCGGTTATTGCCTGCTCAGCATCATCCTGAAAATCCTGCGCCCGGACTCGCTCGAGATCGACGAATCCGAGCAAGCACTGCTCTCACAATATCTGCTGCTCGGATACGGAGCCCAGCCGCCCTTCTACAATTGGCTTCAATATGGAGTGGTGGCCCTATTTGGTATCTCCGTCGCATCGCTGACCATCGTAAAGAACGGTCTTCTGTTCCTCTTCCTTCTATTCTATGGGCTCACTGCCGGTGTCCTCTCCAGTAGTCGGCTCGGTCCGGCAGTGGCGGTACTAGGCGTCCTGACACTGCCACCGGTTTTCCTTCTGTCACAGCGCGACTTGTCCCACACCGTCGCCGCGCTTTTTGCGGTGTCGCTGTTCCTCTACGGCTTTTTCCGCGCTCTGAAGAACCCACCCAACCTTGGCAATTACCTGCTAGTCGGCGTTGCCGTGGGGCTTGGGGCACTTTCGAAATACAATTTCGTGATCCTCCCCGCGGCGGCATTGCTCGCCATCCTGCCAGAGGCAAAGCTGCGCAAATATCTCTTTGACTGGCGCGTGCTCGCTTCAGTTGCGGTGTGCGCGGTGATCGTCGCACCCCATGCCTATTGGGTCGTCAACAATCTTGGACATGCGACTGGTGTCACTGTTGCTGAAATGAAGGAGGGGGCGGACAGCGCGATGCTGCCGCACGCGATCCAAGGGCTTGTTTCGCTCGCAGTTGCAAGCCTCAAGGGCGTCGCGCTGACCCTTGCCGTCTTCGGGTTGGTCTTCTACGCGGACCTCGGGAAGATCCTTCGCGCCGAGAGCCTATGGACGAGGGTCGTCGGCAGGATGATTCTCGCCTGCTTCCTCATCATAGCGATTATCGTCGTTGCAATGGATGCGACCCACATCCGTGCGAAGTGGTTGGCGCTTTTTACTGCGCTTCTTCCACTTTATCTGATGCTGAAAATCGATGCCGCCGGCCTGGACCCTGCCCGTCGTCTGCCTGCACTTCTTTCGATCGCGGGCGTCCTCTCCGTCGGCGTAATCGTGATGCTTTGGGCAAGGGTTTTCGTCGGTCCGATGATCGGCGACTATTCCTTCGCACATACGCCCTTTAACGGGTTCGCCCAGGTTGTGCGCGCTGAGCCCGGCCCGCCGCCGGTCGCCATCTTGGTCGCCGACAGCATCGTGGCGGGTAACCTCAGAATTCAGTTTCCCGACACCCCGATCATCCTGGCGGGAATTTCTCAGGAGGCGGAAAGACGTCTTCCGGCAGGCCGAATTTTGGCGGCCTGGTCGCCCGAAGGCAGGGGACGAGAAGAGATTCCGCCTCGCATTTCGGCTCTACTGCAGCTCATGCCCGCAACAATTGCCGGCTCGAAGCCGACGATCGTCTCGGTTCCCTACAACGCCGGACGCCCGGGCGACGTATACACGTTTGCCTATGTTTGGGCGGACGTCCGCTGACGCTGATCCGGTTCGATCGGGCTGCCGATGTTGGGCGTGATGTCGCCTCTTTCGCGAACCAAGGGAAGGCCGATATGCTCAGAAAGCTCCAGCTCGGTCGTAAAGACATTTCCTCGATCTCTCAAACGCGTCAGAACGAAGGTGTCTTCGGCAATTTGCCGGCGAATTCTCCCCTTGTCGTCGTAGGAATGGCCCATCGTGGTGACTGAGAAGCCGGCAAGTGTCACGGACGGCACTCCCATGAAAAGAGCGTAGCACAGGGCGGCAACTCCGTTCGTCACCTTGCCGACTTCGCCAATATCGGGGGGAAGTCCGCCGCTCACGGCCTCGACGATCGCTTCGCGCTCAGCTTTGGTGGCGCGCATCAGACTCTTGTAGCGAACGTGCGGCATTGCCAGAAGTTTCAGGTACATCACCCAGATAGACTTTGTATGAAGCCATAAAAGACCCCTCGTCCTTACATAGGGATGCTCTTCCCACGACTTCTTCCGCTTTCGAAATGTCAAATCGGCGGGTGGGAGACCCAGTGCATTGGCCGTCTTGCCAGCGTTATTGACGTCGACGCGTGCGCAATATCCGATCAGGTCCGGCGGAATCGTGGGGGAGGGCGCCGAACCGAGAATCAGCCACGGCTTATCGATAATGCCAAGTCGCGAGAGCCAGCGGCGGTGCTTTTCTCGCAATTTTTCAAGCGCTTCGGGTTCAATCGTCATCGCGAATTCCATTGACCAGGTAGGCAGGCGAGATTCACTTACGGGACTGACATCTTATGTCTCGCACAAGCCAGCCTACCTGTCCATTCGCGCCGGTTCTTCGCCTAGAAGGGGGTGAGCCGGTATTGCAATTCTTTCAATACTCCGTCGCCACGCTTCAGAAAGCGTGGAAATACCCGTGCATCGCACAATTTAGCCATCTTGATTTGATTAAGCGACGCCTTTAGCACCGGTCGTCGATATTTATGGGCAGTGAAGAAATGAACGTGGTTGTAAGTGACCCGATACTGGCGTCGATCAGTCGTACGATCGCCACTGCCGCCGACGGGATCAATGCCCTGGCGGCCTGTCTGGAGGATGATGCGGCCTTGCGCCGTAGTTTTGTCGACGCCGTCGAACTCGTCGCCTCCCAGCGTGGGCGGGTCGTTGTTGCGGGTGTTGGCAAGAGCGGGCACATCGGACGCAAGATCGCCGCGACGCTAGCTTCAACCGGAACATCCGCCTATTTCGTGCATCCGACGGAAGCAAGTCACGGCGATCTCGGCATGATCACCGCGCAGGATCTGCTTATTCTGCTTTCATGGTCCGGTGAGACCGTGGAACTCGGGAACGTCCTCACTTACGCCAAGCGCTTCAACGTTCCGGTCATTTCCGTCACGTCGAATTCCGGTAGCACAATCGCTCGCAACTCCACGATCCCGCTCGTCCTGCCGAAAGTGCCGGAGGCATGCCCTCATGGTCTAGCCCCGACCACGTCTGCAATGCTGCAGCTGGCGGTGGGGGATGCTCTCGCAATAGCCTTGCTCGAGCGCAGGGGGTTTTCGGCCGAGGACTTCAAGACCTTTCATCCGGGCGGCAAGCTCGGCTCGCAGTTGCTGCTCGCCCATGAGCTGGCTCATACGGGCGAGGCTGTGCCACTTTTGCCGATCGGCAGCCCGATGAGCGAAGCGGTCATCCAGATGTCCTCGAAGGGTTTCGGGGTCGTCGGCGTCGTTGGTAGCGACGGTGAGCTTGTCGGTGTCATTACCGACGGCGATTTGCGGCGCCATATGTCACAAGATCTTTTGCTCCTCACGGTCGAGACCGTGATGTCGCATATGCCTCGCGTGATTACGACTGGAATGCTGGCAAGTGCGGCAATGGAAATGATGCAATCGCAAAAGATCACGGTGCTGTTTCTGGTCGATGATTTTGGCCGGCCGTCGGGCATCTTGCACGTCCACGATCTTCTGCGTGCCGGCGTTGCCTGAAGACAAATAGTGCGGCCCGGAGATGGTTGACGAGCCAGCTTCCGAGGGGGAGCACACCGTATAATCTAACGTGGACGTCAAATGCCGCATTGGCTTGGCAGTCGATCACGGAAATGGGAATTCGCTTGGCAGTAATCCACCGAGACTTC
Source organism: Sinorhizobium sp. 22678 (assembly GCF_052044265.1). NCBI lineage: Bacteria > Pseudomonadati > Pseudomonadota > Alphaproteobacteria > Hyphomicrobiales > Rhizobiaceae > Sinorhizobium > Sinorhizobium sp. 22678. The sequence continues at coordinate 40,735 of NZ_JBQEMS010000033.1, read as the reverse complement.
GAGTATCGCCCGGACCTGGACGGTTTGAGAGCTGTCGCGATCCTGCCTGTGCTCCTCTTTCACGCAGGCTTCACTTCGTTCTCCGGCGGATTCGTCGGGGTCGACGTCTTTTTTGTCTTGTCCGGCTATTTCATGGCCAGGATCATCCTCACCGACCTCGAGCGCGGCAGCTTCAGCTTTTCGGCGTTCTACGTTCGGAGGATGAAACGCATCTTCCCGGCATTGTTCTCGATGATTGCCGTTTCGGCCGTTGCGGCATGGTTTTTACTGATGCCGCAGGAGTTTCGGTATTTCGGCGATAGCGTACAAGCCGCTGCCGTATTCACTTCGAACATCCTGTTCCGCAGCGAGAGCGGCTATTTCGATCTCTCGTCAGAAATGAAGCCATTGCTTCATACCTGGTCCCTGTCTGTGGAAGAGCAGTTTTACCTGATTTTTCCCATCGCGGTTTTCCTTGCGTTCAAATTCGCACGTAAGCACATTCCCGCAATCGTTTTGACGGTGGCGCTCTTGTCCTTCGGGGCAAGCACTTGGGGGATCGTGCACGCACCGGAAAAAGCATTCTACTTGCTGCATTTTCGCGTTTGGGAGCTGCTGATCGGAGTCCTTGTCGCCATTGCTCCTGCCCCGACTTTTGGGCCCCGCGCCTCCCTGGCATTGGCGGCACTTGGACTGCTGGCAGTTCTCCTGGCCGTTTTCGGCTATTCTCCCGATACGCCCTTTCCCGGTATTTATGCTGCAGTGCCCTGCATCGGTACGGCCCTGGTGATCTACGCACACTGTCGAGGCGGAGCGATAGGCCGCCTACTGGGTAATCCCGTCTCGGTCTTCATCGGACGCATCTCATACTCCCTCTACCTCTGGCATTGGCCGGTAATCGTGTTCTTGCGCTACGGCCTTGGCCATGAACTGACAACCGGATGGGCGCTGACCGCCGTGGCGATGTCGTTCGCCCTCGCATACATTTCATGGAGGTTCGTAGAGCAGCCCGCGCGGTATGGCGTGCTGGCATCCTCGCGCGTCGCAATCCTCGGCGTGAGTAGCGCTGCTATTTCTTCTGCGGTCGCCTTCGGTTTCATTGTCAATGATTTGGAAGGCATTCCCCAAAGATTGCCCGAAAAGGCCCGAACGCTCTACCAGGCCACCTACGATGAGAGCCCGTTCTCCTCCAAGCGGTGTTTCACCGATTCAAATGGAGAAGGTCTGACACCGGATCAGATAAGGAGAGGGGATATCTGTCGGGTCGGGCTCGAGACTGCAGGCGAGCCGCGGTTTCTCGTGTGGGGAGATTCTCACGCCGCTGCGATCGCTCCTGCGATTGACATTGCCGCTCGCCAAATGGGTATCTCGGGCATGTTCGTCGGGCGCGGATCGTGCCCGCCTTTGCCAGAGACGGATTTCGGTCCTCCGGGCGCGGTCAAGAGGTGCATCGATCACAATTCCGCAGTGATGTCGCTGATCGAGAAGAGAAAGTTCGCCTTCATTTTCATGGTGGGCTATTGGCCCAAATACTTCCACCGAGAAGAGCTTCCCGGTCAGGGCATCTTCTTTGATCCTCGCGTCGTACCCTCCCGGACCGATTGGTCCGTTCCGGTGAGGAAGGGACTTGATGCGACTTTGACCAGGCTCGCTCGGCAGGGATCGAAGGCGATTCTGGTGATGGATGTGCCGGAGATGGGATTCGATGTCCCGGAGGCCCTTGCACGAGCGGCTGCGTCCGGTCGCTCGCTCGATATCGCTCCTTCTCTTGAATATACGAACCGGCGGCAAGCCTTGGCCCGGCGGGTGTTGTCGGAGGCGGCCAGATCGAGCGGAGCTTTGGTCGTCGATCCGATGCGCGCAATCTGCGACGCCTCCAGGTGTCATGCCATGCGAGAAGGCACCGTTCTCTATAAGGACGGAGATCACCTGTCGGCGAAAGGTGCGGAAAGTCTCTCGGCACTCTTTGGTCCCGTGTTGAGCAGAATGCGGGAGAGCGTCCGGGTTTCGAATCGCTGAGCCGGCAACGGCCGGTACTCGTCCGCACGTGAGACAGTTCTCCGTCATCCAAGAAACTCTGAATATTGCGCCGCGTTCGGTCCTATATTTCGTATACTGTAAATCCGAATTGCCACTAACAATCGCCGCTGTTAATCTCCGGTCAAGGTGCGATCACCGGGGGGCGGAATTTTGCATTTCGAAGATGACGGCTTGCGGGTCGCGACCCTTGAGTTTCTGGTGAAAGTCCTTGCAACTAAAAGGCTCAGGGACGATCCCGATGCCGACCTCAAACAGGACGTTCTCAGCGCACTTGAACGTATACCGCTGCAATTCGTCTCCAGTGAGGTGGAACGGGCCGAGATCAGGGCAAAGATGCATGCCGAGGCAAATGCAATTCTGAACTGGGCGGTGGAGGGGCGGACGACCACGATCTCGCCGATCACGGGTAGGCCGCTATCAGCCTCGCATTACCGCCAATGGCGATAGTTCGGAACAAGCGCTGTCAATTGCCGCCCGCCGCGGCAGCGGCTCGTCGCGCCGGGGACCGGCTATAGCGGCTGCTCAGCCATAGCGCGTTTCAGGAAATGAACGTATTTCTCCGCGGCCGTTGATCTCGGATGTCCTTGCGATACGCCACTGCTCAGCACCGCGGCTGCCGCGGCATCGAGGTCGGTGTGCGGATGCACAAGCGTTATCAGAGGAGAGTAGCGCCCCAGCCACTGGTTTTTGTGTGTTTGAACGTCGAAGAGGAGAGAAGGAACGTTACAGAGGAGACTGAAGATCGCCATGTGATATCGCCCGCCTATGTGCAGGCGGCATTGCGAGATCGTCTCGGCAGCATGTTCTATACTGGCCGTCTCAGCAAAAATGCCGCCACGGCCAATGATCTCGGCCTCATATGGTGAGAAGCGTTCAACTGCATGCGTAAGAACGACGGGGCGAAGCTTCTGCGCCTCGCAGACCTTCAGTGCAGCCTTGAGGATTTCAACGTCTTCTTCGGCATTGTTTCTGGCGCCGGTGGTTATCAGGCAACCGTCGCGTTCGGCCACAGGTGCTGGCGATATTCGGAGGAATGCGGCATCCACCAGAAATTCGATCCCGTAGTGCTCCGCCGAGATTTCGTCGCGTGCGGCTACATGGCCGAGTTCGCGAAAGAGCCCTGTGAGATAGTCCGATCGTTCGCCTTCGTAGATAGGTATCGTTCCGTTCAATACAGCAAACGGCTTCCTCAGTTTCCTGGCGGTAAGAATAGGAGTGAAGAAAGTTGCAAGCCCTTCTGCCGTTGTCCGGTGGTCCAACGATCCCTCCGGCTGAAGGATCACAAAATCGGCGGCCGCTATATGGTCAACAGCGTCTTCGCCATATGCGGCAGAAAGCCGGGTTTCAATGTCCGAGAGTCCATATCCTTCAGCGGATGCAGGCTTCGGGAACTCCTTTCTGAAGGCGGCGAAGTTGAACCCGATGGATGTGATCTCGGCGCCCGGGAACGCCTCTAGAATCTGTTGCTTGAGACCCTGGCTTGTCAGCCGGCATCCGATATTGACCCTGAAGTCTGTGTCGTTGAACAGAGCGATCTTGATTTTCGAACCAGCCACTTCTTGGTGTCGGCAGGAGCTTGCGAGCTCGTCAACGAAGCTCTCGTAATGCCGCCAAAAGCCGGATGGGTCGCCTGTCGATATCTGCTCCCGGCAAATCGTGCGAGCGTCCGAGTACCTTTTGTCTGCCACGAGGAATCCCACAGCGCGCCTGGCTCTGGAAACGTCTGCCCCGCGTCCTGTAGCTGCCAGCACCAAGTGCCTTGCAGCTCTGTCAGGATTTGAATTCCTCAGTTTTTTGGCGAACCGCCAATGAATGGCGGACTTTATCCCCTCGAACAATTTTCGTGCTTTCGATCAGGTTCAGGATAATGGCTCCTGTATAAGTGCACACATTTCAGTCTGACATCAAGAAATTGCGAAAGGGCCTCCGAAGCCTCGCTCACACCCAGCCGACGCGTTGCCCGCACGGAAAACCTGAGAACGAATTGATGGCAGGGCGGGTGGCTTCCGACCGCATTCGCACTGAAAGCCGTGACGTTGCAGAAGGGAGGCGGCTGGAAGGCTGAGCCGTTTGGCTCTGCCATGACAGGGTGCCGCCCATGACTGGCCAAGACGGTCACAAGGCACTATAGAGACCCGGGGACGGCGCCAGTACACGGGCACGCCATGCGTGATTGCGGGGACGGGACTATTTGAGCGTTAAGGATCGAAAAGAGCGCGAGGTCGATACTGAAAAGATCGCTGGGGTCCTAAGGCGCGTCATTGCCGAAAACGGCCGCGACCATATCCGCGGCTATGCCTTTGCCATTGCGTGCCTGATGGTTGTGGCTGCAACGACGGCCTTCACCGCTTGGATCAGTGAAACGGTGGTCAACGAAGCTTTCGCCAACAAGCGCGGCGACGTCGTTCTACTCGTCTGTTTCTCGATATTTGCTGCCTTTGTGCTGAGAGGGCTGGCGACTTATGGGCAAGCCGTCGCTCTATCGAAAATCGGCAACAATATTGTCGCACGCTATAAGCGCCGGCTTTATACGCATCTGATGGCGTTGAGCATTGGCTTTTTCCAGGAAAAGCGCTCGACGCACCTCACCGCCAAGATCAACCAGAACATCTCCGGCATTCGCGACGTGCTCAATATGACGGTCACCTCGGTCGCCCGCGATGTCCTGACCTTGGTCGGCCTTATCGGCGTCATGATCAGCAAGGACTGGCTGCTCTCGCTCATCACCTTCGTTGGTGCCCCTCCGTTGCTCCTTGGGCTTCGCTACATTTCCAGGCGGCTGCGTCTGGCGACGCGCGAAGCGGTCGAGGCCAACAGCCGCGTACTAGGCGCGATGCAGGAAACCATTCAGGGCATTTCCATCGTCAAAGCCTTCACGATGGAGGACGAGTTGGGCCGCAAGGTCGAGGGGATCATCAAGGGCGCGGAGAACCGCGCCAACCGCATCGCGCGCTTGAGCGAACGGACGGCGCCGTTGACGGAGACCTTTGCAGGCCTGGCAATTTCGGGCGTGCTTGCCTATGCGGCTTTCCGCACCATCTACAGCAACGTGGCCCCGGGTGCCTTGTTCGCCTTTGTAACGGCGCTTCTCTTGGCTTACGACCCGGTGCGGCGCCTCGCTCGCCTGCAGCTGTCGCTGGAGCGCGCGGCCGTCAACGCCAGCATGCTTTACGAAATTCTGGACACGGTTCCGCATCAACGGGACCTGCCCGGGGCTACTCAACTGGCTTTCCGCGACGCGACCGTCGAGTTTCGAGACGTGCGGTTCTCCTACGGCAATGGCGAGGAGGTCCTCAAGGGAGTAAGTTTCCTGGCGGAGGGTGGCAAGACTACAGCGCTCGTTGGCCCGTCCGGAGCCGGCAAATCGACGATCATCAGCCTCATTCCACGCTTCTACGATCCACAATCGGGCGTCATCCTGATCGACGGGCAAGACATAGCCGCCGTCACCAAGCAGTCTCTGCGCAACGGGCTCGCCTATGTCTCACAACAAGCTTACCTCTTTGAAGGTTCTATCCGCGACAACATCCGCTACGGCCGGCCCGAAGCGACGGACGCGGAAGTAGAGGAAGCGGCCCGGCTTGCCTATGCGCATAATTTCATCCTGGCGCAGCCACAGGGCTACGACACGCCCGTCGGCGAGCAAGGCATGACGCTTTCCGGCGGCCAGCGGCAGCGCCTGTCGATCGCCCGGGCGCTCGTCCGCGACGCCCCCATTCTGCTGCTGGACGAGGCTACTTCGGCCCTTGATACGGAGTCCGAAGCGGCTGTCCAGAAAGCGCTGGACCAGGCGATGAGCGGCCGCACCGTCATCGTCATCGCGCACCGGCTTTCCACTGTCGTCAATGCCGACAAGATCGTCGTGATGAGGGATGGCATGGTCGTGGAGGAGGGAGCGCATGAGGAGCTCGCGCGCCGTCCGGACGGCATATACGCTCGTCTCCACAACATCCAGGGCAGTTTCTTGGAGTCCGTCGGGCAAGGCAATGATCATATCCCATCGCCATAAGTTCATTTTCATCCACGTACCGAAAACGGCCGGCAGTGCGGTCTCTGCCTACCTCGCGCGCGAATTCGGACCCTGGGACCTGCAACTTGGGTCCTGGAAGGACGCGCTTGCAAATGGAGCGAAAGCCAATCGGCTGGCGCTGATCGCCATGTTCCGCCATCTTCCTCCGCTCGAGATCGCGAAAACCCTTGTCCGGCACCACAGTGTTGATTCGCTGGCCGGGGCCGCCCTCAGTCGGCGTTTTGCGGGCAGGCTTTCGGATCATTCAAGCGCCAGCGAAATCGAGGCCTTCGATTCCGCAGCCTGGAAAAACTACTTCAAATTCTGCTTCGTGCGGAATCCGTTCGAAAGGGCCGTCTCTCTTTACAATTGGCATTACAGGAAAGCGACGACGCGGCCGAATTTCTCCGAAATGCTCCGTTTGATCGAGGAGGGAGCGGCGGAGCGTGAAAGTATTAACTGGAGATCCTGGCAACTCTACACAAGAAACGACGAGGTCGTCGTGGATTTCGTGGGCCGGCAGGAGCGGCTCTCGGATGATCTGCGTATCGTATGCGACAGGCTTGGACTGCCGTTTAACGACCGGTTTCTGACCAGGGCTAAGGCGAACCCGACGAGACCGGACATTCGCAACTATTATCAACCAGGCGATCGCGAACGCGTCGCGCGGCTGTTCGGCGCCGAGATCGAACATTTCAAGTATCGTTTCCCCGATTAGACCATTTCCGCTTTTCGCCGAATCGCGGATGGGGCAATAACCTATCGTTCTCGGCCATTCCGAGGGAAAATCGCTGCGCTATTTTTCTGGCTCTAACCGCGGGCACCCTGCGGCTCGATTCGGCTGGCAAGAGCTTCAGTCGCGTCGACTAGCGGAGGAGCCGCTTGAATACCCCTCCATCGAACCATCGGCCCCGTCACTTGCCTCGGGGCCTCCGCTTGCCAGTTGTTGTAGACGTTAGCGGTGTCGATGCCGCGGATGTCTCCATCCGAAAATCCTACATTTGGCGGTTCTCTGTAGCGATTTGGCTAGAGTCTTGGTCGTGACGCCGGCACCGGTGACGTCGAATGTCGAACTCGGCTTTCATGCGCCCTCGAGATGTTTAAAGCTTTAAAATTTCAGCCATCGAAAAGATCGGATTGGCATTGATAGCGCTGATAGGTTGCCTGGTGGCTGCGACACAGCCGCCGTTGGGCAAAACGATTGAAATAGAGCGAGGTAGGCCGCGTGGGAGCCGTCCAAGCGAGTGTTTCATTCAAAGAGCTCGGCGTGTGTCCCAGCGGCTACGAACACAACCAGGTTCTTTCTTTCGTCTAACGTGTAGATGAGGAGAAAATCACCGCCGATATGACACTCTCGATGATCTTTCCAATCACCCGTCAGCTCGTGGTCTTTCAGTTCCGCCGGCAGAGGGCCATCGTTGTCTACGATCAACCCCACGACTTTCTTCAGTGCGACCATATCATATCGGCCGGACCTAGAAAGGCGCTCCCAATCTTTTTGAAACTGTTTGGTATGACTTGATTGCCGCGGAAGCGAAGCCCGCTTGCTGGAAGCGGACTTCGCTCGTTTCTTATCACTTGACAACCTTGGGTCCCTCGAGTGACTCAAACATCTCATCAGCAGTATCAAAATGCTTGTCGTGACCCGCCTTGATGGCCCTTGCTTCCTCCATCGCAGCAATTGTTTTGGCGTTCGGCCGAGTCAATTCGACGGGAAGCGCTTTATCTCGGGCGATCCTGGTCAAAACGATTCGGATGATATCCGAGGTGGTCAGTCCGAGACTATCGAGTACCAAGGCGGCGCTATCCTTCACCGAAGGTTCAATGCGGGCGCGTACATATGCGTTTGCAGCCATTTTTGCCTCCTTTTCGAGTTTGATATTTATGTAGCCCAACTGAGCAACATATTCAAGCTCCGTGGTGGGTCGATCGAACTGGGGCACTATGATTGTTGCCCCGCACTCGCCCGAAATAGGCGTCGTATCCCTTTGGATCGCGGAGGGATTGAGCCATGGCGAACCCCGAAGACACGCCCAAGGGGGCCAGCATTTCCTGCTGTCGCCAGAGTGCCGAAGGCTGACGGTGCTCGATCTCGCCAAGATGCGGGATACAGCTGCCTACGACTGGTCTAAGATGTCCGCGCGCCCGCTCCCTTTCAATCTGCTCCAGCCTGTCAGTCAAGGCGGCCCCGCTTCTGCCTCAACTCCCAGGCTACACCCATTCTAGGCTCGGTTCTCACCAAACCAGGGTAGTCGGGATGCCACTTCAGGTCTGGTTGGTTTTTGCTACCTAATGCCGGAGAATTTGCAGGAAGGGTCGGCTAGCGTAGGAGCTTTTTGAACAGGCTCTCCATCGAACCGTCCGCCTCATCACCGGGCATGTCAGTTCCGACTCCCGGTTGCTCGGCGGTTGCGGGCTCCTCGTTCACCGGAATTTCCCCAGCCGCCTTGTCGGGCCTGGGCGCTGTACCGCCGCCAATAATCTCTTCAATCGAGAGCTGCTGTTCTTCTTGTTCTAGAGCCTTATTCAGGGCGCCGCCAAGCAGATCCTTAACGGAGCCACCCGCACCGCCTCCGTTAACGAGGTCGCCAATCGGCAACTTATCGATCGGCAGCCCGAAATCCTTAAGCTTTGCCAATGCGGCATCGGGATTCTTCAGCAGGTCCGAAAGGTCCGGATAGATGCGGGGTGCGGCGAAGCTGCCTTCGACCACGACCGGGACGCCGATGCCGTCGGTGGAAATCTCGGCGCCCTGGCCCTGGAGAGACGCGACGAGGCGGGGCTCGAGCCGGAAATTCAGAGTGCGTTCCGCAAGATCGGCCGCACCGTTGCCGCTCATGCGGACCAGCGGGCCAACGAGCTTGATGTCTTCGGTGCGGGCAACGCCGCCTTCGATGGCAAAGGATGCCGCAAGCTCCGTGAATGTCGTCGCTGTGCCGTCGTCCTGCTTGAAACCTGACGACATCAGCCTCACGAGATTGTTGTAGACGTCGGCAATGTCGATGCCGCGAATAGCGCCATCGGAAAAGGCCACATCCGCGGTGCCCTGCAGCGACTTCGCAAGCGTCCTGGTCGTGCCGCCCGCACCGGTTACGTCGAACCGGGCTTTCAATGCGCCTTCGAGATATTTGAAGCCCGCCATGTCCGTCAGAAGCGGCGCGGCCGACGCTCCGGAGATGGAGGCCTGCAGGGCGATCGAGGGCTCGGGCTGGGAGCCGTCGGCCTTGAGGCTCGCGACGACATGGCCGCCATAGAACGGGCTTTCGGGCAGCGTCAGGCTTGCGACGCCGTCGGAGACGACGAGACTGGTGGCTACCGGTCCGGCAAAGACCTTGCCGTAGCCGAGCTTTTTAGCATTGAGCTGGACGGTTGCGTCGACCGACCGGAGCGAAGAGAGATCCAGCGGAGCGTCGGCAGGTTCGCCCCCTTTCGGCGCCTTTGCCTGCGGCGCGGGGGACTGCGCCCCGGCCAGCCGCGCAAGGTCCAGCTCGTCGAAGTTCAGCGCTGTCGTGATCTTCAACGGTGTCGCAAATTCGACAGAGCCGCTGCCCGCGCCTTCGACGCCGTTGACGGAGATGGTCGCCTTTTTAAAGGAAACACTCGTCGGGCCCGCATCGACATGCCCGTTGAAGGCCAGCGGACCGACGCTCTCGGCACCGCTCTGCCCGAAACCGGCGAGGAAAGCTGAGAGGTCGGCGGTGGAAAAACCGAGGTTTCCCGCATAGGTGCCCGGCAGAGCAGCCTTGCCGTCGAGCGACAGGTTTGCGTCGGGCATTTTCACCTGAAGCCTGAGGGGGATTCCCTCGGCGGCGAGATTGCCGGCGAGGATCGTATCGGCGGCGGGGATTTGCAGATCGACGTCGACCGGCTTGCTGCGCCACTCCAGGCGGCCGGCCACGCGCACCGGCTTCGCGAGGCTTTCGATCCGGGCCGTGATCTTCTTCGCCTTCACCTCGCGCATCGTCTCATCGGCAATGCCGGGCAGGGTATAGGCCGCATCGCGAAGGCCGATCGTTCCCGTGAGATCGGCTGTCTTTCTGATGTCTTGCGCATCGAGGCCGCGGAAAGCAAAGCCGGCGTCGATAGTCAGGGCTCCGGAGAGCGGGACGGTTTGGCCGGCAAGGGCTGAGAGCTTGGCTATGTCGAGCCCCTTGCTTGCGAGACGGCCCCGGAAGACCGGATCGTCGGCCCGGACGTCGGTCGCGACGTTGGCGGCAACGCTTCCCGCATCGATGCCCAAATGCCCGAGCTCGGCAACCAGTTCTCCATTCTTGAGTGCGGCCGCAAAGGAAACGTCCGTCGCTGAAATTTCTCCGATGGTCAAAGCGGCCGCGTTGATGCTCATGTCGGCATCGAAGCCGGCCAGGAACTGCAAATTCGCCCGTCCGGCCGTCTCCGCAGCCGGCGCTCCCGACTGCGACGTTTCCGGCGCGGCGGCCATGAACGGCGTCAGGTCGAGCCGGTCGGCTTCCAGATCGACGAGAAAGCGCGCACGCTCCCCGGGGACGAAGAGCGCGTTCAGGCCGAAGGCCTGTTCGCCGGCTTCCACTTCGCCGCCTTTTATCTGATAGCTGCCATTGGCGTTCAGGGTGACCTGTCCGCTTGCCTCCAGGCTCGACATGCCCGGCGCGGGAGCGGGGTCCGCTTCCACGGCAAGGGTGACATCCGCGGGTTGGCGCTCGAGCAGCGACCGCAGGGTCGATATGGTGAAGCTGGTCTCGTAGTTCCGCCCCCCCATGCGGGCGGATGCGGAAAGAGAGAATGCGTCGTCGATGTCGGGCGCCGTGAGCGTGAGCTCGACATCGGAAACGACCTCCTCGGGGTTGGCTGCGCTTCGACGTACGAACGTGCCGGAGGCGATGGAGACCGACTCGATTGCGCTTCGTTCAAGGAAAGCGACGAGGGCGGGAAGCGGGTCGCCGGAACCGGTCTCATCGCCGCCGCCGGCAGGAGCCGGCACCTCGTCGCCCGGGGCCTTCTCGTTGAGGACGATGACGGGACGGTCGAGCGCGATCTGTTTGATACGCAGCCGGTCCGACCAGAGCGAGGAAATCGCCACCGAACCGGCGACCTCCGCAAATTCGGCGGTTATCCCTTCGGCTTCGGCCGAGAGGGTCACGTTTTCCGCGATGACCGCAAGATAGGGAAATGCCGAAAGTTTCACGGGACCGTTGAACGCGATCGAACTGCCGGTCGCAGCCGACAACTGCCGTCCGAGTTCGGCCCGCATCCAGTCGCTGGAAATCAGGCTCGGCAGAATGGCGATTGCAGTGACGGCGAGCGCGGCAACGCCCAGAAGACTAAGAATGAAGCGCCGCATCGCTTTCTCCTGGTTGTAAAAGCTATTGATTCGCTATCGTTTTCCAGAAAGCGCGATTTCGCAAATGTCTTCACGACGCCGACGTCAGATATTTTCCGGCGTATAGATGTCGAAAGGCAGGAAAGTCTGGCCGGGCACGCTCGAAGCACCCCGGTCGATCGCGCCGACCATGAGGTCTATCGTCTCTCGGGCCAAGGCCGGAACGGGTGTCGAGACCGCCATCAGCACCGTCTCGTCGGCAAGGGCCGCGCGCGATTCCGGCGTCAGCTCGTTGACGACGGCGAGCAGCTTGCCCCCGAGCTTTTCCTCGCGGATCGCCGAGATGGCGCCCTCCATGCCGCCGCCGCAGACGTAAAAGCCCAGGAGATCCGGATGGCGCTGCAGGAGATCGAGCGTCGCCTCGTGGGTGATCTCGGGCGTGTCGAGGTTCACCATCGTGTCGAGGACCTCGAAATCCGGTGCATTCTCGCGAAAATAGGAGCGAAAGCCGATCTCGCGGAGTTCGTGCCCATGGAAACGGTGGCTGCCGACGAAAGCCGCGACCTTTCCTGGCCGCCTGGCCGCCTTGGCGATCATCCAGGCAGCCGTCCTGCCGACTTTCTGATTGTTCAAACCGATATAGCCTTCGCGCACGCCGGCGGCGAAATCCGACAGGAGGGCCAAGACCGGGATGCCGCGTTCCTTCAGTTCCTCGATTGCCGCAGTCACGGCCGGGTAGTCGGGCGACACCAGCGCGATCGCCTGATTGCGCGCCGCCATCACCTTCAGCTTTTCGACGATGGCGCCGGGCGTGGAGCTTGCGACGAAATCCACCTGCGCGTTGGCGCGGACACGCGTCACCGAGAGCGCCGCGTTTTCGATCTCCTTTGCCATGGCCTTGTAGAACGACTGCTCCGGCTTTTGCAGGAGAAAGCCGAGCCGGTATTGCGGCAGATCCTCGAAGACCCTTTGGCGCAGCAGGCCAACGGCGTGATAGCCGAGCGCTTTTGCCGCATCATAGACGCGGCGTGCCGTTTCCTCGCGCACCGGATGGCGGCCGTTCAGCACCCGGTCGACCGTTGCGACGCTCACGCCGGAGGCGCGGGCGAGATCCGCGATCGTCGGCCTCTTCGTCATGTCTCCTCCCTGAAACTATTCCCTCATCCGTGAGGCTGTCACGCTGATAGGATTTGAGAGAATCTATCATGACTGCATTGAGAAGCGTGAGAAGTCAACCTATCCTCGCTTCATCGAATGGAGGCGCCGATCGGGAGTGGCGCCGGTTCAAAAGGCTGCAGCCGCATTTGCGCACTCGGTGAGAGGCGCGGCGCCGCAGGGAGGCAGGAATGACGACAGTTGCGACGAAGCGCGATTACAGCCTGCTCGGCCGCGATGCCGAGGCGGCGGTTGCAAGCGGCCTTGCCGCCGCCGAATGGTATCACACCGACATTCCGCGCAAGCAGATGAAGGAGCTGATGAAGCGGGAGGACGGTCCCGCCATTCGCGACACCGCAATCTGGCTCGGCAGCACGGTTCTTCTCGGCGGCCTCGGCGTCTATTTCTGGGGCAGCTGGTGGGCGGTTCCCTTCTTCCTCGCCTATGGCGTCCTTTACGGTTCCGCTTCCGATAGCCGCTGGCACGAATGCGGCCATGGCACGGCCTTCAAGACGATGTGGATGAACGACGCCGTCTACCAGATCGCCTGCTTCATGATCATGCGCAACCCGGTCACCTGGCGCTGGAGCCACACCCGCCATCATACCGATACCGTCATCGTCGGCCGCGACCCGGAAATCGCCGTCATGCGGCCGCCGGATCTCTTGCGCCTGGTCCTCAACTTCTTCGGCATCATCGACGTCTGGCATGCCATGATCGATATGGTTAGAAACGCCTTCGGCGTAATCAGCGCCGCGGAGAAGACCTTCATTCCGGAAATGGAGCAGCCAAAGGCGATCCGCATCGCCCGCATCTGGCTTGCCATCTATCTGGCGACGATCGGCCTTTCGCTCTATCTCGGCTCGATCCTGCCCTTGATGCTCATCGGCCTGCCGCGGCTTTACGGCGCCTGGCATCATGTGCTGACTGGGCTGCTGCAGCATGGCGGCCTTGCCGACAACGTGACCGACCACCGGCTGAACAGCCGCACGGTCTATATGAATCCGCTCAGCCGCTTCGTCTATTGGAACATGAACTACCATGTGGAGCACCATATGTTCCCGATGGTTCCCTATCACGCGCTGCCGAGGCTGCACGCCATGATTAAGCACGATCTGCCGGCGGCCAATCCCTCGATGCTTCACGGCTACCGCGAAATGATCCCGGCATTCCTGCGGCAGCTGCGCAACGAGGCCTACTTCCTGAAGCGCGAACTGCCGCCGACGGCAAAGCCCTATCGCGAAGAGTTCCACAACGACCGCCTGGTTCCTGCCGCTGAGTGAGGCGGCGCGGTCGATCGCAGCAAATCATCGAATGGAGGAAGAAATGAGCTCGAACTGGGTGGAGGTCTGTGCGGCCGAAGAGATCGACGAGGAAGACGTCGTCCGTTTCGATCACGAGGGACGCACGTTTGCGGTCTATCGCAGCCCGGACGACGAATATTTCGCGACCGACGGTCTCTGCACGCACGAGCAGATCCATCTCGCCGACGGCCTGGTGATGGGCGACATCATCGAATGTCCGAAGCATAACGGCCGCTTCAACTACAAGACCGGCCAGGCCAAGGGCGCCCCCGTCTGCGTCAACCTCAGGACCTATCCGGTCAAGGTGGAGGCGGGGAGCGTGTTCATCGGGCTTTCTTAGGTATGCTCACGTTTCGGAACGCCTCCGCAGTCAATTCTCACCCCGGTTGTCATGCTCGGGCTTGTCCGGGGGTCCCACACGCAAGGTATGGGCGTGAAGAGGGACTGCGCGTAACGCCGGCTGGTTTTGAGTTTCGGTGGCTTGTGAATGGATCCTCGTATCAAGCCTGAGGATGACGACTGGGGTAAAGCCCGAGCCTTGCAACGAGTAAATCCCAGAGGGTCCCGTACTCAAAGAAACCCGATCGCTAAATGGCAGGAGGAGAGCATGTCGCATATCGTTATCATCGGCGCAGGCGAATGCGGTGGGCGGGCTGCCTTTGCCCTCCGGGAAAAGGGCTTCGATGGCGAGATCACGCTGATCGGCGCCGAACCGCACCTTCCCTATGAGCGGCCGCCGCTTTCCAAGGACGGCTTCGCCGAGGCCTCCCAGCCGAAATTCATCGCGACTGCTACGCGCTACGAGGATGCGCGGATTACGGTCCTGACCGGAGTTACAGTGGAGAGCATCGACCGCGCGCGGAAAGCCATCACGCTCTCGGACGGACAATCCCTCGATTATGACCGCCTGCTCCTTGCCACCGGCGCCCGGCCGCGCGCTTTCCAGGGAGTGCCGGAAAATGCCGGACGTATCCGCATGCTGAGGACGCATGCCGATGCGCTTGCGATCCGCGCCGCCCTGACGCCGGGTGCAAGGCTCGCCATCATCGGCGGCGGCTTCATCGGCCTGGAGCTTGCCGCGACCGCGCGTAGGCTCGGCGCCGAAGTCGTGCTTGTCGAAGGCCTGCCGCGCGTTCTCTCGCGCGGCGTGCCGGAAGAGATCGCCGCCTTCGTCGCGGAACGGCACAGGCAAGAAGGCGTGGAGATTATCTGCGGCGCGCAGATTGCGGAGATCGAGCAAGCCGGTGACGGCGCGCGCCTGCTGCTTGCCGACGGAGTCGGCATCGAGGCCGACCTGATCGTCATCGGCATCGGCGCGGTGCCCAACACCGAACTTGCGGAGGCGGCCGGGCTCGTGATCGAAAACGGCATCGCAGTCGACGAGAGGCTCTGCACGTCGGACCCCCATATCTACGCCGCCGGCGACTGCTGCTCCTTCCCTCTGCCGCATTATGGCGGCCGTCGGGTGCGGCTCGAAGCCTGGCGCAATGCCCAGGATCAGGGCGCGCTCGCGGCCGCCAATCTGATGGGTGCGGGAGAAACCATGGCCAGCATTCCTTGGTTCTGGTCGGATCAATACGAGTTCACCCTGCAGATCGCGGGGCTTGCCGACGGTGCGGAAACCACCGTCCGGCGCGACATGGAGGAGGGGGCCTTCATCCTCTTTCATCTGGATGCCGAGGGACGGCTGATCGCCGCCAGCGGCATCGGCCCCGGCAATGCCGTCGCCCGCGATATCCGCCTCGCCGAAATGCTGATCGCCGCAGGCGCAAGGCCCGATCCGCTGGCGCTTGCCTCGCCCGAAACCAGGCTCAAGAAGCTGCTGGCGGCCTGAGTGCCCCCTTTCTTTGAAGCGGCGCACTTCCGGACGGAAAGCCGCTGCCCACTTTTTCTGGAAGTGCTCTACCGGAGATTTTAGATGAGACACCGCCGCCCGACCGTTGCCGATCTCCTGTCGATGAAGGGAAAGCGCCAGCTCACCATGCTCCGGGTGATGACGCTGGAAGATGCGGAGGCTGCGGAGAAGGCGCGCATCGACCTCGTTTCCGTCCCGCCGGCGCTGCTCGGCCCCGAGTTTCGCGAGGCGGCCCCTTCCGTCTTCGCCTTTCCCGGCCTCGAATATGGCGACCATGTCACCGCGGAGGATTATATCCGCGCCGCCTTTAAGGCGCTGAAGGTGGGTGGCGACGCCGTCTACTGCGCCGCAAGCCTGTCGACCGTCAGGCGCATGCGCGAGGAGGGCATTCCCGTCTGCGGCCATGTCGGGCTGATCCCTTCCAAGGCCACCTGGACCGGCGGCTTTCGCGCCGTCGGCAAGACGGCGGCAAGCGCGCTCGAGATCTGGCGCCAGACGAAAGCGCTGGAAGAGGCGGGCGCCTTTGCCGCCGAGATCGAGGTGGTGCCGGGCGAAGTCGCCGCCGCGATCAGCGCGCGCACCTCCATGCTGATGCTTTCGATGGGGGCGGGGACGGGCTGCGACGCGCAATATCTCTTTGCCGAGGACGTGCTCGGCGCCAATCGCGGCCACTATCCGCGCCACGCCAAGACCTATCGCAACTTTGCCGCCGAATATGACCGACTGCAGCAGGAGCGCATCGCCGCCTTCTCCGAATTCGCTTTCGACGTCCGTTCCGGCGCCTATCCGGAAAAAAACCATCTTGTCGGTATTGAGGAGAAGGAGCTTAGCGCTTTCCTGAGCGAACTCGAAGGCGGGCGCTGAGCAAGACGAGCTCACCTCCCAGTGGGGCCGCCTGGCCGCCTCGACCGAAAAGGATCGAGGCGGTCTTTTTATTGCAGCCATAGGCGAACTGCCAGCAAACCTATAGCCGATTTACCTGCTGTCGTTCATAACTCGCTTCTGTTTAGCAGAGGCGCCACCTTCAGGCGCGTTGAAGACAGCCCTCGCTACCGCGAGGTCATACGGAGTGTCGATGTCCACAGAACGCTCAGGAGGCATTAGGTATGGCAGCGCACCAACCGACCACCACGACTCGCCACTGCGAAGGAATCTGGCGCTAAACACATATACCGCACCATTCGGGGACACATATTCTGCTTCTTGACGCTGCGTCGCAAACTCCACCACTGGCGCGAGTGTCCCGTCCGCTGCTTTGCAAAAAAGCCAAGGTTTCGCGGGGCAGACGGATACTACAGGTTTGTCTTCTTTGCAGTAAAGAGAGACGCAGGCCGAAATATCCTCGGCAGTTCGCAATGGAGACGTGGGTTGTAAGACGACGACGACATCTGCGGGCGTTTGTTCCAGTGCATGGAGCACCACTGCAGTGGTCGACGCCCTGTCATCGGCAAGGTGTTGCGGCCGCAACCAGGGCGCAATCGCCCCGGCCGCAACTGCAATGTCGGCTATTTCCTGGCTGTCGGTTGTAACAAGAACGGTATCACAGCAGCCGGACTCAAGTGCAGCGCTAATCGACCATTGAATGAGCGGGCGTCCGTGAAAGTCTACGATGTTCTTGCCGGGCAGTCCTTTGGAGCCTGCCCTTGCAGGAATTACAGCAAGTACTGAGCCAAGATTTTCCATGTCATTGTCCTCGACGTGCGATCACCGCTATGCTTATCAAGCAAAGCTCAGGATCGCAACGTGCGTGCAAAGGGGGTCGATACGTACTTCGCCTATCATGAATCGTTGACCTTGCTTCCGATTGATGCTGATAAGGCTGCCAAGTCCGTGTCGAATGAGGGAGCCAGTCCGTGAGTTTAAACCTCACCCGTACCAGATGGGGAAAGGCGATTGAGCCAAGCGTGTTATTGCGAACTGCCGTTGGCCTTACAAAGTCGACGCTTTTCGACGTTGCGTCTGGATCGCCCGAAAAGAGATTGGCGAAGATTGAGGCTTTGATCGACGAGGCTGGTGCGTTTGCCGAAAAAGGGAAAATTCTAGAGGCCATCGCGTGCTTTAAAAAGGCGCGCTCAAAGTTAGTTTACACGGATCCCGTTAAGGTGGCGGCGGCGATCGAAGACGAGCATCGCAAGCTTAACCAGGAGTCTGCTGATTTTGAGCAACGTGCGAAAATGCTTTCGTCGAAGGCGAAAGCTATAAGGAAGGCAGTGGTAATCAGTGATTCACTTGGTCTTCCGCGGGGCGCGCCGGGATCGAAGATAGAGGCCAGCAAGCTTGAGATGACAGCTTCCGGTCTGATATTGGAGGCCATCTTGAAGACTGGAAGCGCTTCCGTGCAGCCTTTGTGTAGGCGCTACGGCACCACGGCGTTCATGCTGGAGGCTCTCCACTCGCGAGCGGATTGCAAAAATGCGGACGTGATCATCCATATTGGGCTGAATGACTGTGTTGTCCGTATGTTCATGGAAGATCAGCGGTTGGCACTCTCCACGCTTGCGGCAGAGGTTCGCCAGAAGATTGTAAAATTTGCCCAAGACTATCGCGGGCCCTTGGTTGAGAGCGATCTTGAGCACACGTACACGCCGCTGCCGGTCTACGAGAGGCGCCTCGAGGAAGCCGCCAATTTAGCTCGCTCCAAAGGAGCTCGCTCAGTCACGTTTGTGACGATCATACAACCACCGACGAAGTTTGGCGCGAAAACTCCGCACATGTCTTGGAGCTTCAATCGCTTTAACATGGTTTTGTATGATGTTGCCAAACGGGAGCGATGTCACCTCATTGACATGGATCGGCTCTGTTGGGAACAGGGGACACAAATAACTTTGTCGCCGGATGGTATGCACCTGTCGGCTGCTGGGCACGCCCTTATGGCTGAAAAATTCATTACGCTCGTGAAGGTTTGAGGTCTCTGTGGAGCTTCTTAAGCAGCATGCCCGCATTACTGCGGCTTTGATGATCAGGGAAATGTCCACGAGATATGGGGGCAAGCCCGGAGGTTACCTCTGGGCACTTTTTGACCCGGTAGCCCACGTCGTGATGTTAACTCTGATATTTCAGACGATCGCGCGATTGCCCTCTCTCGGCACAAGCTTCCCTCTCTTTTTCGCGACCGGATATCTCCCGTTCCACTGCTATCACTCCATGCAGTCTTTTATTTCCGGTACAATCAAGGCGAATAAGGCCCTTCTCAATTACCCGATTGTAACGCCTTTGGATACGGTGGTTTCGCGTTACGTGTTGCAGACATCAACATCGTTTCTCATCGTGATCATCGTAATGAATGTTGTGGCTTTGGAGAGCAGTCTCACTCTCCATGTTGATGTGACATCCGCGACAAAAGCCTGCGGCCTAGCGACCCTGCTTGGATTGGGGGTGGGCCTCTCCAATATTGCATTGTTTTCCTGTTCCTCGATTTATGAACAGGTATTTGGCTTGGTGATGCGGCCAATGATGCTGCTGTCTGGCGTCTTTTTCTTGCCGCATTTGATCCCGCATCCGTTTGACAACTTGCTGCTCTACAATCCCGTCGTTCACACCATCATTTTATTCCGCAGAAGCATTTATCCCGAGTATTGGGCGCAGGGCTTGGACCTGGACTACCTTTACGCATTCACAGCGATCAGTGTATTCATCGGTCTGTCTCTCTTCACTTTGTCGGCAACGGCAGTGAGGGAGGGTTGAACGGTTTCGAACAAGAAAAGAGCAGAGGCCATGAAGGCGAGCGGACTGGGCCGTGCTTCGGCGCTTAGGAGAATTGCAGCCTCATTCAGAAGTAGAATGGGCACAACGTGGCGCTACCCTAGACTTGATATTGAATACCCTTCACAGCGACAACCGACGAACCAAACGATTGAATAGACACGTTCAGCGCTATACTTCCAGGAGATTGGAAACCCTCATGGTACGTCAAGCCGTGTTCTTCGGGTTCGCACCGTGGAAGAATTTCATTCCGCGATGGTTTCCCGGGGTAGACTGCAAGGTGGTGACCCGAAATCCAAAATCGATGCTGCTGAAAGGTTGGCCTTTGCGGCTTCTTCTCCTGTCACGACCAACCGCTGTCCTGGTTTGGGGCTTCAAGTACCCACGTTTCCTGAGGGGCTTTTGCCGCTTATTTGGTATCCCCTTCTACTACGTTGAGGATGGCTTCGTTCGTTCGATATCGCTCGGCTCCACGAGGGCGGCGCCGGCATCTTTGATCATCGATGGAGGAACGCTGCACTATGACGCGCGAAATCCATCGGACCTGGAGCAAACGCTGCAAAATTATGATTTTGGCGCGGATGCCGCTCTGATGGAACGCGCCGATCGCTGCATTCAAATGCTCCTCGATATGCGCGTGAGCAAATACAACCTTGGCGCCCAAATGGACCTCGAAAAGATGATAGGGCCGAAAACGAAGAGGCGCGTACTCGTCGTCGGCCAAGTGGAGACAGATGCTGCGATTGCACATGGATGCGACAAGTCTTTCAACAACAACGACCTGGTCAGACTCGCCGTGTCGGAAAATCCGGATGCTCAGGTGATTTACAAACCGCATCCGGGCGCCGTCCACAGAAAACGTGCAGGTGCGTCCAATCCAGCCGACGTAGCACATATCTGTGAGTTGCTGGAGACAGATGTGACGCCTGCTGACGCACTCGATACAGTTGATCATGTCTACACGATCACCTCCCTCATGGGATTCGAAGCATTATTGCGAGGCATTCCAGTTACCTGCGTCGGGCTACCGTTTTACGCCGGTTGGGGCGCTACTGATGACCGGCAGACGAGCATCCGTCGAAAGAGACGCTTGTCTCCCCGTGAAATCTTTGCCGCAGCATATCTTATGCATTCGCTGTATTACGATCCCGAAACCGGTGAGCCAGCGGATCTTGAAACGGTGATCTGTAGATTGATCGAAATGCGCGGACCGCGGCCGTGACTCCGTTCCGTTTCTTCCTGACGTGCCTCGCTTCCGATCCAGAAACAATGTGCCCGGGCATACGTCATGAAAACATCTGGACAACTCCGTCTGCATCACCTAACCGCATTGCGACCTAGCGCGGTACCTAAAAGACGCGCCGACAGTTCCTCTCGACGAAGATACTTCCTATGAATCGCATCCTCGCACACCTCCCGAGCAATCTCGAAGCGCGCTTTTCTCGAGCGATGATGAGATTACTGGCAGGCGCTCTAGGGCCTCGCGCTGCCATCGGATGGATGACCCACTCTCCGCTCCGCCGGCGCACGCGGGCAAGACTGCTATGGCTCCACAAGCGGCTTGTCGCACAACATGGACAGGAAATGGGAGATCGCTTCGTTCAAAGTTATCTTTGTGCGAAACCTCGACCGAAAGATTATCGAATACTCTTATGTGAGACTGACGATCAGACGTTATCAGCGCGGTTAAAAAGGATGTTACCTCGCCTCGCCGAAAATGCGCGCGGAGACCCTGCCCTTAGCGCCGGCTTGGCAGTCGCGCTGTTGGAACGTGGCGAGGCAGACTTGCTTGACGATCTGCTGGCTCTCATTGAAAGCGGTTCGAGCCACCCGATCGTGCCGACTGCCATAAGAGCGATCTTCCTCCGGCCGCTGGGTCGAAGCGTGGAGGCCTCTTTAGGCCTACGTGGCGTACACACCATCAGCCGCCCTGCGCCATGCCGCCGCCGATTGCTGGTCATTGATGGAGAATTGCCACCAAAAGTCATCAGCCGTCTGGCTGCAGGAGCCGAGAAGCTTACAATCATCCGATACGGAGATCTCTATGGACATTTGGACCTTCCGGCAATTCAAGCTGAACTGCCCGAAATCGAAATAACCATCGAGCATGCGCGGACGCGTGTCGACAGATTTCACCGCCGGTATTACCAATTGCATGAGGCGAGTAGCGAGGCCGCCGCCGCGTTATCGACGGCGTTTTTCAAAGCCAATCCTTGGATCGACCTGGAAGTTCCCTCAGCCGACGGCATGAAGGCCGAGTTTATCTTGGGTGTTGCCGACTTTATTTTCTTCAAGATGCTACGGATGGACGGCGTGGCCCAGGCGCTACGGGATCCAAGCTTCGACAATGTCATAATCTCGTTCTCTGAAAATCGCGAACTATATGGCCTTTGTGCCGCCATGCCGGACCTCATTGGGGATGCCCGCGTCCAAGCGTGTAGTTGGCTGCCGGGGCCTGCGCAGATCCAATTCGAAGCGCGACAAGCCGCAATGGGCATACAGGAAGTAGGAGTATATGGCTACTTACCTGGAATCCTAGCCGAAATTACAAGTTTCAACGAGTCGCCACTAAGTGTCGCGCCTGAGGCGGTTCGAGCATATCTTCGAAAGGCTACTAGATTGCCTCCTCGTCGAGCTGGAAGCCATCACAGGGGGCGCCCAAGTTTGGCCCTCATTTCGAATGAGACCCGCGCCTACGCTTACAATGCGATCCAAATCGCTTGCGCGCTACAGGATCATTTCAATGTCGATGTGGTTTGGACGCAAGGCCGCGAGAAATCATTTAACGAGAGTCTCAGTCGTGCCACCGATGATGTCTTCCTCCGAGGCCCAAAGCAGAACGCTTCAACCCGACCGGCATTCATGCGCGCGGCTTCGCCGGCTCCAGATAAACGCGCAAATGCCGCCATTCGTGCGTCTACGTTCACGGCTTTCGCAGATCCCCTCGCGGATTTGGCGAACAAGTGGCAAAGCGATCCCGCGGTTAGCAACGCTTTGGCCTGTCTTATTAGAACAGGACTTGCAGAGTTCATGCTCAAACAACTAGGCCAAGTTGCCCTCGCAAGGAGACTGCTCGAAACTTACGACTACGATGCCATTGCGATTTCGCCGATACGGTCATCGAACAACGCAATTGTTGGCGCTGTCGCGAGGATGACCGGTACTCCGACCCTTACGATCGAAACACATTGCCTGAATGCTTCGTATTGCCGCTATACGAATGTCCGCACCGACTATGCCGCGGTCTACTCAGATCATTTTGTCCGAGAGTACGATCGTTACTTCGGCATCCCGGCAGACCGAGTGCGATCTTTTGGGTCCCCGCGGATCCTTCGTCCGCACGATTACGAATCGGAAGAGGCACGCCGGCTCGCAAGGGAGCGCGTTGGTACCGAGCTAAGTTCGGTGCGCATCATCGCGTTTCCCACGCAGCCTATGCCCCCCGCGTTATCCCTGGCGCTATGGCGGATGATAATACTAGCGGCTAAAGCCTTGAAGCAGCCGACCAAAGTCTTGCTTAAGATACATCCCGAGGAAGGGCAGGGCCATGTCGAACGATACAGGCAAATAGTTGAGGATGAAGCCGCGGGCGACATCTGTTCTGTTGTTGACGTCGACATCAAGGACCTACTTATGGCTAGTGACCTTGTGCTAACGGCCTACAGCGTTACTGCCCTCGAAGCCGTGGTTTTGGATCGTAACGTTGCCATTGTTGCCCAGCCTGGTGTGAACTATCCCGTCGCTTACAATGAAATTCTTGGTGTGCCCCTATGCTCCACGCGAGAGGAGACGATTGCCGCCATGGAAGACGCCTTTGCGCTGGGGCTCGAGGCAAGGTCCGGCGCAGGGTCTTTCAAATGCAAAAATCCGCATCTTTTCGACAACAGTACTTACCAGCGATTGAAAGAGATCGTGGATGAGATCATTCAGAAGGGCACGTCAGGGATCCGGGAGCGATCCGAACTTCCTCAGGAAATCTTTGTCACGGCCCCCTTTCAGGAGTACATGCTATGAGCGCAGGATTTAAGATCGCCGACCGCGCGATTGGTCCAGGTGAGCCATGCTTTGTCATTGCGGAAATCGGCGTCAATCACAACGGGTCGATTGAACTCGCCGAGCAGATGATAGCGGCCGCACGTCAAGCAGGTGCTGACGCCGTAAAGTTCCAGACATTCCGGGCGGACCGGCTGGTCGTTAGAGACACGCCGACCGCGGCCTACCAAAGAACAAACACCGGGCAAACAAACCAGCACCAGATGCTGTCCAACTTCGAGCTGGATGCAAAAGCACACGAACGGCTTCTGAACTATTGCTCTGCGGAAGGGATTATCTTTCTTTCATCGCCCTTCGACCTCGAGAGCATAGCATTGCTAAATGACTTGCGCGTGCCGGCATTTAAGGTTCCGTCACCTGACTGCGTTTCAATCTCCTATCTCGCCGAAATGGGAAAATGCGGGCGGCCCGTTATTCTGTCGACCGGTATGTGCACCATGGAGGAAGTCCTGAGGGGGATATCGACATTGCGGGACGCCGGTTGCGATGACATTGCCGTTCTCCACTGCACCAGCTGCTATCCGGCACCACTTGATGAATTGCACCTTCGAGCGATACCCCTGATGCAAGAGGCGACTTTGCTCCCGATAGGTTATTCCGATCATTCACAAGGGACAGAAGTGGTATTGGCAGCCGTTGCTTTGGGCGCATGCGTGATTGAGAAACACTTTACGTTGGATCGAGATCTCCCGGGCCCAGACCACCGTGCTTCGCTAGAACCGGACGAATTCGCAGCGATGGTCAAGGGTATCCGGATCGTCGAACGCTCGCTAGGTGATGCACGTAAAGAGCCCCAACCATGTGAGGAATCATCGCGTCTTCTGGGACGCCGCAGCTTAGCTGCCGTGCGCGACATGTCGCCGGGAGAAAAGGTGTCGAAGGACGACATCATACTGCTGCGTCCGGGCACCGGATTGGCGCCCGCGCTTGAACTAGAGATGATCGGGAAGCGTTTAAGGCGGCCGGTGAGCGCGCTCACATTGTATTCCATGGACGATTTCGAATGAGTAAAAACAGAGCGCTTATACTGTTGGGTGCGGGCGGCCACGCGAAGGTGATAGCTGAAGTGGCGCGTGTCAACGGCCGGGAAGTTGCAGGATATTTAGACCCTGGTCTAAATCGAGGGGAGGTCATCGGCGGGAAACCTGTTCTCGGAAGTGTGAGTGAGGTGTTCGATAACGCCGCTTGGCTGAGAGATTATGAACTCTTTCCTGCCACCGGAAGGGCAGACATTCGCTGGCGTGAATATCAGAAGCTGGTGGAAATAGGAGCGACTGTTCCCACTTTGGTGCATACAAAGGCGATTGTCTCGGCATCCGCAGCGGTTGAGGCCGGAAGTGTTATAATGGCCGGCGCCGTTGTCCAGGCGGATGTGCGGATTGGTGCGGCGTCGATCATCAATACTGGGGCGTTGGTTGATCATGATTGCGTCATTGGTTCCGGTGTAATGATTGCGCCGGGAGCCGTTATCTTGGGGGGCGTTTGCGTGCGGGACAACTCTTTTATCGCGGCCGGGGCCATTGTTGTGCCCGGAGTTACTGTGGGATCAGGTGCTTTCGTGGGAGCCGGTACCGTGGTTGCAGATGACGTACCCGATGGTGCGCGTGTAACATCTGCTCGAGGCAAGGTCTCCAATAAACGCCAGAGTAAATCTAATGTTTGACTACCGATTTTTCCGGCCGGGTGACGAAAGCGCGATAACGAAGCTCTTTCATACCGTGTTTGACAAGCCAATGTCTCCGGCCGCTTGGAACTGGCGCTACCTGCACCATCCCGCCGGTGCGGCGAAAGTGATGTTAGCATTCTGCGGTGACAAGCTCGTGGGCCACTATGCCGCCAATTCTGCGCCTCTGTCCGTGGGCGGCTCCGAAATATCCGCGGCTTTGTCCATGACAACGATGACGCACCCGGATTTCAGAGGGCGCGGCCTTTTCGAGAAGACTGCTAATAAGCTATATGAGTGTCTCCCTGAGCTTGGAGTGGCGGCCGTATACGGCTTCCCCAATGCGGCTGTCCATGCCCTCAGGCAGATAAAGGTTGGGTGGCGTGACATTTACGAAGTGCCGACGCTGAAACTAGATCTACGCACCGTTTCAAAACTCCGCAAACCTGATCCGGCCGTCGTTCAAGTAGACCATATCGATGAGCGGTTTGACGCATTTTTTCAAGTGGTTGGAACAAAATTGCCAGTTTGCGGCGTCAGAAATGCGGCGGTTTTAACCTGGCGTCTCGACCAGAATCCGGAGAACCTATACACGCGCCTGGTCCTAAGCGAGGGCAACGAAATTTCGGGATATGCAATCACGAAAAATTTCGGAGTTGACACAACGGACTTGGTGGAGTTGCGTTGTGCAGATAACGCCACCGCGCGAGCTCTGCTATCAACTGTCATCGCCAGAGCATCTTCGGCGGGTCACACTCAAGTATCCACGTGGTGCCTCCCGCAGGAAGCGCATCGGTTGGTTCTCGAATCTGTTGGTTTCAAGGCGGAAGCACCCATCACTTACTTTGGCGGGCGAACATTCCAGCCAATATCGAGTGATTTGTTCGACAGCCGATTGTGGCGGCTCTCGATGCTCGATTCTGACCTTTATTGAACCGAGTAAATAACCAGGCTTCTCAAGCCGCGCATACGGTGACCGCTTGAGCATGCAAGAACCTAAAATGATCCAAACGAAAAAGGCATCAAATGCGCCGTCGCCTTGTACATTTTCTGACCGGTATCCGCTCTGAGTACGACATCTTAGCGCCCATCATAGAGGGTGTAAGTAAAAGACCGGAATTGGAGGCCGCCATAATTGTCACGGGCGCTCATCTAACCGGCCTGCACGGGCACTCGGTGCACCAGATTAGAGCTGATGGACATCGGATCGTTGGAGAAGTTGATTCCCTGCTTGCGTCGGATGGCTTATCCGGTCGAGTCAAGGGCATGGCGCTCCAGTTGACGGGGATGACCGACATATTTGCACGGGAGCAGCCTGACTTCCTTGTCGTCATGGGGGATCGGGAGGAAGTTATGACGGGCGCCATTGCTGCCGTATATCATCGAGTACCGCTGGTCCATGTTGGCGGTGGCGACCACGCTGATGATGGCAACGTCGATAATGTAATTCGCCACGCTGTGTCGAAGATGGCGCATATTCATATGGCAACGACTCAGCTGAGTGCTAAACGTCTGCGTGCGCTTGGAGAAGAGGAGTGGAGGATCCATGTAACGGGTGCCTCCGGGCTCGACAGGTTGTTATCGGTTGCTCGCATGAGCCGCGAAGAACTGGATGAGGCGTTGAGGGTGGACTGGGCCGGTGCCCCATACGCGGTGCTGCTTTTCCATCCGACGATCACTGATTTTTCGCAAGCAGGGGAACACATCAAAGCAGTTACGAGCGTGTTGGAACGCAGTGGATTGAATGTAGCAGCTATGGCGCCCAACTCCGACCCCGGAAATCAGGCAATAACTTCGGAGATAGCTGCATTTGCAGCTCGCTGTCCGCGTGTCAAAGTATTCGATCATCTCGACAGAAAGAATTTTGTGAATCTGCTGCGGCATGCGGCATTGATGATTGGCAACTCGTCCGCTGGAATACTCGAGGCTCCAAGTCTCGGGCTTCCGGTGGTGAATGTAGGCATACGTCAGCGTGGTCGTGAATGTGGCGACAATGTAATCTTTACGGGGTATGACCAAAATGAGATTTCCGCAGCGATTGATAAGACAATCCACGATCAAGGCTTTCGCCGCCTTGTTTCTCAGCGCCGGACACCTTATGGCGACGGACGAACCGGCGCCAGGATCGCAGCGATACTGGCGGAGATAGAGCAAGGACCAAAATTGATGAATAAGCCTTTTATCTTGGAGTGATAGAGAAGATGTTCGAAGCTAACTGCGGGCCGGTCGTCATTGTTGCACCTCATCCTGACGACGAAACTCTTGGAGCAGGCGGATTTCTCCTACGAGCAATCGAATCTGGAACTCCGGTGCACTGGCTGATCGTGACTGGAATTTCGGTCGAACAGGGATGGGCTCAGGAGAAGGTCGAGCGTCGAGAACGGGAAATTTCGGCAGTTGCCGATGCGTATGGATTCACTGGCGTACATCGGCTTAATCTACCCTCGGCCAAGCTTGAAACGCTTCCAATGGGGGAACTGGTCAGCGCTTTTGGGGCGGTCGTAAAGTCGATCGAGCCAGCAACGCTGCTAGTTCCCCACAGGGGAGATGCTCATTCAGATCATCATGTGGTGTATGAAGCAGCAATAGCTTGCTCCAAATGGTTCCGATACCCATCCGTGAATTGGATCATGGCCTACGAAACAATATCAGAAACGGACGCCGGACTCTTCAGCAGCGACCCTTTCCTGCCCAATCTTTATGTCGACATTTCAAGCCAGTTGGAGAAAAAACTCCGCATCACCTCAATGTTCGGGGACGAGATTGGTGACTTCCCGTTCCCCCGAAGCCTCGAAGCGGTGAACGCTCTGGCGAAGGTGCGCGGGGCTACGAGCGGGTACGCGGCAGCCGAGGCGTTCATGCTCCTACGCGGCAGGACTTAACGTTGGTCTTCGGGCAATGAGCTTGGCGGCATCATTCCGGGCGCGTTCAAGATCTTCAATGCGACCAATATCACACCAATACTCCCGAAGCGGATACACCGTAGCTGCTGCCGGATCTTCGGCCATAAGCTTGTCGAACAGCGAGGGCATGTCAAAGTAGCCCTCGGCTGGGACGTGTGACAAAACAGAGGGATTGAGAACGTATATACCTGCGTTCACGAAATGCCGGTGTTTTGGCTTCTCTTGGAAGCCAGTCAGGCGTCCGTCTTCGTGCTCAATGACGCCGTATGGCACCTCCACTGTGTATTCGCGGAGGCACATAGTCGCTTCCGCACCGCAGTCGAGGTGATAGTGCATCAGCATACTGAAGTCAGTCGTTGTAAGAAGGTCGCCATTCATGACAAAGAAAGGCGATTCCGGGATCGCGGGCAGTAAGCGCAAGCTGCCAGCAGTCCCCATTCGCTCGAACTCTTCCAGGTAGCTTATTTGGACGCCTAGGTTCCTGCCGTCGCCGAAGTGAGCCTTGATCACCTCAGCCATGTAGTTCACTGAGAGATAAAATTGGTGGAAGCCGTGAGACTTGAACTGTAAAATGATCTGTTCGAGGATCGGTCGGCCGCCTACCTCGAGCATCGGCTTGGGCATCGAATCAGTATAGGGTCGAAGTCGACTGCCCAAGCCTCCCGCCATAAGCACTACAGGCCACTGCCCAGCGACCTCCGGCGCAATCTCCTCAGCTCGATACAAGCCGACGACTTTGCCCGCCTCGTCGACAACTGGGAGCCGAAGGATTCTACTCTTGCCGCAAATCAACTGGGCCATTTCGTGTATACTCATATCGGCTCGAACTACGAGAGGCTGGTAATTCAGGATTTGCGAGACGGGGTCATGCAGCTGGGCGCCGCGCAAGATTGCTCGGCGGATGTCGCCGTCCGTGACGACACCAACAAGGCGATCATTGTCATCTACGCACAAGGCGATCTGCATCGCTGCAGCGTCTATAACCTTGATGACGTCGATCACTGTTGATTCGGGTGAAACGAACGAAGACTCGGCTGCGTAGAGTCTCAAGGGCGGAACGCCTTTAGTCGAAGGTGACATATACTACTCCGAATATTTTCCGGGAAGTCGGAATGCTGCTGCGGTTGGGATTGCACCGGCTGCTTGGCTACTGCTGTAACGAGGAAATTCTCGGCGAGCGTGTGGTCGATTCGAATCTTTTGAATCTCATCACCTCTACCGACCTTGGTAGAAAATGGCAACCCACCCACGTGAACTCGTCGCGAGCTGCAAGAGAACAGTCGCGAATCGACGTGATTGCAAGTCTTCTACCAAAGGGTGGCGGCAACAGGTAATGATCCAGCGATGTGGTTGGTGCTTTGGGGGAGGCACGCCGCCATTTTTCTCTCGAGAAACTAAGCGTTACTCCTCAATCCCAGAGCCGCACTACTCGGTATATTAACCAAGCGCGATACTATTGCGCGAGCAACGGGTAATTCCATCTGCGGGCACTCGCGATACATAGGTAGATCACACATAAGTGTCCAACACGGGCGCGTCATAATACCTGCGTCATTGGATATCGCTAGGAATTCATCCCTCTGAGTGGGATCGTCCAAAATTATTGCATTCAGCCAGTAGTTGCTTTCCGCGCCGTGCGGTTCAGCGAAGAAACGCAATCCAGCAAGACCCGCAAGCGCCTCCGAGTATCGTCTCGCCAAAGCACGCTTGGCGCGTAGAAACGCCGGAAGCTCTTGCAGTTGTGCACAACCGAGCGCCGCATTGATGTTAGGCATTCTATAGTTAAATGCGATTTCATCATGCGAAAACGCCCAACGGTGGGGTGCCTTCGCCGTGGTCGTCAGGTGCTTAGCGCGGTCGGCGAGGGCGTCGTCGTTTGTTAAAATGGCGCCACCGCCGCCTGTGGTAATTATCTTGTTGCCGTTAAAGCTGGTGGCGCCGACTAGCCCGCGCCCGCCGAGCGGGCGTCCATCCTGCAGGCTACCAAGAGATTCTGCCGCGTCTTCAACCACGGGCAATCCCCACCGGTTGGCCACTTCCAAGAGCCCGGGCATGTCAACAGGATGGCCAAAAGTATGCATAGGAACGATAGCCGCCAGTCGGCGCCCCGTGATACGGTTTCGAGGCCCGTCGATGTCCGGTTCTGCAATCCGGGCGAGCCAGTCTGAGAGACCTTGGGGATCAAGACCTAGCGTCTGCCACGAACTGTCGACGAAATGGGGAATTGCTCCACAGTGAGCGATCGCGTTCGCGGTCGCGACGAAGGTCAGCGCAGGGGTAAGGACCTCGTCTCCGCGCCGAACTCCGGCCATCAATAGTGCGATGTGCAGTGCGGCGGTCCCGTTTACCACGACTACCGCCCGTTTGACCGCGCAAGCCGCAGCCAGGTCCCTTTCGAAGCGATCCACGAAAGAACCAACCGAAGATACCCATCCGGAATCCAGGCATTCTTTGACATATTCCCATTCGGCACCTGAGAATTGCGGTTCATGCAGTGCCACGCGGCCACCCGAGGGTGCAGCAATCTCGGCGATCACAGAGGTCGCTTGTCTCACATTCAAACGGCTCATCGTTACACCATGTAAGATTCAGGCTTGTAAGATGAGAGATTTTCCGGGTTGCGGAACCACTTGATCGTTTCAGCCAATCCCCTCTCAAATCCATCCCGCCCCGAATACTGCGGCGACCAGTCTGTGAGACGATGAGCCTTCTCGATCCCTGCAAACAGACGTTCGACTTCACTTAGATCGGGCCGCAATCGTTCCTCGTCCGAGACGATTCTCGCTTGGACGCCCATCGTCTGCGCGATATGGGTGGCAACCTCGCCGATTGAAATCTCAAATCCGCTGCCGAAATTAACGACCTCGCCCAGGACATTGGGACTTTCGGCCATAGCTTGGAAAGCGCGAGTTGTATCCGTAACAAAAGTGAAATCGCGCGTAGGACTGAGTTTGCCGAGACGTATTTCCGTCTTGCCGGCTGCCAGTTGGCTTATGATCGTTGGGATAACGGCACGAGCCGATTGTCTTGGACCGAACGTGTTGAATGGCCGAATGATTGTAACCGGCGTCCCGAAAGAGCGGTAAAACGATAATGCCAGTTGGTCAGCGCCGATTTTTGAGGCCGAATAGGGGGACTGGCCGACCAGCGGATGCTCTTCCGTGATCGGAACGAATCGGGCGCTGCCGTAAACCTCGCTGGTAGACGTGTGTACGACTCGGCTGACGTCGAGCTGACGAGCCGCCTGCAGGACATTTAGCGTGCCCTTGATGTTTGTATCGATGTATGTATCCGGTGAGTGATAGGAGTAGGGGATAGCGATAAGTGCGGCGAGATGCAGGACGACATCTACGCCACGCATCGCTGTCAGCACGCCATGCGAGTCGCGTATGTCCCCCACAAACACTTCGAACTGACCTCGAACGTCGTCCGAGAGGCGATCTAGCCACCCCCATGTCCCGAAACTGTTGTAAAGCGCAAAAGCACGTACTTTGAGACCCTGCTGCACGAGGTGTTCTACAAGATGTGATCCAATGAAGCCGTCAGCTCCTGTAACGAGAACTGTTTTCCCTTTTAGCGCGGTGCTCATTCAGTTGTTGATCCTTATGGTTTCGAGTAAACGCCGCCATCGCGTATCGTCGCGTAAATGGCGAATAGCGAGGCATGTTTTGCAAGCGGAAGGAGCCGTTCATCCGGCTTCGCAGCCAGAAAGGCCTTCGTTTGAAGATAGATTCCAGGCTTGTAGAGGCGGTCCAACTCGTCATTCGAGCTGATGTTCTCTAGGTTGAACGTGTTGTGATTTTGGCAAAAAAGCTCCTCCATGGGTTGCAAAACCAAACGCCTGTGGCGAGTCATGATCTCCACCCCCCACCTGCCGGGCGCAAGCCAATTAGCGTGATAGGAAAACACTACATCGCGACTCGTGACCCCATGGCCGCTGAAGATGGCGCCAGCCGGATGCCATTCAAGGGCTCGGCGGCTCTGCGCTTGCAATTCGCGTGGCTCGCCGGCTAGGAAGAATGCAAGATCGATCACATGCGTTGAGTTGCCATAAAACCAGCCCTGCAGTTCGACGGCATCTTTACCAAGCGCCTCAATTCGGCGCGTTGCTTCCGTGAAATCAAACTTGAGGGACAGGGCGCCTCCATCTTCAGCAATTAGTCTTTCTGCTTGCAGGGCCGACGAATAAAAACGGCGATTATAGGCAACATAAGCCTCAACGCCATGTGCTTCCGCGAACCTCGCGAGATCAGCGACTGCGACAGGGTCCATTGCCGCAGGCTTTTCGATGAGGATCTTGCGGCATCCGAATTTGATCAAAGCCTTTGTGACTTCGGAGAGCGATGCCGCGCTGACGGCAACAATTGCCGTCGCAGGCACTGTCTCGAGGGAGGCGAGCTGTTCCTCATGCGGACCATACCCCACCTGCACATTCCACTCGGCGGCAAATTTCTCGGCACCTGCTTGGCTGCGCCCCAACACTACAAAATGTTGCTCTACCTGGCGCAACACCTTAGCATACGCGCCAGCCATGCCGCCGCAACCAGCTAGAATTAAGCTCGTCAACTGATCGGGCACGGCATATCCTCCGAGAGGTGCATCCCCAACCTGCGACGTATTGCGTCGACAAACAGGCGATGGTGGATTGCTGATGTCCGGTAGGACGGAAGTCGGGATTGCCGGCTATCCAGAATTTCCGTGTACAAATGCCCCATACGACTAACCATCATCGCCTCGAACGGGCGAGAATATTGCTCCTGTCCGCCGACTTCATAGGTTAAGCGTCCCTTAGCTTCTTCAATCGTCCATTTCTCCTTGTGATGAGTTATCTCTATTGCAAACGGAACGCCCGGAGACCTCAAACTCGTGAGCTTGACGGCCCCTCCGCCTCCCATCTGTGCAACCAAGCTTCCGAAGAATTCAATGCAGCCGGGGTGTCGGCTGGGCACGGGGTGGGGCTCTAACTCTGCCTCTGAAACCGACAACGGCATGTCGGCAAATAGATGCGTAGCCAAATCAAGGAAGTGGATTCCGTTCGAGCAGATGTTCCAATCCGAACCGAACACATTCATGGACAACCCGCGGCGAGACCCAAGTTCGTCGCGCAAGCGATCATAATCATGAAAGCCGCGTCGACCGCAATTGACGGCAGCTGGTATCTCAAGCTTAGAGAGAATTTCTTCACATTCATCTAGATCACGCCGAGTCGTGAACAGTATTTTTTCAAACAGAATGAAATTCGGGTGGGTGGCCGAAATTAAACTCTCAAACACCTTCCGCCGCGGACCGGCAGATGTCGCGATAATCGCGAGGTCAACTGACGTCGGAAGGTCGGCCGAATCCGATTGCAAGCGAAAGGCGATTTGGCCAGCGAAGGGAGCCAACAGTGCTGCGGATGCTTGTCGTGCCGAATCGTCGGGCTCGATGATGATCAGGTTCAAACGCCGGTTCAACCCGGACAGCGCTTGTAGATGACGGCGGCCGATATTGCCGCTACCAGCGAGGAGAATGGTGTGTTTCATTGCTGCTCCGTTCCGACCAAGTTCTGGAACAGCCTGAGCTCGGCTTTCCAGTTGTGACGGCTCGGGGAGTCGCCTTGAACGGTCCCATGATGGTAAATCGACATGTTCTCCCTATTATCCTGAAGTGAGTAGCCGAAAACTTGATCTTGCGGTACCCGGCCACCACAATGTTCTGCCAATAATGCGAGGCCCAGTAATCCGCTGCTCGGCGATGCGTCCAGTTCACCGAAAAGGGATATGTATAGCGAAGGTGGGATAACAGCTATATCGCCATACTCTTTGGGGCAGGCTGTTAACAGTTGAATAGCATCCGAAAATCGGTGACGTAGGTTTGGACCGGTGAAAACAAGAAGAGGCTGTTTTCGAAATTGCCTCCAAGGGACATAGCGGGGACTAAGGGGCCGCACCCATACATCAGTACGCCGGCCAAGATCTACGATGTCACTTGTAACATAGTTGTTAAATCGCATCACCTGTCGATGGGCATCGATATTTGCTCCCTGTGATTTACCC
Source organism: Sinorhizobium sp. 22678 (assembly GCF_052044265.1). Taxonomy (NCBI): domain Bacteria; kingdom Pseudomonadati; phylum Pseudomonadota; class Alphaproteobacteria; order Hyphomicrobiales; family Rhizobiaceae; genus Sinorhizobium; species Sinorhizobium sp. 22678. The sequence goes on along the minus strand of NZ_JBQEMS010000033.1, from coordinate 6,738 downwards.
ATGAGAGAGCGGCCATTGGCGACCACGGCGACGTCCCGAGTGTCAAGGAGAGCCCGCAAACGGGCGGCGCCAGCATTGAGTCTGTGTGATATGGCCAATGCCGCCCGACCTAGCTCCAAATGGTCGAACCCCGAATTCTGCGCGGCGACTGTCAGTTCCAAATATCCCATGCCACGAAGTGATTGAGGGTGTCTGATTGCGACCTCAGCGAGGATGTCCAAGGCGTCCTCAGCAAGTCCTGCGTCGTTCATGAGAGCCGCCACGCGAACCCTAGTTGCTGGCCTAGAACCAAGTAAGGGCATGGTCCGGGGCAGATGGACGACTGCCGCTGTCGCGCCAGCTCTTTCCCAGCACAGATTCAAAAGCTCGACCGACGCCGTGCGTGCCAAATGCGGCGGTGCGTTGTCGACGATGTTTAGCAACATCTCCTTTGCACTCTCAAACGGTACAATGCCGTACCTTGCCCAGCGCGACATGCTCAGCTGAAGAGAATAATCGTTTCGGGATTTATCAAGCGCCGCTTGCAGCCAATTGACCGCATCCGAATAAAGGCCGGAAGCATAAGCGCGTCTACTGGACTGCAACTCGGTGGAGCCTGGTCTACCGTTCAGGTACCACATGAGGCGCCTGAACATCCAACTTACCCACCTTTTGCGGTGAGAGATACTGCAGGTGGCTTCTTCCATTATAACCGATATTAGATCTAGGCGGCGGGACGCCGTTCGTGGCAAGGAAGCGTGGAAAGCGAAGCCGTAGTTACGCCCTGTCACGAACGTTGTAGTAGCCCATGACTCCGACACCCCAGGCAAACAGGAGAGCGAGAGTCACGAGCGACGCATTTACGATGCGCGTCGGATATTGCGCCATTTCGGAGAGGGTGGGCTCGATGAACAGTGCAAGATACCGTTGCCTGTTGTTCGCCTCAACACGCGCCTTCTCAAGAGCGCCCAACGCAGCGGTATATGCGCGTTCGGCGAACTCGCGTTCCGTTTCCAACTCCTCGAACTGCGTGATTCGACCAGCTACATCTTGGGGCTCTGTTCCGAAGGGGGATGCAGTATCGCGCGCACCCGTACCAAGACGTTTGCGTTCGACGTCCACTTGGTTTTCGAGACTTTCAATACGTGCTTTTAAGACCCGAATCCTGGGCGTATCTTCACGCATCTGAGTCTTCGCGGTAGAGAGATCGGCGTTGAGTTGCGTTAATTGCTGTTCCAGTGAAGCGATAAGCTGAACGGCGAGTTTCGCTCCTTCTTCCGGACTTATTTCCTGCGACCTGTCGCGATAGTTCCGCAGGGCTACGCGAGCCTTGGCCAAGCGGGCCTCGCCTGCGAGTACTTCGTCCTGCGCTGCCCTCAGCACATCATTGCGGGCGGAAAGTGACAGGCTATTTACAAGATTGTCGCTCTTGTCCACGATGAATTGAGCGATAGCTTGCGCCTGCTTCGCGTCAAAGGCTTTCACAGTCACTGCCACGATGCCCGAGGCATTATCAAAATTGACATCAACCATGTCGCGCCAGTAGGCGAGTTTGTCCTCAATCGGCAGGTCAGAGCCGATTCCGTAGAAATAGTCGAGCCCTCGGGCAGCATAGACATCTTCGAGTTTGAATCTGCGGTCGGCGTCCGCTACCATGCGCTCGCTCAGGATATAATCCATCAGAATGTAGCTGTCAGAAATAGTGCTGCCACCGGACGCTTGGGTGAACATACCCAGAATATCCGTTGATACGCCACCCTCGATGCTACGTACCGCAAAGGAGGTGGTGCTGTGATACTGGTCCGCCGCGATGAAGGCCATATAGACCGATACAAGCGTCGCTGGTACTGCTACGAGTCCGAGGAAGGACGCGCCTATGACGGCGTGGCGCCAGCGAAGTTTCTTCAGCCACTTCGACTGCCAACCGGCTTTCTGGGGTGATTCAACCTTACGTCCCGGCAGCGGGATGACCGGTGCGCTTTCCTTTCCGAGGAGCCCCTCGAGGACCGCAATACCTTTGTTTTTTGCCGCGGCTTTGGCGATATTCTGCGTGCCAGCGGCCTGCGCGGAATCAGGCTGGTTCACTGCCGCGTCCTTGCTTACCGCCATCTAGCTTTCCTTCATATTTTTGTCGTGGGCGCGTATCGCGTCTTCTACATTCTCATAATACGTCATCTTGCCTTTTTCCAGCACCACACCGCAATCGCAATAATCGCGGATCGTACCGGTGCTGTGCGAGACCATTATCACGTCCGAATCCTGCAGCTTGGTCTCGAAGACACTCTGGCACTTCTTCTTAAAATTTGCGTCACCAACCGCGGTGATTTCGTCGACGAGATAATAGTCGAAGTTGATGCCCATGCTCAAGCCGAAGGCGAGCCGCGCTTTCATGCCGGAGGAATACGTGCCCACGGGCGCGCGAAAGAATGGGCCGAGCTCGGCAAATTCCTTGACATAGGAGATCAGTCCTTCCGTATCTACTCCGTAGATTCGGGCGACGAAACGTACGTTCTGTTCCCCAGTCAGCGAGCCTTGAAAGCTACCCTGAAACCCCAGCGGCCAGGAGATTTTGCCGCGGCGAATGATTCGACCCTTGTCGAGCTTGATAGCGCCCGCGATTAGGCGTAGCAGCGTCGACTTGCCGGCGCCGTTGCGACCGAGAAGGCCGACGCTTTTACCGCGGTTCAGCGTCAGCGATGCGTTCTCGATGATAGGCTTCTTGATGCCCTTGGTGCGGGCATATTTGGTCGCCTGCTCGAAGCGGATCATTCGTTTCTCAGCGTCTTTCTGGAAAGGGTGAAGACCAGCATTCCGGCAAACAATGTCATAAATGCGATGCCATAAACATAGCTCATGTCGAGGCCGAACGCCCGATATTCTGGATAAAACCCTTGGCGGAAACTCATGATTATGTGAACAAGCGGATTGATCAGCACGAGCTCGCGATAGGGCGTTGGGATCGAGTCGGGCAGGAAGAAGACGCCGGAGATCATAAAAAGTGGGCGGTTGAAGATGCCGAAGACCTGTTCGTAAAGCGGATATTTCAGGAACAGCACGCAATTGACCATGGACACGCCGAGGCCGAAGAGGCAGGCGAGCCCGACCGCTTCGAAGATCGAGGGCCAGTGGATGTTCGTGTCGACCCGCATGGTGGCGACGATCGTGCCGAGCACGATGAAGGCGACCAGAGAGGTCGTGCCCATCTGCAGGACGAAGCGGGCGACGATGGTGTCGATCGGCGCGACATTCGGGTAGCTGAGCAGCGCCTTGTTGGCCTTGACCGCGGCGTTCAGGTAGCCGGTCATCGCCTGGTAGAACTGGAAGGCGATATAGCCGGTGGCGAAGAAAAGCGCGAAGCTGGTGCCGAGTGCCGGCGTGTGGGCGATCGTCTGGAAGATCGTAGTCAGCAACAGGATGTGGGCCGTCGGATCGAGCAGCGCCCAGGCATAGCCGCCGGGCTTCGAGCCGAAGCGCGTCGCCATTTCGCGAACCAGAAGGGCGCCGACGACGCGGAAATGGGTGGTGAGATAGCCCATGTCAGTCACCCGAACGGATAGAGAATGCGGCCGATGATCCGGTACTTCCGCTCGGACAGGCCGCGGAAGAAGCGGATCGGGTCGGCCCTGAAGTCTTCGACATCGCGGTCACTGCCAATCTTGCGGATCGCCGGCGTGACAAAGGCGGTCAGCAGATGGCGCCAGCCGAGAAGGCCGTAAGGGCCCCAGGCGCGCCATTGCGGCCGGCGCGGGCCAAGGCCCTGCGGCTCGTCGAGCTGTCTTTTGATTGCGGTCACGGTCGCTTCGAATGAGGTTTGCGCTCCAGTCTCGGGATCGAAATAGCGAGGATAGAGCAGATAGGCGCCGGCGAAAAGCGCTTCGATGCTCAAGCGACGGCCGCGGCGCGGGTTGGGCTGGCGGTCGTCCGTCATGCCCCATCCGGAATAGAAGGGGCAGCCGGCGGTCGTGACCGGGATGCCGCGAATGAGCGCCTCGAAGCCCGCAAGCGAGGTGATCGTATAGACGTGGTCGACGGTGCGCAGCGCCTCGGCAAGCGGCAGGCTCTCGGTCACCAGCTCGCAAAGATGCGCCACTTCGGCGGGGTCGGACCTTGCCGGGCGGGCGCGGCTCAGCACGTCCGGATGCGGCTTGTAGAGGATCTGGGCGTCCGCTTGCTCTGAGGCCGCGAGCCGCACCAGGTCGTTGTTGGTCATGCGGCTGAGACAGCCGTAGCGGATCGAAGCATCGTCCTCCACCTGGCCGACGACCAGCACCCGTTTGCGCGTCTTCTCGCCATAGACTTCCTCGGCGTTGCGCCGGCGCGCGCCATTATATTTGCTGATGCCGCTTTCGGTGAGTAGCGCGATGCCAACGCGCGCCCGCTCCATCAGTGCCGCATCCGCTTCGAAGTCATAGTTCTTTAGCAGCACTTCGAGGTCGGATGGATGCCGGCAGTCGAAATAGAGCGCCCTGCCGTCGAGCGCCAGGGAGAGGGGAGGCGTGCGGCTGGCGCTCGGCCGGGCCGAGCGAAGGAAACCGTCCTCTATGAAAGTGACGGGAATGTTCCGCGCTTTTGCCAGCGCCTCCAAAGGGCCCGGCAGTTCCGGGCCCCAGGCGAGAAACTCGGCGTCCTTCTCGGCCAGGATCCGCGGCTTCCAGACGCGCTCGAATTCGCGCTCGCCGACATTCATGGGGAGGAAGCGGAAGTGCCTGTCGGGAAAATATCGCTCGAAAGACTCTCTCTTCCATCCTATGATCTGGACGGCAAAGGTCGTCACCGGCTCCGGTGTGGGAGCGGAAGAAGCATCGGCGAGCTCTTCCCTTTGTCGTCGCGTTAAAGCCATCGGCGCCTTGAATCAAAGAATGCAGGACTGCTATCTACATGCGCCGCAGTCGATCCGCCAGTCTCGAGCGCTCGCTCCTTGTCACAAATTATTTGCCTCGGACCGTCGCTCGTTCAAGCTCTTCGAGGCGTTCGGTGCAAATCATCTCGACGAGGCGGAGGACGTGTTCGGTTCGCTCGAGAAATTTGCGAAGCGCCTAGTCACGTTACCTTGAAGTGCCTCAAATAGCGTGTATTACATTAGTCTTATGCACTAATTGGAACCAAGCAACAAGGCCCCACCGCTCTCCCGATCGGCGCTGGTTGGATGCGGGTGGCTGGCCGCGAGACGATGACAGAATGCGACGATCGGGACTGGGTCGGTCAGCAATAAGACCTGCGTGCGGCAGACTCACTGCCCCTTACCACCGCCATCAGTCCGCGGCCTTTTGGCGCGGTGGCCGCTGAATAAATATGCGGCAGAAGCGAAGGCAGGCACGTGCACACACTAAGTCCCGCCTTTCTTCATCAGCGCCCAAGCGATGCGCGCGGTATTGTTGGCCAGCGCCACGATCACCAGCATGGGTGGCTTGCGCGCAAGCATCCGATCAAACCATGAGCCGCATGGTATGCCTTTACGCTTGGCCCAGCGGACGACAGCGCGCTGGATGCGGTGATGAGCAGACGTCTTAACGTTCCCTCTCCCATGCGCGATGTTAGTCCAACGCGCTCCTTCCCGCCGGTTGAACGCTGGATCGGTGTCAGACCGATCAGGCTGCAAAAACCACGACCGGATGGGAATGTTTCAGCCGATGGAGCAAGCGCCTCGAGAGCCGTCGCGATCAGCGGACCGATACCAGGCACGCTAATCGGGCCATGGGCAGTTTCGTCAGACTTGGCATTTGCCGAAATCTCCGCATCAAGTTCTCTGACCTGATCCTGCAAGCGGCGCAACGCTTCGACCGTGAGCGCAACGAATGGCCCACGGCTTTCATGATTGACGGATAGGTTTCTGGCGCTCGGTCAGAACTTCTGCTTTGCCCGCTTCGGCATAAAGTAGGTTCGGATATTGACGAGTGCTTCGGCGACGTCAGCAGCATCCTGGCTTGTCGCTTTCCGTTTTGCCTCGCCGAGCTTGCGGATGGGTGCGATGATATCCCCAGTGACGGCATGACCACGAAGAACCGGCTGCCAAAGCCTCGGCGCGAACCCGGTTCCCATCAGAAAGCAGACGTCCCAATCGAAGATATCAAAGGTCTGATCATCGATCCGGGTGAACCGGGGCCGGTGGTCTTTCGGTGTTTCGGAAAGGCTAGCCGAGATGCGGTTATACTCAGCAACGATCGTCTGTACGGCCCGATGTTCTCTTGTCTCCATCGGCAGGTTCAGGGCATCCGGACCGGTCAGTTCCGGGATCCATTTGCGTGGGTCGATGAACTTCGGTCCGATGATGAGAGCCGTGAGATAGCCGTCGAGGCCACTCATCGACCAGATCGGCGACACGGGACGACGTGCCCTGATGAAGGCCTCGAACGCCTTGTCATCGAGCTTCGGTCGTGCCGTCGTCCCTTGGCTGTTCTGTGTCATGCCGCCCGTCGCTCCTGATCTGCAATGGCCTCGCGTTCGGCCTTCCAGGCCCAGGGGAAGAGCGTATCCATCCGGTTCGCGGGCACCTTGCCCGAGATGATGCGCTCAAGCACATCGGCAAGCCAGACCTCGGGGTCAACACTATTGAGCTTTGCTGTGTTGACGAGCGATGCCAGGACCGCGAAGGACTTGCCAACGCGTTCGTTGCCCACGAACAACGAGTTCTTCCTCGTCAGAGCCACCGATTTCATTGAACGCTCGACCACATTGGAGTCCGCTTCGATCCGGCCATCCTCCAGGAAGGCTGCCAGCCCGTTCCAATGATTGAGCGCGTAGGAGACGGCCTTGCCCAGC
>NZ_JBQEMS010000032.1:0-61014 GCF_052044265.1 Sinorhizobium sp. 22678 | reverse complement strand
GCGTGTCGACAGCACGAAGCGCTGGCCGCGCCACGGATGGAACGGGTGCGTGACCTCGAACTTTATGCGCGCTTGAGTGTCAGTACGAACTGCAGTCCTGGACTTGAAAGAAGGGCAAGGACGAGCGCGGAGTCGGCTATGTCAAGAAGAACGCGATCGCCGGCCGCCGCTTCGAGACCTGGGCGGCATTCGAGGCGCATTTGGATCGGTGGACGCGCGAGGTTGCCGACCAGCGGGAACACGGCACCACCGGTGTTGCGCCGGCGGAACGCTTTGCTGCGGAGGCCGGGGCGCTACGTCCGCTTTCCGGCAGGGCTGCGTTCGGGCAGTTGCGGGATCTGGTCCGCAAGGTTCAGGCCGACTGCGCCATCGATCTCGACACGAACAGCTATTCGGTGCCCTGGCGCCTGATCGGCGAGAGTGTCCAGGTCGTGGTGCTGGCCGGTCGCGTGATCATTCGCCATGCGGGCCAGGTTGTGGCCGACCATGCCCTGAACCGAGGGCGACGGCAACGGATTGTCGACCGATCCCATTTTGTCGGCATTGCCGGTGTCGAGGGACCCGTGCGCCTGGCGCCGATCGAGATCGCGCCCGCGGCGCTGCTGCGGCCGCTTGCGGAATATGAAGCCGTTGTCGGAGGAGGCTGGTGATGACGAACGTGGACCATGACCTGCTCATCGCAACGCTCGACCGGCTGAAGCTGACGGCGATCCGCGACCAGCTCGACACGCTGCTCGACGAGGCGGCTCGCTCGAAGATGAACCTGCGCGAGGCTCTGGGCTTCCTGGTATCGCGGGAGATCGCCCGGCGTGATGAGCGCCGTATCTCCATGTCGAGCAAGATCGCCCAGTTCCCCTTCGTACGCGAGCTGGATGGCTTCGACTTCGATGCCCAGCCTTCGCTGGATCAAGGGCAGATCCGGGAGCTTGCGACCTGCCGCTGGATTGCGCATGGCGACACGCTCTTGCTCCTTGGCCCTCCCGGAACGGGTAAGACGCATCTTGCCGTCAGCCTCGGCCGCGAGGCGATCCGCCAGAACTACAACGTGCAGTTCATCACGGCGGCGACGTTGGTGGCGACGTTGGCCAAGGCCCATAGCGACGGCTTGCTCGACAAGCAGTTGACGCTTCTGTCGCGGCCGAAACTGCTGATCATCGATGAATTGGGCTATCTGCCCTTCGAGGCCAATGCCGCCCACCTGTTCTTCCAGTTGGTGTCCCGGCGCTATGAGAAGGGCTCGATCCTGATCACCTCAAACAGATCCGTCGGCGAATGGGGAGGTGTCTTCGGGGACCCCGTCGTCGCCACGGCGATCCTGGACCGCTTGCTTCATCATTCCGCGGTCATCACTATCCGGGGCGACAGCTACCGGCTTCGCGAAAAGCGCCGCTCCGGCCTTCTGCAGAAGACCGGAGCGGCGCTTGAACCCAACGAAACGTCCAGCCAGTAAAGGGGGTCAATTCCTGATGTCGGCAAAGGGGTCAATTCCTCGTGTCGCTTGACAGTTGTGGCAGGCAGACGGCCACTCTGGCGTCTTTGACTACGCCCTGAAGTCATGTCTCGGGTTTGAATTGGATCTGCTTTTTCACACCAATCTTCCCTCAGAAGTGCTCAAAGAGCCTGCCCTACTGGCACGGTAAGGAAGTATATTTTTGCATATGCTCTCCATGCGTGGGCTTGATCAAAGAAAAATCAAATCTCCGGCGCGCACCGGCGCGTCTACCGGGTCTGAACACCCACGGATGCGCGTTCGTGCGCGGCTGAGGGGGGCGCCAACGCTGGTTCCTGTTACTTCCGGAACTGCCGCAGAGGCTCAGACCGGGTACCAGTAACAAATGGATGGCTCGTGCGCGCTGAACGACGATGGCACGCGGGCTGGACGAGCCTTTGCCACCACATCTGGAACAACAAGGCGGTGGCTCCGTCGCAACAGCCGCATTGGTGAGTGTCCACCGACAGGCCGACACTCAGACCAAGAGGGAAGCACCATGTCTAAGACCTCCTTCAACACCAATCCGTCGCCCTTTTTGACCACGGCACTAGGCACAGCCTTCTCGAGCTGCGTGGCACAGGTGGCCCAGGCAATCCACCGTCGCCGACAAAGCGGTCGTGCACGCGGGTGCGCTCTGCAGGAAATGCCGGATTACATCCTCAAGGACATCGGCGTGACGCGTTTCGAAATTGAATACCTCGTCAAATCTGGACGAGCCTGCAAACGCCGCAAAAGCGAGTGAAGCGGCCGAATGCCACCGTCTCTCACATCGAAACTATTGATAATGACCATGAACACACACCTTCTCTCCAGCGCTCTGTCCCACAGCGATCCTCTTCGTCGCCGCTCCGGCCCTTGCCGATGACGCGAAGTACCGCGTGGCGAAGAACACTGAACTGAACCGCCAGCTTCCGAGGGACGGGTATCGACGCTGGCGGCATAGTCCAGCAGCCCAGCACGATGAGCACAATGCCTCGCACTAAACCATTGAAGCAGGATCAATCCGGGCCCGCGCCGCCACGTCGCCGGTCAGTTCCAGCGCCTTTTGGAGTTGGACGGGCCCACGCTCACGTTCGAGGGTCGATTTCCAGGATGCATCATCCACCCCGAGGCCCGTCACCTGGGGTGGATGAGGACGCCGCGTGCGGTTTCGTCCTGAGTTTCGAAATCGTGATCTAGTCTTAGATTAGTGGCGGAGGATCGCCTCCGCCGCCTTTTCCGCAATCATGATGACAGGTGAATTGGTGTTGCCAGAGACGATGGCCGGCATGATCGACGCGTCGACGACGCGCAAGCCAGTAATCCCGTGGACTTTCAGCGAAGAATCCACCACTGCCATTGGGTCGCTGCCCATCTTGCAGGTTCCCACCGGGTGGAAGATCGTCGTCGCGATGTCGCCGGCCCGGCGGACAAGTTCATCCTCGCTTTGGAACCCCGCGCCGGGCAGTATTTCCGTCGGCTTGAATCTTGCAATGGCCTTCGTCGCCATGAGATTGCGAGCGTGGCGGATCGCCCGTGCCGCAAGCAGCCGGTCGCCGGCAGTGGACAGATAGTTCGGCCGGATGTCCGGCGCGGCGGATGATTGCGTTGTCGTGACATGCACGCTCCCCCGGCTTTCCGGCCTCAGATTGCAGACCGAGACCGTGACGGCCGGGTAGCTGTGGAGCGGCTCTCCCAATCGGTCGGTGCTCAGCGGCTGGATATGGTATTCGAGGTCGGCGGTTGCGACAGAGGGGCTGCTTTTCGCGAATATGCCGAGTTGGCTCGGTGCCATCGACAGCGGACCGGAACGCCTCAGCATGTATTCGAAGCCCATTCCCATGCGGGAAAAAATGCTGTGATAGAGCTGGTTCAGCGTCTTCGCGCCTTCGATCCGGAATACGGTGCGGATCTGAAGATGATCCTGCAGGTTCTCGCCAACCCCGGGGAGGTAGTGGACGACCTGCACGCCGGCTGCCGAGACGACGTCCGGTCGGCCCACCCCGGAAAGTTCGAGGATTTTCGGCGAGTTGATCGCGCCCGCAGAGAGGATGACCTCGCGCGTGGCGCGCGCCACGTGGATGCGGCCGTCCGACCGGAAGCGCACGCCCTTCGTCCGGCGCCCGTCGAAGATCAGACGCTCGGTCTCGGCGCCCGTCAGCACCCGAAGGTTCGGCCGCTTCATCGCGGGGCGCAGGAACGCCTTGGTCGTGTTCCAGCGCAGGCCGCCGCGCTGGTTCACCTCGAAATAGCCGGATCCCTCGTTATCGCCGGTGTTGAAATCCTCAGTCTTCGGAATGCCGAGCTCTTCGGCCGCATCGCGAAAGGCATCAAGGATCGGCCAGGACAGACGCTGGCGTTCGACTCGCCATTCCCCGCCGGCGCCATGCAACGGCGACTTGCCGCGGAAGTTGTCCTCCGACTTCAGGAAATAGGGCAAAACATCGTCCCAGCCCCAGCCGGTATTACCGGCCTGGCGCCAGCCGTCGTAGTCGGCCGCCTGCCCACGCATATAGATCATGCCGTTGATGGAAGAGCAGCCGCCGAGCAGCTTGCCGCGAGGATAGGGGAGGCTGCGGCCGTTGAGACCGGGTTCCGCGGCCGTCCTCATCATCCAGTCGGTGCGCGGATTGCCCATGCAGTAGAGATAGCCGATCGGCACATGCACCCAGTGATAACGGTCGCTGCCGCCGGCTTCGAGCAGCAGGACCCGGTTTTTCGGGTCGGCGGAAAGCCGGTTGGCAAGGACGCAGCCCGCGGAGCCGGCGCCGATGACGATGAAATCGTAACTGCCCGCATCGGCGATCGTCTCGTTCATATCCGCGTTCACGCCCCAACTCCCGCCGTGATGGCCTGCATTGCCGAAAGCCGTCGCCAGATCGGCGTCATGGCGTCCGCGATGTCCCTGTAAAGCGCGTATCGCCGGGCATAATGGGCCTCCAGCGCCCCGTTCGGGCGATAGTGCCGTTCGGTTCTCACCATCGCGGCCGCACCCTCGGCGAAGTCGGAGAAAATGCCGACGCCGGTGCCGGCTGCGATTGCCGCCCCCAGGGCGCCCGTCTCACGCGAGCGGGCCACGGAGACCGGGACGCCGAGGACGTCGGCGAATATCTGCGGCCATATGAGACTGCGCGAACCGCCGCCGGAGAGTATCGCCTCGTCGAAAGCCGCACCTGCTTTGCGCATCGTCTCTATGTGCTGGCGGTGACCGAAAGCCACGCCTTCGAGTACCGCGCGCACGAGGTGGCCTTTCGTGTGCCAGCCGGCGATTCCATAGAACCCGGCGCGCGCGCTGCCGTCCTGCTGGGCGCCGTAGAGATAGGGGTGGTAGATGGGGTCGTCGGAGGCCGGATCGCTTGAGGAGGCGAGCTCGCAGCAGAGGTCGAAGGGCGAGCGCCCATCGGAGCGCACCTCGGAAAAGAACTCCCGCACCAGCCATTCGAGGTTTGCGGCGGAGGTCGCGCTGGACTCGATCGCCAAGTAGCGGTCGCGGTCGAAGGTGGAGGACATGAACACCGGTCCCTCCAGCTCCGGGCTTTCGATGATCACCTGATTGATGCTCCAGGTCCCGGCGATGATGGAAGCTGCCCCGGTGCGGGTGACCCCGGAGCCGATCGCCGAGGCGACCACGTCGAAGAGCCCGCCGACCACCGGCGTTCCGGCGGCAAGCCCCGTCTCGGCTGCGGCCGCTTCGGTGATGCGACCGGCGACGTCGGCGCTTTCCACCAGCGGCGGCAGGAGGTCAATCGTTTCGGAGAGCCCGTAAGCTGCCATGAGTTCCCGGTCGTAGTGCCGGCCGGCGACGTTGAGCAAACCGCAGCCGGTCATGTCCGAGACGTCGCTGACGCGCGCGCCCGTCAGCCGGTTGACGATGAAATCCTTGCAGAGAAAGACCGTGCCGATGCTGGCGAAGACCTCCGGCCGATGTCGTTTCAGCCAGGCGAGAAGAGTGGGGGTCTGCGAAGGCCAGGGCCGTTGCTGACCGATCGGATAGGTCCGGTCGCCGACACCTTCCGACCTCCACTCTTCAACAAGCGCCGCCGCCCGGGTGTCGAGCGACTGTATGCCGAGAAGCGGACGCCCCTCATGGTCGAGCGCGTAGAGCCCGTTGCCATGGCCGGCGCAGCCGATGGCGGCGATTTCGCTGCCGTCGATCCCGGCCTCATCGACACATGTGCGGATGACCCGGCGGGCATTCTCCCATAGCTCGTCCAGGCTGCGCTCGACATGCCCTGGGAACGGCATCCGGCTGTGCCCTTCCGCCGCGGCCGAAGCGATTTCCTTACCCTGCCGGTCGAAGATCACCGCCTTGATGATAGTGTTGCCGGCATCTAGGCCCAAAAGATAATCTCCCATGCTGAACCCCTCCCAAGGTCCGATATCCGATCAACCTTGACGATACAGCGCAAAAGCCTCTTCGCCGCTCGCATTGTCGTGAACGATCGCCATCAATCCGCGCACCACGGCATTCGGATTGGAGTGCTGATAGACATTGCGCCCGTAGACCATGCCCATCGCGCCCTGCTTCATCAAGGCCGCCGACTTGTCGAAGACGGATCTCAGATCCTGCTTGCCGCCGCCGCGAACGAGAACCGGGCAACGCGCCGCTTCGACCACCCGGTGGAATTCGTCCGCATCGGTGGTCGGGTCCGCCTTGACGATATCGGCGCCCATCTCCCGGGCAAGCCGTGTCAGCGTGACGATCTTGTCGGCATCGCCGTCCACCATGTAGCCGCCATCCTCGGTAACCGGCTGCATGACGAGCGGCTCTATCATCAGTGGCATGCCGTATTTGTCGCAATCGGCCCGGACGCGAGCGATGTTCTGCACGCATTGGCGGAAAAGATCCGGTTCGTCCGGCAGCATGAACAGGTTGACGACGACGCAGGCCGCATCCATGGCCAGCGCCCCGATCAGCGGCTCGGCCTCGTTTTGCAGCACCGCCCACATGTCGCGATGGCGGACGCGGTTATAGGGATTGCCCATGTCGATGCGCATGACGAGCGCCGGCTTGTCCTTTCCGGGCAGATCCTGCAGCAGATCGGCCTGGCCGTAGTTCATCTGGATCGCGTCGGGCGCCGCTGCGGTGAGTGTCTTCACCACGGACTCCATGTTCTCGAGTCCGCCCAGGAAGGATGGCTCGTTGCAGACGCCGTGATCGATCGCCACGTCGAGGCAGCGTCCGCCGTTGAACAGGCGGTTCATCCGCACCTTGCTATTGATTCTCATGCTTTTCTCCTTCGTCGAAGGTTGCGCGGCAGCCTGGGTCGGGGCCACCGCAAATTGCGGTATCAACTCGCCGCGACGGCCTTCGCCAATGGGGACGGCATTCGGGCTGCAAGGGCTTTCTCGTCGACCCCGTGCCGGTCTCGCAGGAGCGCCAGGCACCGGTTCCGCTCACTCAGGCGGCGCGCCTCGGACCACGCCTTCTCCTCCGTCAGCAGTTCGAGCGCAGCGTCGAGAATGGCGAGCGAGAGCGTGCCCGAAATCGCGAGCGTCGTGCGGCGCAAGAGCAGATCGTCCAGATGCTCGACCGCCTCGTTGCGGATCAGGAACAGAAGTTCCCGCATCGTATGAGCGGCGCCCGGGATCACGGCATCGCTTCCCTGGCCTATGAAAGCCGCCAGCGCCTCCGCCTCCGTTCCGTAGCGGGAGAACAATTCGGCGACGTGCGGCGGTGGCAGGCCGCAGCGAGCGGCCAAGGCGGCAATCCAGCTTTCGGGATCGGCCGGAAATCCCCGCCCTCCGCCGATGGCGCGGTCAGCCGTCGAGACGCGGCGTGAAAGGCCGAGGCGTTCCAGCGCAGTATCGGCTGCAAGTTCGCCGAAGGAGCGAAAGGTCGTCCACTTGCCGCCGATCATGCACAGTACCGGCGTGCCGGCGCTCTCGATCGTGGTGCAGAAATGGTCGCGCGGGATGCGGCCGGTGAAACTGTCGCTGCTGGCGGGCAGCGGTCGCACGCCGGAGAACTGGAAGACGATTTCCTCCTGCCCGATCTCGATACCAGGCAAGACGAAGGCCAGCGACTGCAGGATGTAATCGCGCTCCTCTTCCTCGCACTTGACCGTCCCGGGATCGTCGACCCGGATGTCGGTCGAACCGACCAGCACCTTGCCGAAATAGGGAAAGAGGATGCAGATGCGGCCGTCCTCGTTCTCGTAATAGATCATGTGATCGCCGAGCGCGTCGCGCAGATCCATATTGTCGATGATGAGATGCGATCCCTTCGTGCCGCCCATCAGCGGGGTCGAGGGCTGATCCGGCGGCAACAGCGCGCCATTGGTGATGTCGATCCAACCGCCGGTCGCGTTGACGATCAGACTGGGCTCGATTTCGACGCCGACCCCATCGATGCCGTCGGCGATGATGTATTTGCCGGCCTCGTTTCGGCGAAGCTCGGCATAGTTCAGCGCCGCCGCCTCGCTCGAGGCGGACAGCCCGTCCCGCAACAGCTCCATGCCGATCCGCTCGGGGTGGCTCACCCAGGCATCGTAATAGGTGGCGGAACTGCGTATCTTCGGGTTGAGCGCCGGCCATTTCGCCAGCGTCGCACGACGGCCGCGGAACCGGTGGCGCGGCATCAGTGCCCGCTTGCGCGTCAGCAAGTCGTAGATCGAAAGTCCGGCCTTGATCGCGATGGCCCCGCGGCGGCTCGGCCGGCGGCTCAAGCCGAGAAGGCGAACGATCCCATTGGCGAGGCCGGAGAAGATGTCGAAGACGGGAACCGTCGTCGCAAGTGGCGCCACGAGGTGCGGCGCGTTCCTGAGAAGCCGGTCGCGCTCCACGAGCGACTCCTTCACCAGCGTGAACTCGCCGTTTTCGAGGTAGCGCAGGCCGCCATGCACCATGCGCGACAGCGCAGCACTCGCGCCCGAGCAGTAATCGTGCTTCTCGACGAGCAGGACGCGTAGCCCCTGCAGCGCGAGCTCGCGAAAGACGCTGAGCCCGTTGATGCCGCCGCCAAGGACGCAGACGTCCACCTTCGGGCTCCGGCGGAGCCCGTCCAAAATCTCTGTCCTTGTCATGGGGCGGTTCCGTTACCTGTCCATATTCGCCAGCTCAGCCGCTATTGCCGCCTCGACCGTCGAGAGGTGCTCCGCGCTGAGCCGGATCGTGCCGGCTCTTGCATTGTCGAGCGCCTGGACGGGATTACGCGCGCCGCAAAGCGCGAAGGTGATGCCGGGTTGCGCCAGGGTCCAGGCGATGACGATCTGGGCGATCGATGCCTCGTGCTCTTGCGCGATCGGCCTTATCGCTTCGGCGAAGCGCGTGACCTTCTCCCGGTTTGCGACGGAGAAACGCGGATTGTCCCTGCGCTGGTCGTCACCGGAAAAGACGCGTTCCGGCCCGATCGAGCCGGAGAGAAGGCCCAGAGCGAGAGACGAATAGCTGAGCGTCGCCACGCCGTTTGCCGTCGTAACCGGCAGGAGTTGCGCTTCGATCTCCCGGTCGAGCATGCTGAACCGTTCCTGGATCGCATCTAGACCGCCGATCTTCACATAGATTTCGAGTTCTTCCAGGTTGACATTGCTGGCGCCGATCGCCCGGATCTTGCCGGCGGCGCGCAGGTCCTCGAGCGCTCGCATGGTTTCCTCGATCGGCGTCGTCGGGTCCTGCCAATGGGTGATGTAGAGGTCGATATAGTCGGTGGCGAGCCGTCTGAGGCTCTGTTCCACCTCGTGGAATATCGATTCTCGGCCGAGATGGCGATGGACGGGCCTGCCGTCCTCGTCGAAGAAGTGATTGCCCTGCCGTGTGTGCCAGACGAGGCCGCACTTCGTTGCGATCACCGCCTTGTCGCGGCGCCCGGAAAGCGCCTTGCCGACGATCTCTTCCGCCCGCCCGAGACCATAGGCGGGTGCCGTGTCGATCAGCGTCACGCCTGCATCCAGGGAGGCATGGATGGCGGCGACCGATTCCCGTTCGTCCGTGCCGCCCCACATCCAGCCGCCGATTGCCCAGGTGCCGAGGCCGACCGCTGAGGCTGCGACCCCGGAGCGGCCGATCTCCCGCATGATTTGTTGTCCATTCATGAACGCTCTCCGCCTTCCTTGGCCAGTTCGAGAATGCGCGCTCCCGTCGCCTGATCCGTGACGAGCGTGTCCAGATGATTGCCGCGCATGACGCTTAAGATCGGCCCCGCTTTGCTGGGCCCGCTTGCGACACCGATCTTCGTTGGGATCGAAGCGAATTCGGAGAGCGTCAGCGAAACCAGACGCCGATTGAGCCCGTAGCCGCAGACGCGCCCGCAATCGTCGAGCAGATGCGCCAGCAGTTCGCAGGAGGCGCCGGATTGCTCGATCGCTTCGCGATCGGTGCTGGAGGAGGGGTGCAGGTCGTAGTAGCTGGAATCGTCCGAAAGGATGGAGCCGATGCCGACCACGGCGATCTTCGCGTCGCGCGCCCGCTTGAAGACGTCGGCGACCGAGCGCATGCCGAGCAGCATTTTCCGTTCCGCTTCGCTGTCGGCGAAGAGCGGCGCGTGTATCTGGAAGGAATGCCCGCCGAGCCGGTCTGCCATCAGGGTGGCGACGTGGTTGACGTCGGTATAGTGCTTGCCTTGAACGCAGCCGGTCGCGGGAATAACCTCGATATCGAAGCGGCGTGACGGCTGCAAGCCGGCAACCACGGCGCTCACCCCCTTGCCGCCGGTGATGCAGATCGTGTCTCCGTCGGCGATCTGTTCGAGCATGAGCCGTGCCGCGGCTTCGCCGACCGAATGCAGGGCGATCTGGGGATTGTCCGAGACCGTCGGCACGACGACCGCGCGGCGGATGCCTCCGAGCGCCAGCAGTTGTTCTTCGATTTCCACCAATGGCTCGACCGGCGACTTGATCTTGATCTCGACGAGGCCAAGCTGGCGCCCACGCTTGATGAGGCGGTTGACGGTCGCATGCGAGATCCCGAGCTGGTCGGCGATCTGCGCCTGTGTCAAACCCTCCAGGAAGTGCAGCACCAGGGCTTGATGCATCTGCCTGGCGATGACGATTTCTTCGCGCGGGGCGGATTGTGATTTCGGTTTGGCGTTCGCCATGTCAGAGAGCCTTCCGCTTGTGCAGCAAGTGATCGATCGAAACGGCGGCGAGCAGTATGCAGCCCTTGATCATATCCTGCCAGTACACCGAAACGTCGAGCAGGATCAGCGAGCTCGTGACGACGGAGAGCAGGGCGATGCCGAGGATGGCACCGAGGATCGTGCCCGAGCCGCCATTCAGCGAGGCGCCGCCGATCACCGCCGCGGCGATGATGTTGAGCTCCATGCCCACCCCGAAGGTCGGCGTTGCCGCGCCGAAGCGTGACATGTAGATCGTCCCCGCCACGCCGGAAAGCGTCGCGCAAAGCACCGTCACCCAGAATTTGACCTCCTTCGTCTTGATGCCGGAGTAGAGCGCGGCCTTCTCGTTGCTGCCGGTGTAGAAGACCTTGCGGAAGGCGGTTGCCCGGCGCAGCAGGAAATCGAAGGCGGCGACGACGGCGATGAAGATCAGGATCACATAGGGAACCCCGAAGAGGGTACTCTGGCCGACCGCCTTGAATGCCGGCGGCAAGGTGAAGAGCGAAAGCGGCGTGCCCTTGGTGATGACGAGGCAGAGACCGCGAACGATCACCATGGCCGCAAGCGATGTGATGAAGTGGTTGAGCCCGACCACGGTGACGAAGAAGCCCATGATGCAGCCGATGGCGGCACTGGCGGCAATTCCGACGAGCGATGCCGTCCAGGGATCGACACCGATCAGGAAGAGCGAGCCGGAGAGCACCATCGAGAAGCAGACGACGGAGCCGACCGAAAGATCGATGCCGCCGACGATCAGCAGGATCGTCATGCCGACGACGACGATGCCCTCGACCGAGAAGGACATGAGCATCGCCCGAAAATTGCCAAGCGTCAGGAAATGCGGCGAGGCGAAGCTCATGATCACCGAGAGCGAAAGGATGATCGCAATCAGTCCGGCCTCGCGCATCGTGCCGATCCGCTTCCATGCCGGCCTGCGCGTTTTTCCCGCGACCGCCAATGTATCGACTGCCATAGTCCTGTCTCCCGCTTCTTCAGGCAGCATGCCCGGATGCCTTCAAGGTGGTTTCGCTTGCCGACCCGATGCCGGATGCCAGCCGCATGATCGCCTCCTCGGTCATTTCGTCGCCCGATACCTCGCCTGCGATCCGTCCCTCGCGCACCACCAGGATGCGGTCGCAAAGGCCGATCAGCTCCGGCAGTTCGGACGAGATGACCAGAATGCCGATGCCGGCATGGGCAAGCTCGCGCAGCAGGCGGTGGATTTCCGATTTGGCGCCGACATCGATGCCGCGAGTCGGCTCGTCCATCAGGATCACCTTTGGATCGACGGCCAGCTGCTTGGCGATCGCCACCTTCTGCTGGTTGCCGCCCGATAGCGAGGAGACCGGCATGTCGACGCCGCCCATCCGGACACCAAGCCTGCGGGTCAGGTCCTCGGCGAGCACTCTTTCCTTGCGCGAGTTGAGCAGGCCAAGTGAGGTCAATGCCTTCAGATCGAGTGCGGCAATGTTCTGGGCGATCGAGAGATCGAGGAAAACGCCGGATCCCTTCCGGTCCTCCGAAAGATAGACGACGCCGGCTTTGGCCGCGTCGGAATAGCGCCGCAGACGAAGCACCTGGTCATGCAGCCGGATTTCGCCTTGCGTCACCGGTCGCAGTGCGCAGATGCCCTCGGCAATTTCCGTCCGCCCGGAGCCGATCAGGCCACCCACGCCGAGAATTTCGCCGTGGCGGAGCTCGAAGCTGACGTCGCCGAAGCGTGCGTCATCGCCGAGATCGCGGACTGAAAGAATCGGCTCGCTCGGGCGTTCGGGAGGATGCGGCTTGTCCGGATAAAGCTGGCTGATCTCGCGGCCGACCATCAGTCGGACGACATCGTCAGGAGTGACGTCCGCGATCTTTTCCGTCGCGACATAGCGCCCGTCGCGCAAGACGGTCACCCGGTCGCAGAGATTGAACACCTCTGCCATGCGGTGGCTGATATAGATGATCGAGATGCCGCGCGCCTTGAGATCGCGGATGATGCCGAAGAGCACCTGCGCTTCGGTCTCTGTCAGCGCCGCCGTCGGCTCGTCAAAGATAAGCACGCGGCAATCGAGCGTCAGCGCCTTGGCGATCTCGACGAGCTGCTGACTGGAGATCGGCAGGTCGCCGACCTTCTGGCTGACGTCGATCGGGGCCAGACGATTCATCACGGCCTGCGCGTCGCGCTCCAGCTGAGCGTAGTTCATCAAAGCCGAGCGTCGGCGGTTCGTCGCCGCCATGAACATGTTTTCGGCGATTGTCGCGTCGGGGCAAAGCGCGATCTCCTGATGCACCAGGCCGATGCCGAGCGACTGTGCGACCGCGGGCGAGGCAATCTTCACGGGTGCGCCTTCGATGAGGACTTCCCCGTCCGACGGGTGCAGCACGCCGGCAATGACGTTCATCAGTGTCGACTTGCCGGCGCCGTTCTCGCCGCAAAGCGCGTGAACTTCGCCTCGTTCGAGCCGAAAGTCTACGCCTGTCAACGCCTTCACGGCGCCGAAATGCTTGCTGACATTGCGGATCTCCAGCACGGTCTCTGACGTCATCGCGATTTTCCCCTCCCGCCTCGTCGGCCGCCCGGAGCAAGGATCCGGGCGGCCGCTCCTGCGATCTTATTCCTCGATGCCCTTGGTACCGCGGCGTTTCAGGTACTTGTCCCAGTAGAAATCGTCGGCGTTATCGGCCGTGACGATCGAGAGGCCGTTGTCGACGACGGGGATGCTCATCGGATTGAAGCCGGATCGCTTGGCATCGTTCATCGGGTCGATGAGCTCCGGGTGCTTGGCGAGCCAGAGCAGCAGGAAGCCCATATAGCCCTGCATGCCCTGATTGGGGTTGATCGAGCCGAAGACCTCGCCCGCCTTGATCATGTCGAGAATATTGGCGTTGACGTCGGCGCACATGACGAGGACTTTGCCGCCCGTTTCCTTGTTCGCCTGCGCCGCGCCGATCGCCGAATTTGCCTCGGGCATGAACACGGCGCCAAGATTGGGGTTTGCCTGGATGAGGCTCGTGAGTCCCTGATAGGCTTTGTTAGGGTCCTGGTTGGAAGCGGCCCGCCCGACGAGCTTCATGTCGGGCCATTTCTCCTCCATGCGGGCGATGAAGGCTGCGATGCGCTTGTCGTGATTGTCCTGGCCGGGATTTTCGAGCACCGCATATTCACCCTTGCCCCCGAGCTTTTCGGCGATCTTGTCGGCGGCGTAGATGCCTTCACGTGTGTTGTCGGAGGTGATGTAGGAAACGCGCTTCGACAGGGGAGAATCCGCGGCGAAGGTCACGACCGCCGTGCCCTGGTCGGTCGCCCGGTTGATAGGCTCGATAAACGGATCCGAATTCATCGGGTGAACCAGAATGCCGGCCGGGCTCTGCGCCAAGGCTTGATCGAAGCTGGCGATCTGCTTGTTGACGTCATATTCCGGCGTTCCGGTGTATTCCGTCTCGCAGCCGAACTGCTGGCCGGCCTGCTTGAACATCTCGTAGACCGGGAACCAGTATTCGACGCCGGACACCATCACGTTCATGACGTATTTTTCGCCCGGCTTGCAGCGGAACGGGTTGTCCGTCGCGGCGGCGGCCGTGCCGGCAAGAAGCGTGGTTGCGAGGACCGCCATCGCGGTCGTGCTGAGAAAATTGCGCAAGAGTCCTCCTCGAGGCCGAAGCCCCTCCCAAAAAGCGCGTCGGCGCGCCAAAGGCGGCCGCTGTGTTCGTGAAATCCGTTCTTCCTCCTCGAAGTCCGGTAGAGGCAGGTAACGCTAGGAAAGGATGCGTGTCAATATATTTCGTGATGTGAAATATATTTCACATATGGATACGCCCGCGGCGAAACGCGTAAAGCCAGCCCAAGGGTTTGGGCTGGCATGATTTCTGTGACAGGCAGAGGAATAAGATTGAGAACCGAAGGACTTGCGTCCTTCGTGCCGGAAATCACCCTCGCGGCCTGCCGGCGACAGAGCGCATATTGTCGAGGAGGACAGCAATCAGCAGGATGAGACCACGCACCACATACTGGTAGAAGGCCTGGATGTTGAGCAGGTTCATGACATTCTCGGCAATACCCATGATCAGAACGCCGACGACGACCCCCGTCATGGTCGCCCGGCCGCCGGCAAGCGAGACGCCGCCGAGAACGCAGGCGGAAATCACCGAGAGTTCGAGCCCGGTGGCCGCATTCGGCTGCCCCGAAGTGATGCGCGAGGCGAGCAGGACCCCTGCCACCGCACATACCAGTCCCTGCAGGGCGAAGATCCAGATGCGCATCCGCGCAACGTCGACGCCGGCCAGCCGCGAGGCTTCCGGGTTGCCGCCGATCGCAAGGGTGTTCTTGCCGAAGACGGTACGGTTGAGCAGGAAACCGAACACGATGAAAAACAGGGCCATCACCCAGATCGGCGTGGGTACCGTCAGGAACTTCGACAGAGAGAGCTGGTAGAATGCCGGATCGTTGATCCCGACGGCACGGCCGTCCGATGCAATCAAGGCAAAGCCGCGTACGATCTGCATCGTCGCCAGCGTCGTTATGAGCGCATTGATGCGGAAACGGGCGATCACGATGCCGTTCGCGAGACCAACGATCCCACCGCAGGCAAGAGCCGCCAGAAGGCCGAGCACGATCGAGCCCGTCGCGTTCGACGCCATTACGGCAACCATTCCCGAGAAGGCTACGGTAGAGCCGACCGAAAGATCGAAGTCGCGTGAGGCCAGGCAGAACATCATGGTGCAGGCGACGACGCCGATGGTCACCACCGACTGCAGCAAGCCGAGCATGTTGCGTTCGGTGAGGAAATTCGGAACCGTCAGAGACACCACCACGAAGGCGGCGGCAAAGATCACCAGCAGGCCCTGTTCGCCGAGAAGAATTTTTTTCAAGGAAGTCGTCATGGTCAGCTTACCTGTTCGGGAAGGGTGGCCGTCGTGGCTGAGGCATCCGGAAGTGCTGCTGCGAGTATCCGGTGTTCGTCGAAATCGCTCCGGTCGATTTCGGCCGCGATCCGACCCTCGCACATCACGAGAATGCGGTCCGCAATCCCCATGACCTCGGGCAGTTCGCTCGAAATGACGACGATCGCCATGCCTTGAGCCGCAAGCTCGTAAAGAATTTCGTATATTTCCGATTTCGCGCCGACATCGATGCCGCGGGTCGGCTCGTCGATCAGAAGCACCTTGACGCCCTCTTCCGACAGCCAGCGGCCAAGGATCACCTTCTGCTGGTTTCCGCCGGAAAGGTTGACGATGTCCTGGTGGCGCGAGGGAGTGCGCACCCGCAGCTTCGCGATGAAACGCTCGGCAAGGTCCGCCTCCTTACGCTTGTCGACAATTCCGAAGGGCGAGAAATGACGGCGGGAGGAGATCGCCATGTTCTCCTCGATCGAGCGCCCGTGCACGATGCCATCGGACTTCCTGTCTTCCGGGCACAGAACGACGCCGGCACGGATCGACAGCCGCGGGCTGTTCGCCGGTACGGCGGCGCCGTCCACCAGGACCTTGCCCTGCCGCCGGCGATCGGCGCCATAGACCAGACGGGCCATTTCGCTGCGGCCCGCGCCGATCAGGCCGAAGAAGCCGAGAATCTCGCCGGCGCGGACGGCAAAGCTGATCGGTTGGGGCAGGGTGATGCCGGAAACGCCTTCGACCGAAAGCCTCGCAGCTCCGAGCGTCCGGGCGCGCCAACCCCAGATGTTCGAAATTTCGCGCCCGACCATCTCGGCGATGATCTGCTCGCGGCCGACTTTCGAGATGTCCGGATGATGGGCTGCGAGCCGGCCATCTCTCAGCACGGTCAGGCTGTCGCACAGGCGGAAGATCTCGTCCAGCCGATGCGAGACATAGAGGATGACCGTGCCGTTCGACCGCAATCTTTCGATCAGGGCGAAGAGGATTTCGCTTTCTCGCGAGGAGAGCGAAGAGGTGGGCTCGTCCAAGGCAATCACGCGAGCGTCGGTCATCACCGCTTTGGCTATCTCGACCATCTGCCGCTCGCCGATCGACAGGGATGCAACCTTCGCCTCGGGATCGACGTCGATACCGATTTCTTTAAGCCTGTCGGAGACGACGCGAACCAATTGTCGACGGTCGATGACGCCGGCATTGCCGGGGAAGCGGCCGAGCCAAAGGTTTTCGGCGACCGTCAGCTCCGGTACGAGTTGCAGTTCCTGATGGATGACGATGACGCCCGCGTTGAAGGCATCGCGTACGCAACGATAGTGCTGCGGCTCGCCGTCGATGCGGATCTCGCCGGTGTCGGCCGCCTGGTCTCCGGAGAGCACCCGTATCAAGGTGGACTTCCCGGCTCCGTTTTCTCCCATCAGCCCGTGAACCGCGCCCTTGCGTACAGAGAAGGAGACCTCAGACAGCGCCTGAACGCCGGGATAGCCTTTTGAAATCGATTGGAATTCCAGAAAGTCCTGCATTGCAGCGCTCCGGGAAGGACGCCCGGCGCTTGGCGACACCGGGCTCGTTTCAGTCGGGGCAGGGCTCACTCGATGCCGAGTTCCTTGCGGACGGCCTCATAGTTGTCGCGCAGCGCGAGCTGGCCGGCGGTCAGGATCAGCTTTTCCGGTTCCTTGCCGTTGGCGATCCACTCGTACATGTTGAGGGCCGTCTCGTAGCCGTGGCGTTTTGGCGAGATGATGACGGTGCCGTAGAAGCCCGTCGCGGAAGGCTTCTTGAACTCGTTGATCGCGGAGTCCGCGCCGCCGATGCCGATGCCGATCATGCTGTCGGCGGGGATGCCGACCGTCTCTGTGGCACGCACTGCACCAAGCACGGCTTCGTCGTTGAGGCCGACGGCGATCCACTTCTTGATGCCCGCATTCTTGTTGAGAACGACTGTCGCGGCATTGAGAGCGGCTTCGGTGTCGGTCTTTGCCTGCGGCGCGTCGAAGATGTTGGCTTCGGGGAAGCCGTTCGCCTTCAGAACGGAGAGCGCGCCTTCCACCCGGTCCACGGCGGTCGGGAGCTGGTCGTAGGAAACGCGGATCGCGCCGACTTCCTTCATGTCCCAGCCGCGCTTCTTGATCTCCGCGACGATCGCCTCGCCCACGGTCTCGCCGATCTTGGTGGCGGAGATGCCCATATGCGGAACGTCCTCGATCGGGCTGCCGTCGGCGTTGACCAGCCGATCGTCGACCGTCATCAACTTGAGGTCGTTGGCTGCCGCCTTGGCGACGATGCCGGGGCCGAGCTTCACATCCGGCGTGCAGACGATGAAGCCCTGCGCGCCCTGGGCGCCGAGATTGTCGATGGCCGACTGGACCTTTTCGCCATCCTGGGCGCCGATCTTGACGAGCGTGAAGCCCTTTTCCTTGGCCGCTTCGTCGGCGAATTTCCATTCGTCCTGGAACCACGGCTCCTCCGGTTGCTTCACGATGAAGCCGATCTTCACGTCGGCGGCGAAGGCGGATGTTGCAGCAAGAATCGCGACGGTGCCGGCCAAAGCGACGGCTTTGATAAAGCGCATGATTTCTCTCCCTGTTCGAACTGCTCCCAGCAGCCGCATTTGTGTATGATGGAAAGATCATACTTGTCAATTGGACGTGTATGATGAATGATAATCGCGTGTCTGATAATGCGTGCTGCACGAAGGGTCGTCACTTCGGCTCAATTGCGATAAGCATCGCGCTTCAAGTCCCAAGAAAATAGCGGCCCGCGCATGGAGATTTCGGTGCAAGGACAACAGGATCAATCGATGGAACCGAGCGGCGCGCCTTCCCGCCGGCCCCGTGTCCAGAAGGATGTGACGCGGGCGATCGCCGCCGAGATCTGCGGCGACGACTATCCGGCAGGCAGTTTCCTGCCGCGGGAGAACGACCTGTGCGAGCGCTACGGCGTCAGCCGCACGGTGATTCGGGAATCGCTGAAGATTCTCGAATCGAAGGGCCTTGTGCGCGGGCGTTCGCGCGTCGGCACCGTCGTCTGCAGCAAGGACGAGTGGAACATTCTCGACCAACAGGTCCTGGAGTGGATCGGCGATCGGATTTTTCAGTTCGATCTTCTGAACTGTATTCTGGAAGCGCGCCGTGCGATCGAGCCGGTTGCGGCGGAGCTGGCTGCTGCGCGCGCGACGGTGCAGGAAATCGCCGCGATCGAGCGCGCCTGGCAGCAGATGAAGGACGCCGAAGGCGACATCGTGAAGTTTACTGCGGCGGACGTCGCCTTCCACGAATCGCTCCTGAAGGCGAGCCACAATCAGGTGTTTCAGCAGCTGGCGAGCATCATTCAGGCCGGCCTCAAATTCTCTCTGCAAGCCTCGAACGAGGCGGCGGACACTTGCGGCGACGCCGTGGAAATCCACAGGCAGTTGGTCGAAGCGCTGCGGATGCGCGATACGGCGGCAGCGCGCGACTGTTCGTACCAGTTGCTGGACCTTGCCGCACGTGATCTTGCCGTCGCCGTCGAGCGGCGTTCGCCGCAAGGCTGACCGCCAACATAGACGCCGTTCAGATCGCCATATTCCTATTCAGATTGGACGCATTTCATGAAAATCACGAAGCTGACCACCTATATCGTTCCGCCGCGCTGGCTGTTTCTCAAGATCGAAACCGATGAGGGTGTCGTGGGGTGGGGGGAGCCCGTGGTCGAGGGGCGCGCTTTGACGGTCGAAGCTGCCGTTCACGAACTTTCGGACTATCTCGTGGGCAAGGACCCCTTCCTGATCGAGGACCATTGGAACGTCCTTTATCGCGGCGGGTTCTACCGCGGCGGCGCCATCCATATGAGTGCGCTTGCCGGCATCGACCAGGCGCTTTGGGACATCAAGGGCAAGGCGCTCGGTCAGCCCGTCCACTCTCTGCTCGGCGGCCAGTGCCGCGACAGGATCAAGGTCTATTCCTGGATCGGCGGCGACCGCCCGAGCGATGTCGCGAACAATGCGCGTGAGGTGGTCGCCCGCGGTTTCAAGGCGATCAAGCTCAACGGCTGCGAGGAGATGCAGATCGTCGACACCAACGAGAAGATCGACAAGGCGGTAGAGACGATAGGGCTGATTCGGGATGCGATCGGCCCTCATATCGGCATTGGCGTCGATTTCCATGGGCGGGTCCACCGTCCGATGGCGAAGGTACTCGCCAAGGAGCTGGAGCAGTTCAAACTGATGTTCATCGAGGAGCCCGTGCTTTCCGAGAACCGCGAAGCCCTGAGGGAAATCGCCAATCATTGCTCGACGCCGATCGCACTCGGCGAAAGGCTCTATTCGCGCTGGGACTTCAAATCGGTTCTCTCGGACGGCTTCGTCGACATTATTCAACCGGATCTTTCCCACGCCGGCGGGATCACCGAATGCCGCAAGATCGCCGCCATGGCCGAGGCCTACGACGTGGCTCTGGCGCCGCACTGCCCTCTGGGGCCGATTGCGCTTGCCGCCTGCCTGCAGGTCGATGCCGTCAGCTATAACGCCTTCATCCAGGAGCAGAGCCTCGGCATCCACTACAACGAGGCGAACGACATCCTCGACTACATCTCCAACAAGGAGGTCTTCGCTTACGAAGACGGCTTCGTTTCCATTCCGCAGGGGCCCGGTCTCGGCATCGAGGTGGACGAGGCCTATGTGATCGAACGCGCGAAGGAGGGGCATCGCTGGCGCAATCCGATCTGGCGCCATTCGGACGGCAGTGTTGCCGAGTGGTGAAGACTATACGCGGATCGAAGGGAGGCAGGGATGAGTGACCGGCTTAAAGGCAAGCGGATCATGGTGACCGGTGCGGCGCAGGGCATCGGCCTTGCGATTGCCGAAGTGTTCCTGTCGGAGGGTGCGGCACTCTTCCTCGTCGACCGAGACGGTCCCCTGCTTGAAATGGAGTCGAAGCGACTGCAGCGGGAGGGGCGGGCGCTCGCCTACGCCGAAGCCGACATTACGGACGCCGATGCGATCGAGGCGGTGGTGTCGGCAGCCGCTTCATCGATCGGTCCGATCAATGCGCTCGTCAACAATGCCGGGGTCAACGTCTTCTCGGAACCGCTGGAGATGAGCGATGCCGACTGGCGGCGCTGTTTCGACATCAACCTCCGTGGTGCCTGGAACTGCTGCAAGGCGGTGTTGCCTGGCCTGATCGAAGAGGGCGGCGGGGCGATCCTCAACATCGCTTCCACCCATGCCTTCACCATTATTCCGCACACCTTTCCCTACCCCGTCGCAAAGCACGCGCTGCTCGGCATGACGAAGGCGCTCGGTATCGAATATGCCCCAAAGGGCATTCGCGTGAATGCGCTGGCGCCGGGCTATGTGTTGACCCAGAAGGCTTACGACTACTGGAACAGTTTCCCGGACCCGGCGGCAGCCGAGGCGGCAACCATGAAGCTCCACCCGGGCGGCCGCATCGCGACGGCAGAAGAGATCGCCCGCGCCGCCGTCTTCATGATCTCCGACGAGTGCCCTTTCATGAACGCGACCTGCCTGACGGTCGACGGCGGCCTCAGCGTCCTGCATCATCCGGTCTGATGAGCTCGAAGCAAAAGGCTGCTGAAAGAATCCACGGCGATCTTCGTGAATGGTGCGGTCGGGAGATCGCCGCGTTTCATTGCGCGGCGGGCAGGCGGCTCCCCGAGATCGCGAGGGCGCCCCGGATCGCCGCGTCAGCCGGCGCGGGCGCAAGCTCCAGGCCAAAGGCCGCGGCCACTCTCTCGTAAACCTCGACAAGATCGTCATCGCCAACCACGGCGATCGTGTCCCCTTCCTTGAACCAGCCGCCGGCCCGCGCCTCCACAAACTCCCATCCGACAATGAGCCCGGAAAGGCGGCTCTTCATTTCGTCCGGCGTGATCGTACCGGCAAGCCAGCCGGTCCTGACGGCAAAGAGCCGCGTCAACAAGCCGCCGGCCCGAGCGCATTCTTCCTGCGCCAGCGCAACGCCTTTCGCGAAAGCCGCGGTGGCATGGTCACGCTCGGCCGTTGCGACTTTCGACAGGAAGGAATGGTTGGCCAGCGTCGTGTAGATTTCACCGGTGACGAAGGTGCGGAAACGCTCGATGCGGCCGTTCCTGATCTCGGCCCATTTTGCATGGGTGCCGGGCAGGACGACGATCATGTCCCGCATCAGGCCGAAGCCGACGAGCTGTGTCTCCTCGCCGCGCATGACGTCTGGGAATGGAAGCGCCGTCGGGTCCGTCAGTCCCGGTAGAAAGGTAAGCCGGTCTCCCTCCGGGAGTTCGATGGCGCGGCACGCGGCAGCCAGGTCCGCCGCTGCCGCCGGGGTCGGGACATAGGGCATCTCGATCCATCCGTTGCGGCTCCCGATCATTCCCGCCGCCAAGATGTCGAGCGGGCCATATTCGGCGCGCCAGGATGCGAGGGCCTCGCTGACGACGCGTTCGTGCTCCCCTTTCGCAACCGACTGAATTCCCCGGTCGCCTTCTTTCTCATCGATGATTGAGCCGTCCGATTTCACCAGGAAAGCCCGGAAGTTTGTGGTGCCCCAATCGAGCAGGACCGTGACGGGTTCATATGCAGCGTTGGACAAGGTCTTCTCCTTCGGAACTTCGGCGATTGACACGGCCTATCACCTTCGCCTATGGTCCACAATATAAATTATAAGTCTCATTATATGGACCTAGCCATGCAGCTGACAGGAATTTTCCCGGTTCTCCCGACGCCTTTCACCGAAAACGGGGTGGATGTTGCTGCGATGCGCCGTCTCGTCCGGTTCGCTTTGGATGCGGGCGTTGCGGGCCTGGTGTTCCCGGGTTTTGCGAGCGAGGTGGAAATGTTGACCGGCGAGGAGCGCCTGGCGCTTCTCGAAGCCGTCTCGGCCGAGGTCGATGGCCGTGTGCCGATCGTAGCCGGCGCCAGTGCAGCGACCGTGGATGAAGTCGTCGCCTATGGTCGGCAGGCACTGGCGCTCGGGATCACGCAGCTCATGATTCAACCCCCGAAGTCCATCGGGGCGGGAGCAGACGCGGTGGCCGCTTTTCTCTCCGCTTCGGCGATGCAAATGCCCGACGCGGAAATCATCCTTCAGAATGCTCCCGCGCCGCGTGGCTCGGACCTGGCGCCCGAGGCGGTCCTCGAGGTCGTCCGCCAGGTTGCGGCTGTTCGATACGTCAAGGAAGAGACGCTTCCCGCGGGGCCGGCTATTACCGCCATTCTTGCGGACGCGCCCGAGCATTTGCTGGGTGTCATCGGCGGCGGAGGCGCTCGCTACATTCTCGACGAGTACGATCGGGGTGCATGTGCGGCAATGCCGGCGCTCGAGATCGCCGACCTGCATGTCGCCCTCGACCGAAATTACCGCGCAGGCCGCGGGGACGAGGCGCGAGCGCTTTACGTCAAGTCGCTGCCTCTGTTGGCGCTGCAGGCCGTGTACCGCATGCGGCTGACCAAGCATGTGCTCGGCTTGCGCGGGGTCATAGACAACCCCATTGTGCGTGCGCCGACCCCTGATCTCGACGCAATGGCCCTGCGCGACATCGAGAGATGCCTGCAGGAGTGTGGCGTGAAATCCTTCGGGCGGGCAACGAGAGGGCCGGATGCATGAGCGATCGCGTCAAAAAGATTGAGAGCTTCACGCTCACCTTGCCGCGCGACAAACCCTATCTCGGCAAGGCGCGCCCGGGCGAGGAGCCGAACGGGCGCGGGTACCTGGTCCGCAAGGGCAATCGCACGGTCTATCCGACATACGATCGCAGCGTGCTCGTCCGCATCGAGACCGAAAACGGCGCCGTCGGCTGGGGCGAAACCTATGGATTGGTCGCGCCGCGGGCGACGATGGAGATCATCGACGATCTTCTTGCGGATTTCACCATGGGCCGCGACCCATTCGATGCGGCAGCGATCCATGACGATCTCTATGATCTGATGCGGGTGCGCGGCTATACCGGCGGCTTTTACGTCGATGCGCTCGCTGCGATCGACATCGCGCTGTGGGACTTGGCTGGCAAGCTCGCTGGTCTGCCGGTCTGCAAGCTGCTCGGCGGCCGGAGGCGCGACAGGATCGACGCTTACATTTCCGGGCTGCCCGAAGATACGCGCGTCAAACGCGCAGAACTCGCGGCATCATGGCAGGCCAAGGGCTTCTCATCCTTCAAATTTGCCTCGCCCGTTGCCGATGACGGGGTCGCAAGGGAGATCGAAACCCTGCGCGAAAGGCTCGGTGCCGGTGCACGCATCGCCTGCGACATGCATTGGGCACAGACTGCCAGCGAAGCGATCGCGCTGATCAGGGCAATGGAGCCGCACGGGCTGTGGTTCGCCGAGGCGCCGGTGCGCACCGAGGACGTCGAGGGTCTGGGCCGGGTGGCGGCGAGCGTCCCGACCGCCATTGCGGTCGGTGAGGAATGGCGCACCGTCTACGATATGGTACCGCGCGTTGCGCGGAACGCGCTCGCAATCGTGCAGCCCGAAATGGGCCACAAGGGCATCACGCAATTCATGCGCATCGGCGAATACGCGCATGCGCACCACATCAAGATCATCCCGCATGCAACCATAGGCTCGGGCATCTTCCTGGCGGCCAGCCTCCAGGCGAGCGCGGCGCTGGCGAATGTCGATTGCCATGAGTTCCAGCATTCGATTTTCGAGCCCAATCGCCGGCTTCTCGACGGAGATATGGATTGCGCCGAGGGCCAATACATTCTGCCGACAGGGCCGGGACTCGGCGTCGAGCCTTCGAAGGAGGCGCTCGCGCTTCTGAAAAGAAATTGAAATCGAATAGGTGCGGAGGAGTGGAGGAAAACATGAAAATCATCCGGAAATATGCCGTCGCAACGACCGTCGCAGCGATGCTGGCTTGCACGGCCCTGCCGGCCACCGCCAAGGCGGAAGTGCTCAAATTCGTCTCGTGGCAGAAGGACGAGAAGGGCATCGGTGATTGGTGGGGCACGGTGATCAAGGAGTGGGAGGCAAAGCACCCCGGCAATTCGATCGAATGGACAAAGGTGGAACGCAGCGCCTATGCCGACACCATGACGACGCTGTTTGCAGGCGGAACGCCGCCGGACATCGTCCACTTGGCCTCCTTCGAATTTCAGACCTTCGCGAACAATGGCTGGCTGGAGGACCTTGGTCCCTGGGTCGAGAAGGCGGGGCTCAATCTCGATGGATGGAGCGGACAGGACATCTGCAAGTTCCAGGATACGACCGTCTGCATCATGATGCTCTATTACGGCACGATCTTCGGCTATAACGAGGAGATGCTGAAGCAGGCGGGCGTCGCGGTCCCCACCAATTACGAGCAGTTCCTCGAAGCGGCCCGTGCGACCACCAAGGACCTGAACGGCGACGGCATCGTCGACCAGTTCGGAACCGGCCACGAGACCAAAGGTGGCGGCGGGCAGTATATCGCGGAAATGGCGAGCTATCTTTTCGATGCCGGTGCACGTTTCACCACTGCGGAAGGCAAGGTGGCCATCGACACCCCCGAAATGGTCGAGGGCCTGACGCGCTGGAAAACCGTGGTCAAGGAAAACCTGACCCCGCGCGATCTCTCGGCGGGCGAGGTCCGGAAACTCTTCGCCGATGGAAAGATCGCGCTGAAGGTCGACGGTCCCTGGATCTATTCCATTATGCAGCAGGGAGCGGCAAAGGATAAGCTGAAGCTTGCCAGCGTTCCCTTCGACCCGCCGCTGGGAGGGTCATCCAACATTCTGGCGATGCCGAGCGAGATTTCGGAAGAGAAGAAGCAGCTTGTCTGGGACTTCATCGCAATTGCAACTTCGGACAAATTCCAGACCAGCTTCGCGACGCTTGCCGCCTCGACACCGCCGAGCCCGCGCGCCGATCTCACCGAAGCCAAAGCGCAGATTCCGCATTTCGATCTGATGGTGAAGTCGCAGAAGGCTGCGGCAGAGCACAAGATCGACCGCATTCCGGTCGGCCTCGAGATCCAGTTCAACGAGTTCTCGAAAATGATCCAGGAGGAGGCGCAGAGAATGATCATAGAAGATCTCGATCCTGCGGCCGTCGCCAAGACGATGCACGAGAAGGCCGAGGCGCTTCAATAGACGTTTGCCGACCCTCGGCACATGAGGGGCACCCGGCGCCCGCAGCGGCGCCTGGTCCCCCCGGCAAAAAACCAAGAGGCAAAAATGAGCGTACGCTTCCTCGATCTGGCACGCCCAAGCCGGCAGCATTGGCTGGGCTACCTGTTGTTGCTGCCGGCGGTCGCGCTAGTGGCCCTGATCATCGTCTATCCGCTGTTCGTGTCGCTCGACTTGTCTTTCCAGAAGATCGGCATGGCGACGCTCAGCGCACCGCGCAAGTCGTTCACATTGGAAAACTACCACAAGCTGTTCACGTCGCCGGAATTCTGGAAATCGTGCTGGGTGACGATCAAGTTGGTCGTGGTCGTCAGTGCAGCCTGTTTCGCCGTCGGTCTGGGCACGGCCTTGCTGGTCAATAACCGTTTCAAGGGGCGGACGCTGGCGCGTCTCTTCGTGGCTCTGCCCTGGGCCGTTCCGGAAGTCATCGCCGTCGTCATTTTCGCCTGGATATTCGATTCTTCCTTCGGTCTGATGAACTGGCTCTTCATCAAGCTCGGCATCACGAGCCAGATGATAAACTGGTTCTCCGAGCCGACCGCCGCGTTCTGGGTGGTGGCGATAACGATGATCTGGAAGGGTTACCCCTTCGTCTCCATCATGACGCTCGCCGGTTTGCAGTCCATTCCGGAAGATTTCTACAACGCCGCCAAGGTCGATGGCGCGAACGCCTTCCAGCGCTTCTGGTACATCACCATTCCCGTGCTCATGCCCGTTCT
Organism: Sinorhizobium sp. 22678; assembly: GCF_052044265.1. Taxonomy (NCBI): domain Bacteria; kingdom Pseudomonadati; phylum Pseudomonadota; class Alphaproteobacteria; order Hyphomicrobiales; family Rhizobiaceae; genus Sinorhizobium; species Sinorhizobium sp. 22678. The sequence continues at coordinate 34,814 of NZ_JBQEMS010000032.1, read as the reverse complement.
CGGCGTCACGTCGGTGCTCGTCGTCCTTTGGGTCTTCCGGGATTTCTCGATCATAAAAGTGCTGACCGACGGCGGGCCGCTCAAGGCGACGCAAACGCTCTCGATCATGACCTACAATCAGGCTTTCGGCTTCTTCAACATGGGTTACGCCTCCGCGATCGGCATCGTAACGCTCGTGCTGTGCGTCGTCGCCAGCCTGTTCATGCTCGGCCGCAAGTCCCAGGCAATGTATTAGGAGGTCGAGCTATGCAGCGCACAACCCTTCAAACGCTCGCGCTCTATGCCGGCCTTGCCGTCGTCTGCGGCGTCCTTCTCTTTCCGATCTATTGGCTGTTCGTCACGGCGCTGTCGACGCTCGCGGAAATCCGCCAGTTGCCGCCGTCCTTTTGGCCGGCAGAGCCGCAGTGGAGCACCTTCGCCAAAGTGGCGACCGAGCGACCGATCCTCCTGTGGCTGTGGAATTCGACGCTCGCGGCGCTCGGTTCTGTAGCCCTGTCGATGGTCGTTTCGGTCTTCGCGGGCTACAGCCTGTCGCGCTTCAGCGTGAAGGGCGGGCGATCGCTCGGTCTCTTCATTCTCACGGCGAAGATGCTGCCGGCAACGCTGCTCGTCATTCCGCTTTTCGGAATTTTCCGCTCTATGGGGCTGATCGGAAGCCTCTGGTCGCTGGTGCTCGCCCATGCGACGCTGATCATTCCCTTCACCACATGGATGTTGAAGGGCTACTTCGACACGATCCCGCGCGAACTGGAGCAGGCGGCTATGGTCGATGGCTGCTCTCCGCTCGGCGCCCTGTTTCGGGTGGTGCTTCCGGTTGCAACGCCGGGGCTTGCTGCGACCGCCCTTTATGCCTTCGTTCTCTCCTGGGCCGATTATGCCTATGCCCGCACCTTTCTCACCAATGCGCAGGGGAGTTGGACGGCCAATCTCGGCATTACCACGATGAAGGGGGAGTACGTCACCGACTGGAACGAGATTTCGGCGGCGGCCGTGTTCGTCTCGGTGCCGATTATCCTGATCTACCTGTTCCTCGAACGCTATTTGGTCGGCGGGCTGACTGCCGGCGCGGAGAAGTGAAATGGCCGGCATAAGCATTCAGAACGTCTACAAGAACTACGGAGCGCTCAACGTGCTCAAGGAGTTCTCGCTCGAGATCGCGGATGGGGAATTCGTCGTCCTCGTCGGCCCATCGGGCTGCGGCAAGTCGACAATGCTCAAGATCCTCGCCGGCCTCGAGCCGGCAAGCGGCGGCAAGATCCTGATCGGCGACAAGGACGTGACCGACCTTGCACCAGGGGACCGCGACATCGCGATGGTCTTCCAGAATTACGCGCTCTACCCGCATCTGACCGTCGGCCAGAATATCGGTTTCGGACTGAAGATGCGCGGCATGCCCAAGGCGGAAATCGACAAGCGCGTTGACGCCGTCGCCAGGATCCTGGCTGTCGACCATCTGCTCGATCGTCGCCCGAAGGCGCTGTCGGGCGGACAGCGCCAGCGCGTCGCGCTCGGCCGGGCAATCGTGCGGGAGCCGCGTGCCTTCCTGATGGACGAACCCCTGTCCAATCTCGACGCAAAGCTGCGTGTTCACACCCGAGCCGAGATCAGCGCGCTGCACAAGCGGATCGGCGTCACGACGGTCTATGTCACGCACGACCAGATCGAGGCGATGACCATGGCCGATCGCGTCGTCATCATGCGCGACGGCGTCATCCAGCAGATCGCAGACCCGGATACGCTGTTCGCCAAGCCGGCCAATCTCTTCGTCGCCGGCTTCATAGGGTCTCCGGGCATGAACTTCATGTCCACCCGCATCGAGGGGGGCAAGCTCACCCTATTCGGCCAGAGCTTCGTGACCCGGAAAGGCGCTCGGGACGGCGAGGTGATCGTCGGCATTCGGCCGGAACATCTGCAGCTCGGCCAGGGCCATGTCGCCTTCGCGGTGCGGCCGACATTGGTCGAGAGCCTCGGCTCGGAAAAATACATCTACTTCGATCCGGGCGAAAACGCATACGGCGAAGCAGCTCGGGACGAAGAACGCGGCAAGGGCCTGATTGCGCGGATCGCGCATTCCGGCCCTGTGCGAGAGGGCGAAGAGCTCACGCTCTCCTTCGACCCGTCAGAAATCCACCTCTTCGATCCGAAGACAGAAAAGGCCATAGATTGACATGAAAGTGCTCGTGACGGGCTCTGCCGGCAGGGTCGGCTCTTTGGTTGCCAGGAAATTGCTCGAGGCCGGACACCAGGTGAGGGGTTTCGACCTGCGCCCGGCATCGATCCATGATGTCGGCTTTGACGAAGTCGTGGGCGCGTTTGACGACCGGGAGGCGGCGATGCGCGCCTGCGAGGGGAGCGACGCCGTACTCCATCTCGGCGCCTTCATGTCCTGGCTGGCGAGCGACCGCGAGCGGTTGTTCCAGGCGAATGTCGAAGGGACGCGCATCGTGGCCGAGGCGGCCGCCGCGGCAAAGGTCGGCCGCTTCGTCTTTGCCAGCTCCGGGGAGGTCTATCCGGAAAACAGCCCCGCATTCCAGCCGATTACAGAGGATCATCCGAAGGAGCCGCTATCTCCATACGGTCTCACTAAGCTTCTCGGCGAGGAACTGGTGACGTTCCAGGGGCGCGTATCGTCGATGGAGACGGTGATCCTGCGCTTCTCGCATACGCAAAATGCCGACGAGCTGCTCGATCCCGACAGCTTCTTTTCCGGACCGCGCTTCTTTCTTCGCCCTAAGATCAAGCAGCAGGAAACCTTCGGCAACAGGACTGCGGCCGACCTTCTGAGGGCGGCGGATCCGGGGCGGCCGGCACTCGTCCTGACACGCAACGAGAACGGCCGGCCATTCAAGATGCACATCACCGACACCCGCGACATGGCCGGGGGCGTTCTGCTCGCGCTGACCCATCCGAAAGCCGCGGGTGGCGTCTTCAATCTGGGAGCGACCGGCCCTGTTGACTTCGCCGAGCTCCTGCCCGTAATGGCCGACAGGATCGGGTGGCCGCTCGTGGCGGTCGATCTTCCCGGCTCCGGCGTGTGGTATCACACTTCCAACCAGCGCATTCGTGAAATGCTCGGCTTCGAACCCGAGTGGCCGATCATGCGAATGCTGGACGAGGCGGTAGCGGCATGGACGACAAGGCAGGCTTAGGCGGGCTTGAAGATCGCGGGGCACCGGCGGGTGCAGCCGCGCTCGCCAAGGGGCTCGCTCTCCTCGATCTCATAGCGGAGGCGCCGAAGGCGCTGCGCTTCGCGGACCTGCAGAAAATGAGCGGCGTGCCGAAGCCGACGCTTGCGCGCATGCTGAAGACGCTGATGGTGTTTCGTCTGATCCGGCAGGACGAAGCAACGGGCGCTTACCTGCTCGGACACCGCTTCATCGAGCTTTCGCATCGCGTGTGGGATAAATTCGACCTCGTCAGCGCCGCCGCCCCCGAACTCGAACGCCTTTCCGCCGAGCTCGGGGAAACGGTCGCACTTTGCCGCCTCGACGGGCACCGCGTGGTCTATCTGGAAGAGCGCTCGAGTGGCGGCCTGGGCGTGCTGATCGCAGTCGGCCGGCGCGTGCCGGTCCACTGCACCGCAGCCGGTAAGGCTCTGCTGGCGTTTCAGGAGCCTTCTTTCGCCCGTTCGTTGGCGGGACAGCTCGTTTATGATCGCTTCACGTCTCAGACCATTACAGATCCGCAGGCGCTCGAGGCCGATCTCGTCCTCACGCGCGCGCGGGGCTATGCCGTTTCCTACGAGGAGCATCTCGCCGGGGTTAATTCCGTCGCTGCTCCGATCGCCGGGCGCGACGGAGTGCCGCTCGGGGCACTCGTGGTGCTGGGGCCTGCTTCCCGTCTCGACAGTTCCGCCATCCATCCGGTCGGCCGCGAACTGATGGCTGCGGCGCGCCGGATCACCGGCACGGTCGGTGCCGTCGCCATCAGCTCCGGCCCGCGGCCCCGGACGCGCGCGGGAGGACAGAGCGACGTGCAATGCGTCCTGCCCTGGGGCGCCCAACTCGGCGAAGCTCCAGTCTGGGTCGACAGGGAAAAGCGGCTCTATTGGGTGGATATTCTTCACCCGGCCGTGCACCGGTTCGATCCAGTCACCGGCAAAAACGAGACCTGCAATGCAGCCAAGCTCGTCAGTGCCGTCCTTCCGGACAAGGATGGCCGGCTGATCGTCGCCTCGCAGGACGGCGTCGAACGTTTCGACTTCGAGCGCGGCCTGTTCACCCCTTTTGCCGAGCCGGAACCGGGAGTGCCGGAGAACCGCCTGAATGACGCAAAAGTCGACCCGGATGGCCGGCTTTGGGTCGGATCGATGCGGCTCGATGTGAGCCGGCCGACCGGCAGCCTGTATCGCCTGACGAAGGCCGGTGAAGTCGCCCGCGCCGAGAGCGGTTTCACGGTCGCCAACGGACTGGCCTGGAGCCCCGATGGCTCGACCTTCTACTTCGTCGATACGGTGCCGGGCATCATCTATGCCTATGACTTCGATGCGAGGGAGGGGAGCATCGCCAACCGCCGCGTCTTCGTTACCGTGCCCGAGACGGAGGGGCGCCCGGACGGCCTTGCCGTCGATGCCGATGGCGGCGTCTGGTGTGCGATCTGGGACGGCTGGCGCGTGAACCGCTATCGGCCCGATGGCCGGCTGGACCGGGCCGTCGAACTGCCGGTGCCGCGCCCCACCAGCGTGGCCTTCGGCGGGGACGATCTTGCGACCTTGTTCATCACCAGCGCGCGCACCCGTCTCCCGGCCTCGACGCTGACGGAAGCGCCGCTCTCCGGCGGCATTTTCGCCTGCAATCCTGGTGAGCGCGGCCTGCCCACCTCGCTCTTCGGCGCCTGAGGAACAGTTGTGAACACGTATAAGGACATATTTTCGCTGAAGGGCAGGACAGCTCTGGTGACCGGCTCGAGCCGCGGAATCGGGGCTTCGATCGCACAAGCCTACGCAGCCTATGGCGCGCGCGTGGTTCTGCACGGACAAAAGCCCGGCGCAACGGGCCGGGTCGAACAGGAAATACGCGCTGCCGGCGACGACGCGGTCTCGATCCATGGCGAGCTTTCGCCGCCCGGTGCAGGCCGTCAGTTGATCGCAGCGGCGGAAACGATCGTGGGTCCGCTGGATATTCTGGTCGTCAACGCATCGGCGCAAGTCAATGGGGCGTTCGACGATGTCACGCCGGAAGACTTCGCCGCCCAGGTCGACGTCAATCTGCGGTCCACCGTCGAGATGCTTCAAGCGGTGTTGCCCGGCATGGCCGAACGCGCCTGGGGCCGCGTCGTCAACATCGGCAGCATCAACCAAGTGCGGCCAAAATCCGTCGTTTCGATTTACGCGGCGACCAAGGCGGCACAGCACAATCTGATCCAGAGCCTTGCACGCGATTACGCCGCTCGCGGCGTGCTGCTCAACACCCTTGCGCCGGGCCTCATCGACACGGACCGCAACGCCGCCCGCCGCGACGGCGACCCAGAGGGTTGGGGGAACTACGTCCGGACGCTCAACTGGATGGGGCGTGCAGGCACGCCGGACGAAATGGCAGGCGCTGCGCTCTTCCTCGCCTCCGATGCCTGCAGCTTCATGACCGGCGAAGCCATTGTCATGTCGGGCGGATACTAACAGCTCGGCGTCCGGGTTTCGCTTTCAACATGCCGGCGGGTGTGTCGGAAAAGCAGAGTGTACCGAACGTTACGGACCGGGCGCCATGCATCGAAGATGTTGGCGACGGCTTCCCTGATCCGGAGAACGTCGATGCGCAGTTCATTCGTCGCAATGCCGGTTCTGGTGTTCCCGGGAGCACACCCCAGCGCGGTATGGTCGCAAGAGTGTGAGAACAGCTGAGGGGTCGCATCTGCCGGATAGTGCACATCCGGCTCAAAAGCCAGCCGCCGCGGGAGCTGCAATTCGAATTCGCCTGAAGAGCTATCGACATGGCCAAATTCACTTCAGTGAACCATGAACCGTGAGCTGAACGGCAGGCTTGCGGCTCCAACCGCTTTTGGAGAGGAGGTCTTGCCCAGGACTGCGTCGACGGACGGTATTTCCTGCTGGATGTGTTCGCAGAGCGTTTCGCAAATTCCGGGCGGGATAAAGGACGAAAGCACCACGGTCTTGAGCTCGATGAATTGAAGCAGCGACTGAACCGCCTTAACGAGGCTTTCCGCGCACGCGCTCTGCCAAGTCTCGAAGGTCGGTCCCATTGTCGGCCAGTTTCGGCTTTGTCTCCAAAGTTTCTCCCGGATCGCAGGATCCGGTGGCAGGGCCCGTTCGAGGGCGAGCACGCCAACATCATAGCTGATCGGCGAATTGCCGTTATAGATCTGATGGTTGAGCACGAGGCGGCTGTGCACGCGGGCACCGAGATAAAAAAACAGGAAGTCCTGCAACTGCCGCGCGGCGCCGAACAGACTTTCGCCACCGGCCGCAGCGGTAATGTCGTTCTGCACGAAGACGGGAAGCTTGAGTTCCGCTTCCAGATCGCGGTGAAGCACCGCCTGGTCCGGGCCGGTGTGGAGTGGAGGCGTTGGAAGCGCCAGTCCGACGCCCGCAATGCGTCCCCGCCGACTTTCAGAAAGACTCGCCACGGCATTGCGAATTTCGAGCGCCAAACCTTCCTTCGCGTCGAAGGCGCCGGCTATCCTGTGTGGCATGACATGCTGGTGCTGTATGTTGCCGATAAAATCGACGACGACGATATGGGTGTTGCGGTATCCCACACTGACCCCGACGGAATAGGCGCCTTCCGAATTCAGCATGAGGGGCGTCGTCGGCGGCCCGACCCGTCCCTTCTGAGCCTCGCCACGCACGACAAGGCCTTCCTGTTCAAGAGAGCGCACGATCACCGAAATCGTCTGCGCCGACAAACCGGTCTTCTCGCCGATCTCGAGGCGCGTTGTCGCCTCGTTCTGCAGGAGAAGCGAGAGGACCAGGCGTTCGTTGTGGCTGCGCACGCTCAAAGAGTTGAGCCCGCTGGCGCGGTCTGCGATGCGAAGCGGATTGGGAGGCGCAAATCGCATATCAGGCAAGGTGGGGATCCTCCCCGGAAAGCGCTGTGGTCACGCGAGCGGAAGCGGTTTCATGCATCGGGCCACCCGATCGCCAGCACTTCCTGCGCCAGCGCCTCGCCGAGTCTTCGATGGGCCTCCTCGTCGATATGGAAGCCATCGGCCGGCGCGCACTGGCAGACCGTTCCGGCATCGAAGAAATGCACCTCGAGCGAATCCGCCATGATTTCGAACTCGAGCGCCAGTTTGCGGGATTTTTCCTGCGCGCCGGAGAAGATCGACTCCCATTCCTTGAGATCCTCCAGCATGGGCGGCGGGGCGACGATCATGATCTCCGGATCGTGGCCGGTGGGACCGGGAGAAAGCTCCCGGATGTCATAGACGAGGCAGCCCACGCCCATGGCGACCTCCGAAGGCGGCATATTGAAGCGCCGTTTCAGGTCGTTGGTGCCGAGCATGATGATAATAAGGTCAAGCGGTGCGTGGCTTTGCAGGCACGGGCGCAGATAGGTTCGCCCGTTCTTCATCGATCCTTCAATCGGGTCGTCATGCACCGTCGTGCGCCCGCTTAAGCCCTCCTCTATGACCTCCCAGTTCTGGCCGAGGACATTGTGAAGCACCCCGGCCCACCGCTGTTCGCGGCGATAGCGTTCGAGCGGGCCGCGGCCCGGAATCTGGCCGTGGGTGTTCGAATCCCCGAAGCATAGAACGGTCCGCGTCACTGTCTCCTCCACCATCCGCATAGTCGCTTTCTCTGGACCAGATTTCGCATCCGGGTCGGCGCTTTGCAAGGACGAGTTATTATTCATTCAAGATGAATAACTATTGACAGCAGATAATGCCAGTGATTTTGTGTCGGCCGGAGGAGAGTTTCAGGTCGGTACAGGCTGCAGACGAGCGTCGGACTTCGGTCACGAGCTGCCGATGTCGCGTGCCCTCCGGCCGGTCTTCCCATCATCAGACGCCTGCTTTTGGAGGAGAAGCATGAACAGCATCATCAGGAAAATCGGCATATCGGTTCTATTGTCCGGCGTCGTTTTTGCGAACGGCGCACTGGCCCAGGAGGTCCACCTGCTCGACGGCGTGACGACGCCTGCGGAAAACAATCCGGCGGTGGAAGCCGGCAAGTACAAGAAGGACGCGCCCTGGATCATCGGCATGAGCAGTTTCGGCGTCAATGCCAATACCTGGACTGTGCAGGTAGCGCACGAAGCCCAGGCCGCTGCCGACCGTGACAAGCGCATTTCCAAATTTGTCCTGCTCGATGCCGGCTTCGACCAGAAGAAGCAGGTCGCCGACATCGAGGACCTGATTGCCCAGAAAGTCGACGCGATCATCGTGCAGCCGGTCACCTCGACCTCGGCCAATGCCAGCATCGAGAAGGCCGTGCAGGCTGGCATCCCCGTCGTGCTTCATACCGGCCGCATCGAATCCGATGCCTATACGACGGAGATCCAGGGCGGCGCCGAGCATTTTGGCAAGGTCATGGGTGATTTCCTCGTCAAGGAGCTGGGCGGAAAAGGCAATATCTGGGTGCTGCGGGGACTGGCGGGCCATCCAGAGGACACCAACCGCTATAATGGCCTCGTTCAGTCTCTAGAGGGCACGGAGATCAAGATCACCGCCGAGGAACACGGCGATTGGCAGTATGACAAGGCCAAGAAGGTCTGCGAGACGCTCTACCTCAATGACCCGAATGTTGCCGGCATATGGTCTTCGGGTGCAGACATGACGCGTGCCTGCGTCGACGTTTTCAAGCAGTTCGGTGCGGCCATTCCGCCGATTTCCGGCGAGGGCAATAACGGCTTCTTCGGCCAGTGGATCGCCGACAATTTCAAATCGGTCTCTTCCGAATACAGCCCTGCCCAGGGCGCTGCGGGCATCCGCGCTGCCACCGCCCTGCTGGAAGGCAAGGAGCTCAAGAAGCACTATGACTACAACCCGCCGGGTTGGGACCTCGAAAAGGTCAAGAAATACTATCGCGACGATCTGTCCGCCAATGTCTGGTGGCCGTCGGAACTCTCCGAAGAACAGCTGAAGCAGTTCTACGCCAAGCAGTAAACGCAAGCCGAGGCAGGCGGATTGTCTGCCTCGGACGCGGTTGCGGGGGGATCCAATGTCGCACCTCATTGAAATGTCGCGGATATCGAAGGCGTTCGGCGGGAGCGTCGCGCTCAGGGACGTGTCTTTGGCGCTGGCCCCCGGAACCGTGCATGCCCTGATGGGCGAGAACGGCGCCGGCAAGTCGACGCTGATGAAGATTCTTGCCGGCGTATACCAACCGGATGGCGGCGATATTCGACGAAACGGCCGCATGGTCAGCTTCGCCAATCCGCGCGCCGCGCTGGAAGCCGGCATCTCAACGGTGTTCCAGGAATTGTCGCTGCTGCCCAACATGACGATCGCGGAAAACATGTTCCTCGGCCGTGAACCTGCCGGCCGCTTCGGCGGGATCGACCGGCGACGCATGCGCCAGGAGACGAAGGTCGCGCTCGCCCGTCTCGGCCTCGATCTCGACCCGGATACCCTGGTTTCCGAACTCTCCATCGCGCAGCGGCAGTTCGTCGAGATCGCCCATGGCATCGACGCGGACGCAGGCGTCTTCATTCTCGACGAGCCTACGGCGGCGCTTAACGCCGCCGACGTCGAAGTCCTCAACCGGCACATCCGGGCGCTGCGCGATAAAGGCAAGGCCATCGTCTACATCTCGCACCGAATGGACGAGATCTTCGCGATCTGTGACGTCGTGACGGTGTTGAAGGACGGGCAACTGGTCGGCACGCAGCCGCTGTCCGACATGACGCAGGGCTCGCTGATCGAGATGATGGTCGGCCGCGAACTGGAGGATCTTTTTCCCGAGCGCGACGGAGCGGCGGGTGAGGTGGCGCTCTCGATTTGCGGCCTCCGCCTGGAGCCGGATGCCAAGCCGTTTTCGCTTTCCGTTCGCAAGGGCGAGATCGTCGGCCTTGCCGGCCTCGAAGGGCAGGGGCAGCAGAAGATCCTGCGGGCGCTTGTCGGGCAATTCGCGCCGGTCGAGGGCACGCTTACGCGACGTGGCAAAGACAAACGGTTGCCGCTGCCGAAGGAAAGCGGCGTGCGGCGCTGGCAGGCGCTGGGAGGCGCCTTCGTGCCGGAGGACCGTAAGGATGAAGGGCTCTTTCTCGGCCTGGGAGCAGGCCAGAACATCGCCATGGCGTTACATGCCGGCCGGCCTGCGATAAAGGTCGCAAAGCGCTACGGCGAGGTGATTGGCGCGACGATGAGCAAGCTCAATGTCAAGGCAGCCGGTCCGGCCGCTTCCGTCGGCTCGCTCTCCGGTGGCAACCAGCAGAAAGTTTTGCTCGGACGTTATCTCGCCACCGATGCCGACCTGCTCCTCATCGAGGAGCCGACGCGTGGCGTCGATGTCGGCGCCAAGTCTGAAATCTACAAGATCCTGCGTGATTTCGCGAAAGCGGGCGGCGCGGTGCTCGTGCTTTCGCGCGAGACGCTCGAGCTAATTGGCCTCTGCGATCGCCTTTATGTGATCCACGGCAATACCGTCGTGTCGGAAATGCGGGCCGCCGAAGCGACCGAGCACAGCATTCTCGACGCGGCCCTCAGCGCATGACGGAACGCCCGATGACCCTTCTTCCCCCTTCCATTCTCGGAAAATTTCCTAGCCGCCGCGCCAATAGGCAAGGCCTGTGGCTGTTCGCGCTCATCATCGCCGTGGCGATGGCCCTCTGGCTCGCCACGACGACCGACCAGTTCGGCCAGTGGAGCAACCTCGCGAACCTTGTCGCCCAAGGCATGCCACTCCTCATCACGGCAGTCGGACAGATGTTCGTCGTGCTCATCGGCGGGCTGGACCTGTCCATGGGTTCGGTCGTCAGCTTCACCACGGCGATCGTCGCGCTCGACCTGCCGGGCTATGTCACTATTCCCGGCGTCTTTGTCCTTGCCGGACTTATCGGCGCGACGAATGGTTACTGCGTCACGCGGCTGAACGTGCACCCCATCGTCGCGACGCTCTCCATGCAATATGTCGTGCTCGGAATCACGCGCGTTCTCCGGCCGGTCTCGGGCGGTTCCGTGCCGGAGGGCGTGCGCTGGATGGTGGAGGGGACAATCGCCGGCATTCCGCTGCCGGTTTTTTGGGGCATCGTCACAATTCTGCTTGCCTGGAAGCTGCTCTACGGTTCGCGCTACGGACTGCATCTCTTCGCGATCGGCGGTGGGGTCGCCTCCGGTTCGGCTGATGCGGCGCGCAATTTCGGCATCCCCGCCAATCGCAACATACTGCTGGCCTACGTGGTCTGCTCGCTCTTTGCAGCACTTGCCGGCATCTTTCTGGCCGGGCGCATCGTCTCGGGTGATCCGAATGTCGGCCTGCTCATGGAGCTCGATGCCATCACGGCGGTCGCGATTGGAGGCACGCAGCTTTCCGGCGGCGTAGGCAGCCTGCATGGCACCGTCATCGGCGTCGCCGTGCTCGCTCTTCTCTCCAACGGCATGAACCTGCTCAACGTCACACCCTTCGTCCAGACGGCGATCAAGGGGATCCTGCTCATGGCGGTCGTGGCGCTGCAGTCGCGCAAGAAGATCGGACTTTGAACCATGTCGGCTCTCGTCAACTCGACCCTTGTCCGCCGGATCATCAAGGTCCCGCCGTCCTATTACCTGCTTGTGGTTCTGCTGGTGATACTGTTCGTCTCGCGCCCGCAGATGCTCAATGCGAACGTGCTCGGCGTCTTTGTGCGTCAGGTCGTGCCGCTTGGCATCCTTGTCCTCGGGCAGCTTCTGGTAATGCGCGTGAAATCGATCGATCTCTCCGGCGGCGGCGTTATCCTGCTTATCAATTACTGCATTTCCTCCGGCATGTTCGCCGGCGCCTCGTTCGCCTTTTTCGTTCTGCTCGCCATCGGCCTGGGACTTGCCATCGGCTTCTTCAACGGCCTGATGGTCGCCAAGCGCCGCGTTTCGGCTGTCATCGTCACGCTGGCACTCAGCATCGTTCTCGTCGGCCTTGTGCAATATCTCTCGAGTGGTAAGCCGCCGGGCGACGTCCCGACGTTCTTCGGCGAAATGTTCAATACTCGTTTCGCCGGTCTGCCGAGTCCCGTCCTCTTTTGGATCGCGCTCACCGCGCTCATGGCGCTGCTCCTCTCGCAGTCTGTCTTCGGCCGCTTTGTCACCGCCGTCGGCGAGAGCATGCCGGCGGCCCATTTTTCGGGCGTGCCGGTAGAGCGCACAATGATCCTCGCCCATACAGTCTCCGGCCTGATGGCCGCGATCGCCGCGCTTGTCCAGACGGCGTCCATCGCCGTCGGGAGCGTGCGGGTCGGTCTCGATCTGCCGATCCTTTCGGTCGCCGCCACCATTCTCGGCGGCGTGGTCTTCGGGCGTGGAGAAGGCGGCGTCTGGGGGCCGTTCTTTGGGGTGCTCTGTTTCGCCTTCCTCTTCGTTGTCATGACGATGTTCGGCGTCGGCGAGGCGGGCAAGCTCGTGGCCCAGGGCCTGATCATTCTACTCGCAGCCGTCTTCTACGGCCTGCGCGCCGACAAATAGCAATCAAACGTTCAAGGAGATCGATATGGCGGACAAGCGCTCAATCTTGTGTTTTGGGGACTCGCTGACTTGGGGTTGGATTCCGGTGAAGGAGTCCGCGCCGACGCTGCGGTATCCTTACGAACAGCGGTGGACCGGTGCCATGGCCGCAAAGCTCGGCGAAAATTACCACGTCATCGAGGAAGGGCTCAGCGCCCGCACCACCAGCCTCGACGATCCAAACGATCCGCGGCTGAACGGCAGCGCCTACCTGCCGACGGCGCTTGCCAGCCATCTGCCGCTCGATCTCGTCATCATCATGCTGGGCACGAACGACACAAAGTCCTATTTCCACCGCACGCCCTACGAGATCGCCAACGGCATGGGCAAGCTCGTCGGCCAGGTGCTGACGTCTGCCGGCGGCATTGGCACGCCCTATCCGGCGCCGCGGGTTCTGGTCGTCGCCCCGCCGCCGCTCTCGCCGATGCCGGATCCATGGTTCGAGGGCATGTTCGGCGGCGGCTATGAAAAGTCGAAGGAGCTCTCAAGACTTTACAAGGCACTCGCCGACTTCATGAAGGTCGAGTTCCTGGCGGCCGGAGACCACGTGTCGACCGATGGCGTGGACGGCATTCATTTTTCCGCCGAGACGAACATTACGCTTGGACACGCGATCGCGGCCAAGGTCGAATCGCTGTACTGAGCGAGGCCACTCCGGCGCCTCCGCCGGAGCGGCATTTGTACTATGTCGAATAATGACGGGGCCGGTTCGATTCCTTCCTAGGCGAGAGATTGAAAGTCGGCGGCACGGTCAAGAAGCTGTTGATCGAGCAGCCTGAAATCAAGGGCGTGACTCTGCCTGCCTAAGGATCGCCCGGTATGAGCGGCACCAAAGAAGGCCCGTTCGAGATGCTCGAGATGCGTCAATCAAGGCGCAGTGCGACTGGAAGACACCACTCTCGTCCGGCCGGATGCCGGCGCCGCCTTGGCTGCAGAAGTTCAGATTGGACACTGGTCCGGTCAGGAAACTACAAAACGCTCATGCCGGTACTTGCAAGTCTGCACAATCCGACCAAGCCGCTATTGTCTGTCTCTGCCTAGCCGGGAAAGCCGCTGAGCAATCGGTTGCATTCGGTGGCAAGTTTTTCGCTTGGCATGCGGCCATCCGCATCGCGCGCATACTCCGGATTTAAGCGGTCAAGGAAGCACATATCGAGCCTGCGCCCGCGCTTCGTCTCGATAGTCCCTCGGGCTTCCAGTTCAAATAGCGTCTTGACACGCCCGGCATTGATCCGTCCCGGAGCGCCGTTCTCCTCCATGAGCGCGGCCGTGTTCACCGCATCGCCCCAGATATCGAAGGTGAACTTACGCCGGCCGACAACACCCGATAGTCGGCAGCATGAGCGGACCGTTATCGGCCTGAACGTCGATCGACTCGGAGCCGATGATGCGCATGCTGGTCATCGGCTGCAGCATGGATATCCGGTCGAGCGCCGGTCCGTTAGGAAGTCCTTGCTGCACCAGACAGGTTGCGCTCCTCGCCGCGCCCCGCTCAGCTTCGGATTATGCTCCGGCCGCTTATCCTGCTGACGCAGCCGGTGACACGAGCCAGTGGTCGAGCGATAGCCTCCCCGCACCCCCGGCAATCACGCCAAGCGCCATCGCCGCCCAGGTCAGATGAATGGGCCATCCATCCGGAACGGTGAATTGGATGACAATCGTCATTGCGAGAAGCCCGAGCGCGACAAGGCGCGTCGCCAAGCCCAGGACCAAAAACATTGGCAGCAGAACTTCGGCGGAGGCAACCACGAAGGCAGTCACCGCTGGAGCCGGGAAAGGGTAGGGTCCGCCCGGCAGCTGAAGCTGGAATTCCGACGTGAACAGAAGAACGGCAACGTCGTTGAGCTCAAGGATGCCATCCCATTTGCCCAGGCCGGAGCGCCAGAAGGGCACGGCAAGGGCCAAGCGCAAGGTGAGTTGGGCGAGCCATGCCGGGGCGATGGCGGCGATCATGCGATCGATCTTGGCCGCACAACCTCTCGCTTTCCAGTTTCCGTGTCTGTCGAGGAAGGTTCGTAACGAGGTCATTTTTCACCCTCCATGGCGGACAGCTGCAAAAGCGCCGGCCTCGAGCATCACCCTGATGGCGGTCGCGAGATCGAAGTGTGGGCAGCAAGCGTGCCCCGCAACCGCGGCACGTCCGAATGGTTCGCCTTCAAGGAGACTGCCGACGAAGATATCGGCCCCCGGCGGAAGAGCGCGGACCTCCACCTCGAGCGACGGCCGCGTAATCAACGCGGTTTCCGGCGCACTAGCCTCGATGCGCCCAACCGGACCATCCCCGTGATTTGCCGAGAACACCGTCACTGCTGGATAGGCGGAGCGGACGACGCCGGTCGCCGGGTGGGCTTCGAAGACCAGGTCGGCGAGGTCAGCGGGCTGTGCCGCCGCTAGCACGTGCGGCAGCAGGACGGCTGCGTCTGCCGCATGATAGGCGTCGAGCCAGGCCCGCTCGATCCGTGCGATGTCGGCCAGCCACGGCATTGGCCTGGCATATGCGTAGCGTTCTATGAAATCGGGAAAATTCCGGCCATATTCGAAGAGGAGCGGCGATTTCGGTGGCGTCTCGCGGATATGGAACCGGGCCATGGCCCGGAAGAACGCTTCGCCCGTGATGCGCCTCGTCGCTGGGAACGTGGCAGCGAGCGCCTCGATGAGGCTTACCGTCACATTGTTGCGGTAGACATTGAAGCGCCTGTCGGCTGCCTTGCCGTGCGGGCCCGTGAGGAGCGTCGGGGTTGGACGAGCGGGATCGAGTAGCCCGGCCACGAACTGGGCTGGATAGTCGAGCTCGTCGGCCGGCTCTCGGAAACAGTCCCTAACCTTGCGCATGCAACACCTCCTGTCGGAGGCCCGCAGCATGGCGGTCCATGAGCATTTGGGCGGCCTGCGCCTCACGCTTCAATACTGGCCAGTCCGGTATCGCGCTATCCCATTCGATCAACGTCGGTATCGGGCCACGTAGCGCGATCACCGCGTCGAAGAGCTTCCACACCGCGTCGGCTACCGGCCCGTCGTGGCTGTCGATCAGCAGGAGATCGCCTTCATCATCCTGCTGCTCCGTATGGCCGGCGAGGTGAATCTCGCCGACAGGGGCCATGGGGAAGTCGGACAGATAGTCTAGGGCGGAAAAGCCATGATTGGTGGCCGAGACGAAGACATTGTTGATGTCGAGCAACAGGCCGCATCCCGTGCGTCTCACCAGTCCCCGCATGAACTCCGTTTCGCTCATCGTCGATTCCTTGAAGAGCAGGTAGCTGGAGGGATTTTCCAGTAAGAGCGGTCGTCCGATCACCTCCTGTACCTCGTCGATGTGATCTGCGACCCGCTGCAAGCTTGCCTCTGTGTAGGGCAGGGGCAAAAGATCGTTGTAGTAGGTCGTGTCGTGCGTCGACCACGCCAGATGTTCCGAGACGAGCGCCGGCTCGTATCGCCTGACGAGGGCAGCGAAGCGGCCGAGATGGGCCTTGTCCAATGGCTGCGGCCCACCGATCGACATGCACACACCGTGAAGCGAGACTGGATAGTCCTCGCGTATTTTCATGAGTGCGGCATGCGGAGGGCCGCCTGCTCCCATGTAGTTTTCCGCATGAACTTCGAAAAACCCGCCAGTCCGCTCGTTCTCAGCGAGGATGGCCGGCAGATGCTGGTGCTTGAAGCTGGTGCCAGCCAGCCCATCGACCGGATGCGCCGGAAAGCGAGGAATTCCCGGCTGAGCGCGATCCGCGTGAATTGCCAGTTCCGTCACTGTCGCCTCCACTTTCCGGCTCATCGTTGCGATTAAGACGGCAGGTCGCGCGTCAGCGGTTCAGGCGAGCCATTGCGATCACCCGGCAGCTCCATTGTCGTGCAGGTGCCGCCGTCGACGAATTTCCAGGCGTTGCCCTGGTAGTCGACAGTCGACGTGGCCTGACAGGTCGTGCCCGGGCCGGCAGCGCAATCATTCTGGCCCTTGAGCGCCACGCCGTAGCACTTCTCCTTGCCTGCATCCATCGCAGCCTTGACCTCGGCCTGCGAAAGCGGCGCGGCGTTTGCAAGCGACGACAGCGCGGTCGCCACAGCGCCGGCAAGCATGGCCGCATTGATCGAACTTCTGGTAGACATGATTCTTCTCTCCATCGTTGCTGCATGCACCTTCGCTTCGGCGCACAGTCCGTCATTCGCAGCCGCCGGGAGCGATGTTACATTTGGCGGTTACACGCTTTCGTGAGTATCGCGCCATTTGAAATTTACGGCGAATTTGGGAAGACTAAGAAAGACGAATGTTTCCGCTCCCGCGGCCCAGCTGCGGCAAACTTTTGCTGCCCGGGCATGTAACAAGTAGCTAGAGTCGGCGAATTGGGAGGAAGTGCAGGTGAACGGCGCGGACGACGGCGATCTCGCCCGGCTCCTTCGCACGGCGCTCGGTGGCGACGAGAAGGCCTACAGCGATTTCCTGCAGAATGCGGCTGCCCTTGTTCGCATCTGGGCGCGCCGGAGAGCAGCGTCTGTCGGCCTCGATCCCGAGGACATCGTCCAGGAGACACTGCTGGCGGTCCATCTAAAGCGCCATACCTGGCGGACCGACGGACCCGTGAAGCCTTGGCTCTTTGCAATCGCGAGGCACAAGCTCGTCGATGCCTTGCGACGACATGGCCACTATGCTCGCGTGCGACTTAGTGACGTTGAGGGCATTCTCGCGACAGAAGAGGCGGAAACCGCCAGGGACTGGGAGATTGGCCGCGCGCTCGAGGTGCTGACGCCCGGCCAACGCTCTGTGGTGACGGCTATATCGGTCGAGGGACGCACGATCGCCGAGGCCGCAAGAAGCCTCGATATGAACGAAACTGCAGTTCGCGTCGCGCTCCACCGCGGCCTTGCTGCCATTGCCAGGCGATTTGGACGGAAGTGATATGGAAACGCAGGAACTCATCAAGGCCCTGGCAGCGGACAACCAGCGAAGCGGAATGCCGATGACTGTCGTCTGGACGGGAGCCGCTGTCATCGCCATCGCCGTCGCTGCTGGCGTCTTCTTCGTACTTCTCGGGCCCAGGCCGGATTTTGCAGGCGCAATGCAGACGCTGCGCTTCCCGTTCAAGATTGTGGTGGCAGTCGTGCTTGCCCTGAGCTCCCACAGGGCACTGCGCGCGCTGTCGCGGCCGGAAACCGAGCCGCGCGACGTGCTGCCCACGCTGATCGTCGCTCCGGCGCTGATCGCGATGGCGGTCCTCGCCGAGCTCATTGCCGTGCCGGAGAGCACATGGGCAGCGAGGCTCGTCGGAACGAACAGTCTCGTGTGCCTGACCTTCATCCCGCTGATCGGCATCGGGCCCCTCGCTCTGCTGCTGCTTGCGCTGCGCCACGGGGCTTCTTCCCATCCCGTGCTTTCGGGCGCAGCTGCCGGATTGACTGCCGGTGGCATTGCGGCGGCCTTCTATGCCTGGCATTGCACGGACGACTCCCCGCTTTTCGTCGCAACCTGGTACACGACGGCGGTGGCAATCTTGGCCATTGCGGGGGGACTTGCCGCCCGCCGCATAATTGATTGGTGAGTAGCCGACAAGGGCCGGCCCCCTGCACTTCGGTGTACTGTGATCGAAGTTCTGCTAATGACGTGATCTGCCTAACACCTAAAGCGGTGATATGATGAGAATTTATGAGTTAATCCTCGCCGACGGGCAGGAATGGGCTCTCCCGAAGGTTCTCGAGGATAATCACGTGCTATCGGACCTTCGCGGACAGTGCCAGCCCCACTGGGTGTCTATCCGCATGGACCTCCTCACTGAGGATGATGAGGGTACGCCGCGGGGATATTCTGATTTTCCCTGGTATGGGTCGCATGTCCTCATCCTTCGCGCCGCCGCTGCCGAAGGCCTGCGCGACATCATGACGCCATACGGCGAGTTCTTGCCCCTGAAGGGCGGCAATGGATTGGAGCTATTTAACGCAACGACTGTCTTGGACGCATTAGATGAAGGTCATTCGGAAATCATACGCTTCGACGATGGCGATATACTAAACATCGAGGGTTATGTTTTTCACCAGGAGGTTATCGGGAATTCCCTCATCTTCAAACTGCCATACCGCGCATCCAACCTGTATATGCAGGCTGGTTTCATTGAACAAATCAACGCCATGGAACTTTGCGGGATTGGGTTCGAACTGGTGTGGAGCGACGAGGCCGATCCAGTGCGCAAGGTCATTTTTCCGCCTCGCCACCAGCCGCATAGAAAAAGGCAGTGGTGGTGGTCGCGCTGATGCCCAAGAGCAAAATCGCGGCTGTGTTTGTGGGACCGCCGCCACATGAATGGCGTCCACAGCCGGCTTCAGAAACCTTTTGGCCCGTGGAAGGCCTCGGATACGTGAAGGGGTAGACTGGCACTTCGTCGCTTCAAGCTACGCCGCCACACAGATGGCCGTCGAAAAAGCAGTCATTCTTCGTCTGAAATGGCAGAAGCGCCTGGCGGAAACTCCATCTTCAGAATTTGTCTCAGTGTCGCCGCATCCGCCAGAAATGCCGCCGGATCGTCTCCCGCCACGAATTCAAGCATGGCAAAACGCCGGCCGGTCCAGCGCGACGACGGCATGGCGGCCAGCACGGCTCGCCAGTAGTCGGCGGCGGATGCCAGCGGGAAGCGGTTGCGGTCGCCATCCCAGGCGAAGACATGGAGATGCGAAATGTGCTCGCCGATGCGAGCGATCTCCGAGAGGGCCTCATCGAGCGGGAGCCCGGGCCGCGGCTGCCAGTAGAGATAGACATTCGGGTGCGCGACCGCCTCGATCAGGGTGAGCGCCGACCCGGTCTCGTCCGTCAGGGTGTTTGGGTGATATTCGAGCGAGACCGTGACGCCATGCCGGGCAGCTTCCGCGGCCATGTCGCGGATCGCATCCGCCGCGGCGCGCCGTTCATGGGCGCTGTAATCCCGCGAATCGCGCTGACGCGTGCCCGGCCAGATGCGGATGTTGGAGGCACCAAGCGCGACCGCCGTTGCCAGTGCGGGCTCGAGGGCGGAAAAGTCGTCTGACGGTGGCGAGACATAGGAGCCGTAGGAGGTCTTGAGGCCCGCGCTTTCACACAGGCGCCGGACCGTGCGGGCGGTGGCCGTGTCGCCCGGAGGAACATGGGCGTCTGCCGCCCATTCGACGGCGGCGAGCCGCGCCTTCGTTGCGAGCGCGACGATTTCGCCGGCGGGCAGCTTGCGGAAAGTGACCGTGCAGAGAGCCGGTTCGAAAGCGTTCATGCCATGCGCCCCAGATCCCGCTTGCGGACCTCGAACAGGAGCGGACTGCCTTCGAGGAACCGCGCCACTTCATCGACCGCCATTTCCCCGAGGCGCGTGCGTTCCAAACCGATGGCGCCCGCAATATGCGGCGTCAGAAATACGTTCGGCAGGTCGTAAAGCGGTGAGTTTTCGTCGGGGATTTCGGGGTCGGTAACGTCGATCACGGCATTGATCGCGCCCGACTGCAGTTTTTCGATGAGTGCCGTCTCATCCACCAACGCACCGCGCGCCGTGTTGATCAGCGTCGCGCCGTCCTTCATGAGGGCGAGTTGGCGATTGTCGATCATGTGCCGGGTTTCGGGCAGCAGCGGCGCGTGCAGCGACACGATATCGGACCGGGCCATCAACGTATCGAGATCGACCTTCTCTGCCTTGAGAGCCATGGCTTCGGCGTCGCTGACCAGCGGATCATAGAGCAGCAATCGATAGTCGAGGAGATACAGCAGTTCGATTACGCGTCGTCCGATCCGCGACGCCCCGACGATCCCTACGGTGCGGCGATGATTTCCGATCGCTTCGCCCTGAAGAATCTGGGTGCGCTCGCGCCCGCGGTCGGCCGCATAGACCTCGCGGAAGCGGAACACCTGCTTGCCCGCGAAAATAATCGCTGCGAGGGTAAACTCGGCGACCGGCACGGCATTGGCCTCCGCCGCGTGGCTAACCTTGACCCCAGCATCGAACACGCTCTCGCCGACGAGCCCCTTGATCGTGCCGGCGGCATGGACGATGAGGCGAAGGCGCGGCGCCCGGGCGAGGACGGCCGCATCGATAAACGGCGCGCCCCAGCCGGTCACCAGGACCTCTGCCTCCGCCAGCAATCGCTGCGACCGCTCATCGGCGAACTCCGTCACCGGGCGCTGATCCGGTATTCGGGCGAAGGCGCCGAGCCGCGCGAAAAGCTCAGGCGTCAGAACATAACGCGTCCTTTCCGGCTGCATCGCAAAGACGACGGTCGGGAGGGTCATGGCATCGATCCGGGCGCTTGCATGGCGCTGACGGTCAAGCCTTCCGCCCTGAGCGCGTCGAGCGCCTCCATATCGGGCATCGCCGGCGGGTTGGACCAGTCTTCGGCGACGGCGGAAGTGTTGCGGGCTGCGAGCACGGCGCAGGCGAATATCGTTTCCCCGCTGGGGATTTTGGCCCGCAACTGCGGCACCAGTGTCTTTGCGGCAATCAGATTGGTGTTGGGCGGCGCCTTCTGGACCAGGCCTTCGCGCGGCACGGTCGAGCCGAGATCGCGGATCCCGCTGAAATCTTCCGCGCCGATTGCGTGGGCCGTCGCTTCCGCGGCGGCGAGCGTGTCGGCCTCAAAATCCCGTCGGGGAATGGCGAAGCCGCCTTCAGCAGTCTGCAAGGGCCGGGGCGTCGTGATCCGGTGCACGCGCACGTGCCAGGGCGAAGCGGGAACAAGCCACGTCTCGACAACGACGTCCGGCCAGGGGGACCATTTTGAAAACAGCACATCGTCCGCAAGCCGCACCACCTCATTGGCCTCGCGCACCCGGTAATGAATGCCGTCGTCGCTGAATGCCAGCATCGAATCGAAGGCGCCGCCGGCAAATGCCCGTTCGTCGCTCTCGACGCTGAAGGCGTATCGCGTCGAATAGGCGAATTTCGCATATTTCTCCGAGCCGAAGCGCATCTGGCGGTTTTCCTGGCCGGAGGAAAGCGCCACCACGTCCCCTCCAACCGGCATCATGACCATGCCCGGATGGCGAAGGGCAATCGGCCCGGCCAGCGGCCGCAGCGGTTCTTCCGCGCTCGTCCAGAAGGGATGGTCTTCGCCGACGCCAAGCGGCAGGAAAGCCTTGAAGGCCCAATAGGGCGAACCGGCCGAATTGTAGTTTTCCGACATCAGGAGGTTCGGATAGCCGTAGCCGATGGAGAGAACGCCGTCCCGATCCGCTATCGGCTTGTCTGCCCACCATCTGAGGTGGCGGAGGCAGAGCCCCTTGATCTCGCTCCAGGGCAGCGCTTCGAGGTCGGCAAAGGCCAGTGCTGCCCAGAAGCCGGCACAGGCGAAGCGATAGGTGAGACTACGGCCGAAGGGGAGGGTCGCTCCGTCTTCGGCGAACCAGTGGCGGAAATTCCGGGCGAAGGCGACCGCCCGCTCGCGATATCGTTTCGCATGGTCGTCTTCGACGAGGCGCGCATAGATCAGCCCGTAGAAGTGCATGGCAAAGGCGATGTAGTGGTCGACGCGCCGCACATTGCCGTCGCGATACCAGCCGTCCCCGATATAGAAGCCGTCCAGTTCGGCGAGATAGGCCTTTGTCAGGCTGCGATCGTGCTCGATGCCGAGGCGATCGAGAGCGATGTCGACGAAAACGCGAAAGAACTTCCAGTTATTGTCGGCGTAGTCGAACTTGCGGGCATGGAGGAGATAAGCGACGAGATTGTCTCTTGCACGCCCGCTCAAGGGATCCCACAGTTTCTCCGGCGCCAGCGCCAGGGCGAAGCCGAGGGCGGCAAGCTCCACCATGCGCTGGTCCCGGCCGTTCACTTGTCCCCAATATTCCGGATGTTCAGGGTCGGTGCCGTTGGCGATCCCTTCCGCATAACGGTCCCAATGCGCGAAACTTCCGCCGCCTGCGGCAAAGGGAGCAAGACCCCAGAGAGGCCGCGCAAAGCCTTCCAGATCGGCAGCGGCCCGGTCGAAATGAGCCGCGGCGGCGTCGAGACGGACCCGCGCATTTCCTCTGGAGAAACAGGGGACCAGCGGATCGAAGAGATCGAGCAGCGCGCGCTGCATGTCGCCGCGTGTCTCGAGCGGATTTCCGGCAAGCGGGTTGGCGCTGGCGGGATCATAGGTCATGGGGTGTCTTTCGAGGCAATTGTGCCGCCGGGCACCGGGACGACGGCGTGAGTGACATGCCGGGCGGGCACGTCCGGATGACGGAAGCGAAACTGCATCATGGCGACCGCTTCGCGGCCGAGCGCTGCGCGGTCGACGCGCATGGTCGATAGGCGCGGATTGGCCATGTCGGCGCACGGCAGATCGTCGAAACCGATGATCGCGAAATCGTCCGGCACGCGCCGGCCGAGTTCGGTCACCGCCTCGAGAACGCCCACCGCGATGAAGTCGTTCATGCAGAAAGCCGCGGTGAAACCCTCGTCCTCGGCAAGAGCGGCGAGCGTTGCCGCGTGGGCTTCGGCGCTGGAGTTGTTCGCGAACGGCAGGCGGACGACACGCGCATCGCCGCCATGCACGGAGGCGACGGCCGCTTCGAAGCCGCGCACGCGCTCGCGGATCGTATGCCGATGCGATCCGGTCAGGTGGAGGATACGCCGGTGGCCGGCATCCAGGAGCATCCGCGTCGCCGCGAAGGCGCCGAAGAAGTTCGGTGGCGAGACACCGTCGAAGCGCAATTGCGGATCGACGCCGTTGACGAGGACGATGGGGGTACGGCTTTCCACGAGCCATTCCGCAAGAGCCTCGCAGGGATCTATGCCGACCAGGAAAAGCCCCTGCGCACCGACCGATTGCATATGTCCGCCAACGGCTTGCGGCGTCGCCTTCGCCTCGTTTACGAGGCGGATGTCGAAGGACATGCCCTGCTCGGCCGCCTCGGAGCGCAGGCCATCGACAATGCCCTGGTAAAATGCGCTCAGATTGCCGGTAACGCCGTTGCTTGCGATAAGCGCCAGCGTGCGAGGGCCTGCCGCGGCACTGGCTTTGAGAGGGTAGCCGAGGTCGCTGGCGACCTTGAGGATCTGCACCCGAACATCCTCGCTGATGCCGGGCTCATTCGCGAGGACGCGTGAGACGGTGGAGACGGAAACGCCTGCGTGTGCGGCAATGTCGGCTTGACGGAGTCTTCGGGAGGGTCTTTCGATCATGGTGCAAACATTGCGCAATCAACGCAAATTTGCAAGATCGAAAAGAAATATTGCGCATGGACGATTTTTGCATAAGCTCTTGCGCTGATCGAAACCTGCAGGCGCCGGAGGAGAGCGCCGGGCAGGGCAGCACAGGGGAGGACTGGCATGCTACTCAACAGACGCGGTTTCATGGTCGGCGCGGCTGGCGCGGCGACGGGTATCGCCTTCGGTTCCCGTTCCAGCTTTGCCGCCGAAAGCGTGCAGTTGCGCGCGATGTGGTGGGGATCGAACGACCGCTCGAAACGGACATTGGCGGTCGCCAAGCTTTTCGAGGAGAAGAACCCGGATATCAGGATCGTCGGCGAGAGCTTGAGCGGAGACGGGTACTGGACGAAGCTCGCCACGCAGATGGCCGGCCGCGCCATTGCCGATATCTTCCAGCTCGAGCCCAGCACGATTTCCGATTATTCCAAGCGCGGCGCCTGCATGGCGCTCGATCCCTTCATCTCTTCGGCGCTCGACGTCGACGCCTTCGGCAAGGACGTGCTGAAGCTGACCACGGTGGACGGAAAGCTCTGGGGTATCGGCCTTGGTCTCAATTCCTTCGCGCTGTTCTACGACGCCGATGCCTTCGCCAAAGCCGGCATCACGCCGCCCGGGATCGACACCACCTGGGCGGAATATGCCGACATCGCCGTCGAGATGACCAAGGCGGCCGGCAAGAAGAATGTCCGGGGCGGGCCCTATGGAGCCCGCTATGCCTATGTTTTCGACGCCTGGCTCCGCCAGCGTGGCAGCAGCCTCTACACCGATACCGGCCTTGGCTTCAGCATTGAGGAGGCGAAGGAGTGGTATGCCTATTGGGAGGAACTGCGCAAGCGCGGCGGCACCGTCGGCGCCGATATCCAGACGCTCGACCAGAACACGATCGACACCAATTGCCTGGCGCTCGGTTACTCGGCCATGGGCATGGCCTATTCCAACCAGATGGTCGGCTACCAGCTCATCATGAAAAGCAAGCTCGGTATCGGCATGCTGCCACGCGCCGAAAAGGGCGGCCCCTCCGGCCATTACTATCGCCCGGCGCTGATCTGGAGCATCGGCGCGTCGACGGAAAACGGGGAAGCGGCCGCCAAATTCATCAACTTCTTCGTCAATGATGTCGCGGCCGGCAAGATCCTCGGCGTCGAGCGCGGCGTACCCATGTCGCCGACGGTTCGCGAAGCCATCCTGCCTTCGCTCAACCCCACGGAGACGGAAACGGTGAAATACATCAATGCCCTCAAGGATCAGGTGGGCGGCTATCCGTCGCCGGCGCCGCTCGGATCGACCGAATTCGACCAGCGCGTGCTGCGCCCGATTGCCGACGAGCTCGCCTTCGAGCGGATATCCATCGAAGACGCGGCGACACGGCTGGTAGAGGAAGGCAAGGCCACGGTCCGAGCCGACTGATCCAGTCAGCGAGATTCCAATCTGCAGAAGCCGTTCCATTTGCATGTAATGTGCACATGGCAGGGTCAGCGATCCGATCGGCAGACGTGTGATTGAGACCTCGGAAGCTGCCGATGCAGCCGCGCGGCTTATGGCCGCTCGGCTTTGCCTGTTCTGGCAAGGCCGATCGATTGGTGCGCCTGCGCACATCGATCATTCGCTCGAGAGTTTACAGCAGCCGCGAAGACGGGTGATTGCGACGTAGAGTGCGACCCTCTAACGATGCGCAGTAGGCAGCATAGAGCGACGTCGCCATCATCGAGGGGCTGGAGCCAGGAGCGCGAAGGTCGAGCCCGCGGCCCAAGATCGGAGCGCTCGAGCCATGATAGAGGGCCGAACAAGCTGTGTCGCCATGTTCGTGCCGTCGCAGCTCTCTGCAAAGGGTGGGACCCGCGTGACCTCAGCTGAAGGTCTTGAGCTTCGCCTCTTCAATCGCTGCTATGAAAGCGTCTCGTGCCGGCGCGGCAGGGGCGGCACCAAGCATCGCGTCTGTGCAGGCGTTCAAAGCAGCAGCGTATGTGCTTCCGTCCATTTTCGGCCAGTTTTCGCTAAGCAGGCGAGCTGCACACGTGGGCGACCACACGATCTGGACACCATCGAGATTGGGAATTTCGACGATTACGCATTCATCCCATGTCGCGGCCATGTTGATATTCCTGTTCTTTTCGGGGGCCTAACCGAGTTCCCTCTCAATCGTTCCAGCGCGTCTATCATTGCGTACGAGGTGCGAAGAGCTAAGAGGCGCACGTCATTTCTGTTGCGCGGCTTGGCTGATTGAAGCGCAAGTTCGACCGTTTTCGGCTCGCCTGACAGAGACATTCACTAGCCGCTGGAGTATAATCGCCTTTGGCCTGGGACATGGCACCCCGAGCGTGGCAGTACACGAAAACTGGGTGGTCACATGGACGATCCGACCGTGCACAGACGTCTGACGGCCATCCTTGCCGCAGACGTAGTGACCTATAGCCGCCTCATGGCCCGGGATGAGGCAGGTACTCATGCGGCATGGAAATCGCACCGAAAGGACCTAATCGACCCCAAGATCGCCGAGTATGAGGGGCGTATCGTCAAGCTCACCGGCGATGGATTCCTGGCGGAGTTCCCAAGCGTCGTGAATGCAGTCACCTGCGCTGCCACGGTGCAGCGGTGTATGCTAGAGCGCAATGCGGATGTGCCGCGGCCAAGCCGCATCGAGCTTCGCATGGGCATCAATCTTGGCGACGTGATCGTTGAAAGCGATGACATTTTCGGGGACGGCGTCAACGTGGCTGTGCGCCTCGAAAAAATTGCGGCGCCGGGCGGTATCGCCGTATCTGCGGCCGTGCGAGATAACGTTGGCAACAGGCTGGATCTTCGATTTGAGGACATGGGCGAGCAGGCGCTCAAGAACATCGACCGGCCAGTGCGCGCCTACAGCATTTCTCTGGATTTCCCGGCGGCTCAAGAAACGGTCGGCTCGGATACAGGCAGCCAAGACCCTTGGGAGATCGAGAAGCCGTCCATCGCGGTGCTGCCCTTCAACAATATAAGCGGTGACCCTGAGCAAGAATATTTCAGCGACGGGATCACGGAGGACATCATCACCGACCTGTCGAAAATCTCCGGCCTGTTCGTTGTCGCCCGCAATACGGTATATACCTACAAGAACAAGCCGGTGAAGGTGCAGCAGGTGAGCCAAGATCTCAGGGTTGGCTATATCCTGGAAGGAAGCGTGCGTAGGGTCGGCTCGCGTGTGCGCGTCACTGCGCAACTCGTCGAGGGCAAGGGCGGTGGTCATCTCTGGGCCGATCGCTATGACTGGGACCTCACCGAAATCTTCGCCCTTCAAGACGAGATCACCCATACCATTGTGGACCACTTGAAGGTCAAGCTGCTTCCGGAGGAGAAAAAGGACATCGGTCGAGTGCCTACCGGGAACTTCGAGGCCTATGCGTATTACCTTAGAGGACGGCAATTCCTGCACTGGCACTCAAAGTCGCATTACGTTCTGGCGAAACGTATGTTCGCCATGGCGGTCGCACTCGACCCGCTTTATGCGCGGGCCTACGCCGGAATTGCCGATTGCGACTCTTTCCTCTTCCTTCACTACAACGCTGACGTGTCGATCGACGGAATTTTGGCCACCAGCGCAAAGGCGCTGGATCTTGAGAGCGGTCTCGCAGAAGCGCACGCTTCACTTGGCCTCGCCCTGTCGCTTCGCGAGCGACATTCGGAAGCCATGGCGGAGTTCGATCAGGCCATCGCCCTCGATCCCGATCTGTTTGAGGCCCATTATTTCTATGCCCGCGCTTGCTTCACCCAAGGTAAACTGGACGAAGCGGCCAGGCTTTTCCAGCGCGCCGCAGACATCAAACCTAACGATTACCAGGCCTTACTTGTGCTCATTAACGTTCTCCGTACCCTCGGGCGCGAGCAGGAAATGAATACCGCGGCGCGGGAAGGCGTCGCGCGCGCCGAACGTGAGCTCATGATGCGTCCGGAAAATCCAAGACCCGCCTATTTGGGGGCTGTGGGGCTTGCGGCACTTGGTGAGCTTGATCGCGCTAAGGAATGGGCGGGACGAGCTTTGGCGATCGATCCCGACGATCGCCTGGCCAAATATAACGTGGCTTGCTTTTACGCGCTTCAGGGCGAACCTGATCGGGCGATCGACTTGCTAGTCGAGCTTCTCCCGGGGGCCACCCATGAAACAAAGAGGTGGGTAAAATACGACTCGGATCTCGATTCGATCCGTAGTCATCCGCGGTTCCCCGAGGTGCTTGAGCTCCTCGGGTGAGAGATACGCCCGGCAATGATTTTCGGCAACTTAGGCGAAGAACAGGCCGAATGAGATCCGGGCGATGTCTTGAGGCATCCAAGCCCCCCGGTCAAGGCTTAGGCGCGCATCGGGAATATCCACGAAACGCCTCTCAACCCTCGTCGAGAGACGGCTCACCTTGCGGACCTCCGGGTCCGGTATCCTGGACATGAATTCATTGCGGAAAAATGCAGCCACCCGGAAACGGCCGCACCCGGCCAGACCACCAACGACTCCCGGACTCCCAAAAGGGTGCCGCAATACGTGGAGTGGGTCTCGTTTACAAACGTGTTTCCCACTGTCTGCCGGGAGTTGGAAAAGTTCACAAGTGCACAACTCCCAAAGGAAGGACCTCATGATCAGAATTTCCCATGGCACTCGGGGCGGTTCATTCCCAAGCCGCGACGCAGCACCGCCTATGAAGTACGATGTCCACCTCCCGCGCGGCCAGCGGGCAGGGGTTCGAAGGTTAAACGACCCAGCGACAATGCGCTCCCAGTCATGGATGAAGGTTCGCTTGGGGCTACGGACTTTAACGAGCATGTCGGGCTGGTCGACGCGCACGCCTAGTGGTCACTAATACCTCAGTACCGCCACCTCGGCGCACGCTTGACATTGTGAAGCAACTCCGAAGCCTCAGCGAAATCGCCAAAAAGGCTGGTCAGGCGCTTTTCCTCCTCGTGAGGCAAGCGTTCCCGCCGGCAAAAAACGTGAATGTTCCATACCTTAGTAGAAGTTTGCTTGGAAATCTTATCGGCTTCAACGCGTTCTACCATCTTGCTCCTCCCAAAGCGAAGGAGGTCAGACTATGCTACTTAAGTCTAATTAAGCAAGAACTAACTAAGTAATACTTATTGCCTGATCCTGATGGCTGCGACGGGTCGCTGGCGCGAGAAGATCTGCAGTTGATGCCAGGTGGTTGCGGCGACGTCTCTTGGCCAAGATGCTGTCTCCGGAAACGCTGCCATCGAGATTTATGGTGAACTTATCAACTCCGAAACCGACGTGATGCCGTTGTGCGTCGTATGGCGGCTTGTGGTTACCGCGGCCGTCATCCGTTCTCCCTCGGTCGAGTATGATCGGACATAAGATAATTCGGCGTCACCACCCCACGTCTTGCCGTCGATGGCGTGACGCTGGATGTACCCGCCAATCTTACTTCGTCACTTCAGGCCCCCAGCCCCAGCACCCCTATGACAGGTTGCCTATAGGAACCGCTGAGCTCATGTTCGGGGATGAGCTACCATGTACGTGCTTGTTGCCGCGTTACTGTCTTGGGGCTCGACTTTTAGATGATGCCGGGGAATTCGCCTTCATGCTGATCGTCGGGGTCGGCAAGCGCCGGTATGGGCTTGATAGGCCTTGCTGCTAGGGCTTTGAGGTCCTCGGCTAGGCCTGCGAGCTGCGCTGCAAAGTCCATCAAATTTGAAGCCGCGCAGTGCGCCGCGATATCCGAGAGGCCAGAAGCCGGCTCGTTTCGGCCGGCGCATTTCGGTTCGCTATCGTCCATGTCTCAGTCCCATTTCCATCAATGTGGATCGATGGCGAGGCTCGTCAAGGGCTGCGGCCGGTGACGAGCCTCCCGGCCGCCTGCGAGGGGCTAGAGCGACCAATGTCAGTTTAGGCTGGACGAGCGCCGGCCGCCATTAAGCAGTGTGGCTTAGCCCGCTTGAATCTGCACGGATCTCGCCAGACGCGCTCTTCGCCTGGCGCTCGGTCGTGTGGACCTATTCCAAGGCCGAACTGGTGAAGGCGCTAGCCGGCGCGAGACCTCAGCCGAGCGTCGAAGAGCTGCCGGCAATCGAGTCGCCGTGATTTGAAATGTTCAGACGATGCCGGAGAATTTCTGATGCTCGCGCACTTAGGCTTTTGCAGCCGCTTCTAGGCTCTTGCACTTCTTTCGGACTTAAGCAGAGCGTGATCATCTTTCGGCGCAAGGTGGAGAACGGATAGCCCAGCGGACAAATGCGGGACCTTTGACAGCACTGGCTTTCGAACGTTCTTCATTGTGTTTTGGCCGGCGCGAGCATAACAGTTCAGATGATGGTTCCGCCCGACTGGAGGGAAGGCGGATGAAAAGGGAATACGGTGAGGACGACCCCTAGGGGGCCAAAACCGTGGCTGCCCCCGCAACTGTGAGCGGCGAGCAAAGTCCAGAGATGCCATTGGCCGTGGATCGGCTGATAAGGCGGACCAAGCTACGACCCGCAAGCCAGGAGACCTGCCATCAGATTTGGGCGCTACGCCTCAACAACTGCCATGCCGCACGGTGGGTGCGGAAAGGAGAGCACATGCATATCGAACCGGGCGTCGTGGACGGCGCCAAAATTATGTTGAGTTATGCCACTGCCGCAGGGGCGTTCGGGCTCACCGCCAAGTTGGCGACTGACAGTATTCGCAGCGACGGTGGTGCGGGCGCGCTCGCGTTACGCAGTGTCGTCACAACGGCTTTGGTCTTCTGCTTTTTCGAAGTTCTGCCGCACCATCCTGTAGGCGTCTCGGAAGTCCACCTTATCCTCGGATCAACCCTTCTTCTACTGTTTGGTGCAGGCGCCGCCGCGATCGGCCTTGCAGCCGGGCTGCTTCTTCAAGGGCTTTTCTTTGCACCCTTTGATTTGCCGCAATATGGCATGAACGTAACAACATTGCTGGTGCCCCTTTGGGCGGTCAGTCTGTTCGCCGAGCGGATCATTCCGGCCCGGACCGCGTATGTGGACCTGACATACGGGCAAGCTTTGGCGCTTTCCACGGCCTATCAGAGTGGTATTGTTGCTTGGGTCGCCTTCTGGGCCCTGTATGGCCACGGCTTCAGCGTCGAAAACCTCGCGGCCGTCAGCTCCTTCGGTGTTGCCTATATGGGCGTTATCCTGCTGGAGCCTCTGATCGATCTGGGTGTTCTCGCCGGTGCAAAGGCGCTCGACCGCTACAGTCGCGGTCCTATGTTCAATATTAGATTGCATCAGGCGGTCTGAACAAGATCAACGCCATAGGCATCCTTAGGCGCAAGCGGGCTGGACCGCTTGCGCCGTACGTCACGAACTGCGGCGGACTTGGCCGGTAACCCCGGTCCGATACGCCTGGCTCGCAAAACCGGTCATGCGATTGGGCGCTGCGATTTTGACCCGATCTATTTTCAGGCATGGGCACGGAAATTGCAGACCTCAGACTCAAGCCGTGGCTCCTCGTCGCATTTAACCAGCTCGGATATGAGGTGGTCGGAGATATGCAGCATCTGTCTGCCGTAGAGACGCGGATAGCCGGGATGGTGGGCACTGTTATCGGAAAACCGTAAAAAGTGAGAGAGCTGATCTCGGATTGCAGAAGGACGTTGCCGATTTACCAGCCCGACGAAAGCGGCAATCCGCCCCCCTGATTCCGAGATGATGCCGCCCCCATCGGAAAGCATCTGGCGTGGGTGTTCTGCTGGTGTGAAGTTTCTTCCTTCGAGGTGACGAAGAAGGAACGGGATGCCTGTGGAGAGACTGGAGATGCGGCGTGTCCGCGAGATATTGAGATATCGCTTCGAACAAGGACTTGGACACAAGTCATCGGAATCGGCACCTTGACGGCCAGCAACCGAAAGAGGCGCTCGGCGAAGGCTGGCAAGAATAGTGGCCGGGTGACGACGATGGCGGCGGAAACCACACTACACGTCCCAGGCGTAACCGTCGGCGGCGAGGGCATGCCCCCGGTCAGGTTCATCAGTTCGCGCTGGTCATGGGCGTTGTTGCGGATGACCGGCCCGGCTTGTCCGGAACACCTCCATTGTCGGGCTTGCGCGCTTCGTCATGTCGCTATGCGGGCGCGCCGCATGCCATAGCTCATCAAATTCCACTTCTATGCGGTACCGATTATACATCCGGTCAAGCCTGCCGAGTTCCCTACCATTGTTGCTCTTGTTCCACAGCGTGAAGATCTGAGCTTCGGCCGCAATTCTTCAAGGGTGCTCTGGCTGCTGAACCTGGCCGCCCGCCATTTCCCTTCGGTTCACCCAAATGCGAAGATCACTCGCGGCGCAGCGTGCGCCGAGGATCTGTTCTTCGCTCCGCGAGCCGCAGATACCCGACACCGTCCGGATAGGCCCCGCGGGTGTTGGGTTCCAAGTCAACGCCGGGGCTGTGCCTCATGGCGCGACTTCCACTCCGGCTGATGCTCAGAGCAGAACCAGTGCGGCTCCGCCCGATCGACGGCGAAGCCAAAGCTGCCCCACCTGGTGCAGCCCGGATGCTCGCAGTCGTGGACGTACGGCCCGAGATCGTAGTGAGGCTTCGCGCCCAGTTCGTCACTCAAAGGACGACCTCCTGTGGTCGCCTCCTCAAATTTGGGGAGTTCGAGCATCGGTTGATTGTTCTTCTTTTGTTCTTACATTATCTCATCGCCATGGTCGAGACAATTGGCGATGCATTCAGCCTCGGTTGGCAACTCAAAGCGCGATGTGCATTCGGTAACCGCGAAGGCATGAAATCCGTTCGCCAGTGCACTTGGACTTATGATCTCGACATGCTGACGCTGGTCGCGACGCGCGGACGGGACTTTCCGCTGGCGATGCTCGCCAGTCGCCTTCGCTGCCCTCGCTGTGGATCGAGAAGTGTGGCCGTCGTGTTCATTCCGCCTTCGGAGGGCGACACGCGCCGAGGGGCGGCCTAACTGCGTTTGCAACCTAGTTCGCCCTAGGCTGCAGGTTTGAGCATTTCGCGTATGCTCGCCCTGTTCCTGACGCCACTTTGATAAATCTCTATCAGCCTGGCTGCCAGATCGGCCGCCTCAGGGCAATCATAGGTCATTCTTCTGGCTTTGATCTCCTCGTCGAACAGGCTCTGCAACAATTCGATATCGCTCGGAGTGAGAATCCTGGGATCGATTGCATGGAACTGAGAGGTCATTAACCGATCTCCTCTCTAGGGGCGCAATAGCGGAAGCTCCTCCGCAGGGCGCCCGGGTAAATCCTGCGGCGCAAGAGCATTGTAAACCGAAGAACGGCGATCGCGAGTCGCGAAAATTAACGGCACGGATGAACATAAGCAGTGATCCGATCAACATCTCGTCCGTTATTGGCTGCATGGCTAAAGCAGCTTCAAAGAGGCCATCCCCGGAGCCTCCGGGGTAACAATGGCTGGGGCAACGGCCAAATCCAGCGAACGCCGGCAGCTCTCATGGCGGTGGCGTTGATGGCGAAGCGCGAGCTTGAGCAGTGACGTTCTTCTTCGATCAGCTAGGCAGACTGGATTAACGAGCTCCCCCGGTCTTGGTGCCGCTTTGCGAATTGCCTCGCCGGGCCCCCCTGAAAAACGCTACGCCTTCGATCAGCATCCGTGATGTTGCGGCGCGCTCGGTAGCTGCACGGTGTTTCTGCAGTTCCTCGACCTTCTTCATTTCTGAGGTGAGGTCATCACGCAAGGCGTCGATCCAAGCAGAACCTTCATCTCCTTTGGTCGTGTCCCCACAGGTGGTGTAGCTCGGCGGTAGCGAAGCCGCTCGCGAGCGCGCCCTTCACAGCGCCGTAGTGAGCGGGCGGCGGAGCGGTGGTCATCGATGTTCTCCGGTAGGGTCGGGTTGCTGACACCAACCTGATTCGAAGGAACCACCGATGACCGACGACATGATGAACCTGCGTGCGCTCGTGGAGAAGTCCCCCGACGCCGATCTTTTGCGCGAGATGATCGGTTTTGCCGCCGAGCGGCTGATGGAGCTGGAGGTGGGGGCCGCCACCGGTGCCGGCTATGGTGAGAAGAACCCGCTGCGGACGGCCCAACGCAACGGCTACCGCGAGCGGGATTGGGAGACGCGCGCCGGAACCGTCGAGCTGCGCATTCCGAAGCTCAGGAAGGGCTCTTACTTTCCGGGCTTCCTGGAGCCGCGGCGCATGGCCGAGAAGGCGCTGACGGCGGTCATCCAGGAAGCCTATGTGCAGGGAATCTCGACCCGCTCGGTCGACGATCTGGTCAAGGCCATGGGCATGAGTGGCATCTCCAAGAGCCAGGTCAGCCGGCTGTGCGAGGAGATCGACGGCAAGGTCAAGGCCTTCCTCGATCGGCCGATCGAGGGTGACTGGCCATATCTATGGATCGATGCCACCTACCTGAAGGTCCGCCGCGGCGGCCGGATCGTCTCCGTCGCCGTGATCATCGCCGTCGGTGTCAACAGCGACGGTCGCCGGGAGGTGCTGGGCATGGAGGTCGGCACCTCGGAGGCCGAACCGATCTGGACCGAGTTCCTGCGCAAGCTGACCCGGCGCGGACTGCGCGGCGTCAAGCTGGTCGTCTCCGATGCGCACGAGGGCCTCAAGGCGGCCGTCACCAAGGTTCTCAGCGCCACATGGCAGCGCTGCCGGGTCCACTTCATGCGCAACGTTCTCGCCCACGCCGGCAAGAGCGGCCGCCGTGTCGTCTCCGCCTTCATCGCCACCGCCTTCGCCCAGGAGACACCGGAAGCCGCAAGCGCCCAATGGCGCGCCGTCGCCGACCAGATCCGGCCGAAGGTGCCCAAGCTCGCCGTCATCATGGATGATGCCGAAGAAGACGTTCTCGCCTACATGAGCTTCCCGAAGGAGCACCGCGCCAAGCTGCACTCGACCAACCCGATCGAGCGCCTCAACGGCGAAATCAAGCGCAGGACCGAGGTCGTCGGCATCTTCCCCAATGATGACGCCATCGTCCGCCTCGTCGGCGCGATCCTGCTCGAGCAGAACGACGAATGGGCTGTGCAGCGCGCCAGATACATGACGCTGGAAACCATCAGCCAGATGAGCGATGATCCGCTCATCAGCCTGCCAGCCGTGGCGCGCTGATCATACCGGCCATGCCGGAGAACGCGGCGACCCAGCCGCCACCTACACCACTCCCTGGGACATGATC